>DASSJS010000504.1:0-4020 GCA_035691085.1 Longimicrobium sp.
CGGTGATGAACATGACCGCCAGCACCATGCACTCGAAGAAGTCGAGCACGATCAGCGTGGCATGCATCACCACCACCATCCACGCCGCCGAGCCGTAGGCGTGCGTGTCCCAGCGAACGTTCAGCGCCAGCAGGTCCCACCAGCGCAGCACGACGGCCACGCCGCTCAGCGCCACGCCCGCCAGCAGCCAGCGGATCACCCCGGCCCTGTCGAACGCCTTCGCCGCGCGGTCGGCGCGGTACATCGGGTACATCGCCGCCAGCAGCACCGCCACGCTGATGGTGGGGACCAGCAGGCTGGGGTTGGGGGTGCGCCCGGGCGGCCAGCTGAACTCGTTCTGCCGGAGGTAGAGGTAGCTGGCGGCCGCGATGACCAGGGTGAACCCCTCGATCACGACGAACCCCAGCGTCCCCCACCAGAGCAGCGCCTTGGGGCCGAACACCACGGTGGGGAGGCCGCTGACGTCGAGGGCCTTCTGCTCGCGCGTGCTCATGCGGGCTCCTCCGCGAAGCTGCGCTCGCGCGGCTCCTTCCGCTTCGGCCAGAACCACAGCACCAGCGGCGCGAACATCAGCGCCGGGCCGATCAGGAACGCCCAGGGGGTGAAGATCCCGGCGATGAAGGTGACCCCGATCGCCAGCGCCACCACCAGGGGCCAGATGGTGGGCCCCGGGTGCTCGTAGAGCGACTCGGGCTCGGCGTCCATCACGCTGGTCACCAGCACCTGCCGGCGGCCCGGCGCCATCCCGGTGACCACCGGGGCGCCGGGGGCGCGCTCCCAGAGCGGATACAGCCCCTCCACCACGGGGATGTGGGCGAAGTTGTACGGCGGCGGCGGCGAGGCGGTGTCCCACTCCAGGGTGTGCGCGCCCCACGGGTCGGCGCCCGCGGGAACGCCGGCGGCCAGGCTGCGGGCCACGTTGGCCAGGAACAGGGCCACGCTCGCCGCGATCATCACCGCGCCGGCGGTGGAGAGCAGGTTGAGCGGCCCCCACCCCGTCTCGGGGAGGTAGGTGTAGACCCGGCGCGTCATCCCCATCAGCCCCAGGAAGTGCTGGGGGAAGAAGGTGACGTTCACGCCGATGAAGAAGAGCCAGAAGTTCCACTTCCCCAGCCGTTCGGAGAGCATCCGCCCGGTCAGCTTGGGGAACCAGTAGTAGAAGGCCGCGAAGAGCGGGAAGACGAAGGCGCCCATCTGCACGTAGTGGAGGTGCGCCACGATGAAGTAGGTGTCGTGCGCCTGCTGGTCGAACGGCACCGACGCGATCATCACCCCCGTGATCCCCCCGCACACGAACAGCACGATGAAGCCGATCACGTACAGCAGCGGGGTGTCGAACCGCGGCCGCCCGGCCCAGAGGGTGGCGATCCAGCAGAAGATCTGCACCCCGCTTGGGATGGCGATCATCAGGGAGGCGCCGGTGAAGAAGCTCTGCCCCAGCTGCGGCAGCCCCGTGGTGAACATGTGGTGCACCCACAGGCCGAACGACACGAAGCCGGTGGCCACCAGCGAGATCACCAGCGCCGTGTGCCCCACCATCTTCCGCCGCGCGAAGACGGGGATGATGTCCGACACGTACCCCGTGGCGGGGAGGAACATGATGTAGACCTCGGGGTGCCCGAAGAACCAGAACAGGTGCTGCCAGAGCAGCGGGTCGCCCCCCTCGGCCGGGTTGAAGAAGTGCGTCCCCACCAGCCGGTCCATGGCCAGCATCGCGGTGCTGGCCAGGGCCACCGACGGCATGGCGAAGAGGACCAGGAACGAGGTGACCAGCACCGACCACACGTAGATCGGGATGCGGTTGAGCGACATCCCCGGCGCGCGCTGCTTGAGCACGGTCACGATGATCTCCACCGCCGCGGTCAGCGCCGCGATCTCGGTGAAGGTCACCATCTGCGCCCACACGTCCACCCGCTTCCCCGCGCCGAACTGCGGGCCCGAGAGCGGCACGTAGGCGAACCACCCCGCGTCGGGGCCGGTGTTCAGGAAGAAGGCGGCGTACAGGAAGAGCCCGCCGATCAGGTACGTCCAGTACCCCAGCGCGTTGAGCCGCGGGAACGCCACGTTGCGCGTCCCCACCATCAGCGGCACCAGGTACAGCGCCACCGCCAGCTGGATCGGCACCCCGAACAGGAACATCATGGTGGTGCCGTGCATGGTGAAGATCTGGTTGTACTGGTCCGGGCCGAGGAGGTGGTTCTCGGGCCGGGCCAGCTGCAGCCGGATCACGAACGCCTCGATCCCGCCCAGCAGGAAGAACACGAACGCGGTGATCACGTACCGCTTCGCGATCGACTTGTGGTCGGTGGCGATCAGCCACCCCCACACCCCTCCGCGCGGGCGCCAGGTGCGCTCCATCAGCTCGCGCTCGGCCGGGGTCAGGAGCCCCGCCGGCACGTGCGCCTCAGTGCTCGCCACTGTCCCTCCCGGTCATTTCAGGCTCTGCAGGTAGCTGAGCAGCGCGTGCAGCTCATCGGTCTTCAGCTGGTTGGGCGGCATGTACACGCCGGGCTTGATGGCTTGCGGGTCCAGCACCCACCCCGCCAGCGGCCCCCGCGTGTTGGGGAGCACGCCCGAGGCGATGGTGATGCGGCTGGCCAGGTGCGTCAGGTCGGGCCCCACGCGGCTCCCCGCCTCGGTGCCGCGGATGGCGTGGCACATGGCGCACCGGGTGGACAGGAACACCTGCTGCCCCGCCTGCCGCACCGAGTCGGCCGGCGCGGCGGCGGAGCGGAGCTGGTTGCGGTACCACGCGGCGAACTGGGCCGGCGGGTCGGCGATCACCAGGAAGTCCATCTTCGCGTGCTGGAGGCCGCAGAACTCGGCGCAGCGGCCGTGGTACACTCCCGCCCGGTCGGCGCGGAAGTAGGTGGTGTTGGTGTAGCCGGGGATCAGGTCCACCTTGCCGTGCAGGTTGGGCACCCAGAACGAGTGGATCACGTCCGCCGCCTGCACCTCGATCCGCACCCGCCGCCCCACGGGGATGTGGATCTCGTTCGCCGTCTCGATCCGGTTGCTGGGGACGGGGTCGATGTACTGCGCCTGCCACCACCACTGGTGGCCTGTCACGCGGATGACCAGCGCGTCGGGCTCGGCGAAGCTGGCCAGCGCCCGCCCGGTGGTGAAGTTGTAGATGAGCGTGACCAGCAGGATCAGCGTGGTGACCGCGACCGCCCCCTGGATCCAGCGGTGGATGTGCCGGTCGGCCGCCTCGCCCGAGTAGTTCTCCACCCGCCGGTGCCCGCGCCAGAGCGCGTAGAGGAGGAAGCCGACGGTGACCACGAAGACGGCGGAGCCCACGATGGTCAGGTACCACGTCATCGCGGCGATGCGCCCCGCCTGCGGCCCCGCGGGATCGACCGCCGACAGGTCGCGATGCCCGCACGCCGCCAGCGCGAGGGCGATGCACGCGCCGGCCGCGAGCGGGCGGAAGGAGGCGGGAAGGCGCAGCATCGCGGGGCTCACGGGAGCTGCCGCTGCGCGCGGGCGGCGCGGTCGGGGCGGCCCTCCTGCATGTGGTCGGAGCGCGGCGACCAGGTGTCCCTGGGCGTGAGCCCGCTCATGGAGCGGACGTAGGCCACCAGCTGCCACAGCTGGGTGTTGGAGATGCGCCCGCGGAAGCTGGGCATCCCGTTGGGGCGGCCTTCCACGATCGAGGCGTAAATGCGGTCGGGGGCGCTGCCGTAGATCCATGCGCCGTCCATCAGCGCCGGTCCGATGGCCCCGCCGCCCTGGCCGTGGCAGCCGCTGCAGTTGAACTGCCGGAAGAGCCGCTTCCCCTCGGATACGGCGTACGCGTTCTCCGAGTAGGGACCGCGCCCGGACTTCCCGCTGAGCCCGGCCGCCTGCACCGGCGCACCCGGCCGGGGCTGGGTGTGTGGCACCCAAGCGTCCGCCGCGAGGGTGGGAGGCGCCTCACGGAAGCGGCGGGTCTCGCGCTCACACCCCCCGACCGCGGATCCGAGGAGGAGCACGGCGGCTGCCGGCAGGAGCGCGCTAGTCCAGCCCGAACACATAGAG
>DASSJS010000505.1:0-13215 GCA_035691085.1 Longimicrobium sp.
ATTACAAGGCTGCTCAACGAAGCAGCGGGAAAACGGTTGGTGCCACGCATTTCTATACGTTTGTGACCGAGCAATCGTCGCCGGGTGAAACGGCTCGCCACCATCTCCTTGCATCCCTGGGTGTGGAGGTCCATCCGATACTGGTAGAGAACACCTACGAAGTAGCTTGGGACCATCTGATTGCGCTCTTGTACCCATTCTTCACCCACTGATCAAATAGGCGCGCCCTGTGGGCACGCGGAAGCAAACGAAAGCGGCGGCACCCCTCGCGAGGTGCCGCCGCTTTCGTAACCGCCGATGGTGCGTCGAGCTGGTCGCTACTGCGCCACGCTCGCGCCGCGCTCGGCCTGACGGCGGTCGCCGCCATCCGCGGGGGCGGGGACGTCACGCTCGCGGTCGTCCGGCGACGGGGGGGCAGCAGCGGTGGTGATCAGCTCCACGTCGTCTTGATTGCCCGGGCCATCGCTCTCGGGCTGCAGCTTGCCGAGGAACTCGGGGAGCTGCACGCCGCCGATGTCCTGGATCACCTGCATCATCGGGGGCAGGCCGCGGGTGAAGTTCTGCAGGAAGTTGCTGGTGGAGGCGCCGTCGCCGCCGTCCCACACCACGATCTTGTCGAACTTGATGTTGCTGATGGCGGTGGCCGCGGTCTCGGCCAGCTTGTCCATGTGCTCCAGCATCAGCAGCTGGAAGGCTTCCCGCGCGCCCCCTGCCGCCGCCACGATCTCACGCAAACCCTCGCCCTTCTTGGCCAGGATCTGGTACTGCCCGCGCGCCTCGGCCTCCAGCTTCGCATACGTCGCCGCGGCCTCGGCCACCGCGTGGATGCGCTTGCGCTCGGCCTCGGCCTCGGCCTCCACGATGGTGCGGGCCTTCTCGGCCTTGGCCGGGGCCTCCAGCTCGGCGCGGCGCTCGGCCTCCACGCGCTCGGCGTCGGCCAGCGCGGCCTTGGCCATGGCGCGGTTCTGCGCCTCGAGCACCGCGGCCTCGGCGGTGCGCTTGCGGATCTCGCCGATCTCGTACGCCTCGGCCTGCTTCACCTGCAGCTGCGCCTGGGTGGCCACGATGTGCGCCTGGCTCTGTGCCTCGCCGGCCACGGCCTTGGCCTCGGCGGTGGCGATGGCCACGCGCTTGAGCTGCTCGGCCTCCTTCACCTGCGCCTCGCGCTGGTAGGCGGCGGTCTGCTCGCCGATCTTCTGCTCCTTGTCGAGCTCGGCCAGGCGGATGGCCTGCTCGCGGCTGGCCTCGCGGATGCCGATCTCGCGCAGCTTGTTGGCGTTGGCCACCTGGATCTGCTTCTCGCGCTCGGCCTCGGCCACGCGCACCTCGCCCAGCTTTTCCTGGTCGGCCACGTCGCCGCGGGCCTTCTGCACCGCCTCGGCGGCGGCCTTTCGGCCGATGGCCTCGATGTACCCCGACTCGTCGTTGATGTCGGTGATGTTCACGTTCAGCAGCACCAGCCCGATCTTGCGCAGCTCCGGCTCGAGCGAGGTGAGGATGTTGTGCAGGAAGGTCTCGCGGTCCTTGTTGATCTCCTCGATCCGCATCGACGCGATCACCTGGCGCAGCTGGCCGAAGATGATGTCCTGCGCCTGCCGCTTGATCTGCGGCTGGTCGAGTTTGAGCAGGCGGATGGCGGCGTTCTGGCGCACCACGTCATCCGTCCCGATGGCCACGGTGAACACGCTGGGCACGCTCACCCGGATGTTCTCGAAGCTGAGCGCGTCCTTGAGCGGGATGTCGATCTGGATCGGCTCCAGGCTCAGGTAGTCGTACTCCTGCACCACGGGAAGGACGAAGGCGCCGCCCCCCGAGATGCACTTGGCCGCGTTGTCGCCGGTGAAGCTGCCGGAGATCACCAGCACCTTGTTGGCCGGGCAGCGCTTGTAGCGCGCGGCCACGAACAGCGCGAAGCTGAACACCAGCCCCAGGATGGCGGCGGCGATCATCAGCGCGGGAGACAGGCTAGCGGAGGGGGGCATCGGGGGCTCCGTCAAAGGGTGAGGGGATGACCTCCACGAGGTCGGGGCCGACTACGTCAACGACCAGGACCGACGATCCGGAGGCGAGGGCGTGCTCGGAGACGGCCTGGCACTCCACCGTGCGCCCCTGCACCGTCACATGCACCTTCCCCGGCGCGGCGCGCCCGGCGGGGATGCGCAGGTACACCTCGCCGGTCTGGCCCACGGCGCGGCTGATCTGCACGGCGCCGTCGCTTTCCATGCGCATCAGCGCCCGCGTGGCGGCGGCGACGGCGACCGTGGCGGCGACTCCCGCCGCGAGCGCCGCGGGAAGGGCGAACCAGCTTCGCCCCGCCAGCATCCCGGTCAATCCGAAGAAGAGGATCCCCGCGGCGAGCGCGCGCACGCTGAACAGGTTCAGCGCGTCGCCGGCCGCTTCCATCCCGTGCAGGGTGGGGAAGTGGATCTCGTGCTGCAGGCCCACGAGCCCGAGCACGGCCTGGACGGCCAGGATGACCCCGCCCACGATCGCGCACACCAGGAAGAGAGTGTCCACGGCGGTCCCGATTCGGGGGTGGCGAAGAGGAGGACGGCAGGGCGGGGAGATACAAACGTTCCGAGCCGAAGTCTACCCACGCCGCATCCCCATGTCAACGAAACAGGTTACGAAACAAGCGGTTACAAGGTTTCGTCGCAGCCGGCCGCGAGCGCGCCCGCATCGCGGCGCCCGAGGGAATCCCTTGCGCCCCCGCCGCCGCGCGGGTGACACTCGTGGCATCATCCCGTCCGCCGTTCACGCGTTCCGGGCTTGTGCGGCGGGCGGGCGCGGCGCATCTGTAGATCGCCCGTGGTTCATCCACATTTCTCTTTCATGGTATGGGATCGATGAGCACGCCGAAGATCATGGTCATCCGCCACGCCGAGAAGCCGGCCGACACCCCGCCGCCGCAGGGCGTGAACGCCGATGGCGACGCCGACCCGGAATCGCTGATCGCGCAGGGGTGGCAGCGGGCGGGCGCGCTGGCGTGCCTGTTCGATCCGGCGCGGGGGCCGCTGCAGGCGCCCGAACTGGCCACGCCGCAGACCATCTTCGCCGCGGGCGTGGGCCACCACAGCCACAGCGAGCGTCCGACCCAGACGGTGACGCCGCTCGCCGCGCGGCTGGGTCTGCAGATCAACGGCAGCTACCTGAAGGGCTACGAGAGCGAGATGGTCTCCGCCGCGCTGGCGCAGGAGGGCGTGGTGCTGATCGCCTGGCAGCACGAGGCGATCCCCGCCATCGCCAACCAGATCGTGGGGAACGATACCACCGTGCCGCAGACCTGGCCCGGCGACCGCTTCGACCTGGTGTGGGTGTTCGACTGGAACGCGGGCGCGGAGAGCTACACCTTCACGCAGGTGCCGCAGCTCCTCCTCGCCGGCGACTCGCCCGACCCGATCACGTGACGCTTCGCATTCTTCCGTTCCTGGCGCTCGCCCTTGGGCTGCCTGCCCGTGTTGGCGCACAGAGCGTGACCATCGAGCGCGGCGAGGTGTGGTTCCGCGCCTCGGGCGACTCGGTGCCCCGGCAGATCACCCGCTCGGGCCGCGACCGCGACGCGCGGCTGTCGCCAGATGGCCGGACGATCGCGTTCATCCGCGGCACGCCCGGCGATTCTGTAGACGCGGGGTCGGGGCGCGAGGAGGCCGGCTCGCTCTGGATCATCCCTTCGGCCGGGGGCGTGGCGCGGATGCTGGTGCGCGGGCGCGACGACCCGGCGCCGGAGCGGATCCTGGCCGGGTTGCAGTCGCCGCAGTTCTCGCCCGACGGCCGTACGCTCTACTTCCTGAGCGCGGCGTGGGCGACCTCGGCCGCCGTGCACGCGGTGGACGTGGCCACGGGCGCCGAGCGCTTCGTCGCGCCCGGCAACTCGCTGGAGGTGGTGCCCCGCGGCCGGTACGCGGGCAGCCTGCTGGTGTGGCAGCACCGGTACTTCCTGGTTGCCGGAACCTACGATTGGGTGTGGCTGATCACCCCCGATGGCAAGGACGTGGGCCCGGTCGGCGAGACCGAAGAAGCGGTCGCGGAGTTCCGTGAGATGTACGTCACTCCATGACCTCCCCGCCCACCCCCCTGCTCGCCGTGACGCTGTCCATCGACGGGCGCGAGCGGCCGCCGGGGGATCTCTGGCGCCCGGAGATGAGCCTGAGCAGCGCGCGAGCGGGGCGGCTGTCCGCCACGTACGTGCTGGCGATCGGCCGCGCGCCGCTCTTCGCCGCGATCGCCGGCGCGTACGAACGATGGGTGCGGGAGTCGAGGGACGACGACGCGCTCACGAGCGGCGGCGAAGGCGACGCACTGGGCCGCGCCGGCTATCCGCCGCTGGACGCGCTGGCCCAGCATCCCCAGGCGCTGGCAGAGGTCGTCGGCAGCTACCTGGAGGAGGACGTTTTCGCCGCGGTGCTCCCGCCCGCGTCCGGGGCCATGCGCGGCACGTGGGCGATCGACACCGTGGACGAGGTGCGGCTCGACGGCGAGCGCGTCATCCTCCGCGGAACCTGCTACGCGTTCTGACGCGCGTTCTTTCAGCGTGAACAATCCGCGCTACCCGGTCGAACCCACATCGACGGATTTGGACACACATATAAACAGACATAAAATTCATTGACTCCAATCTGACCGGGGAATACCGTGTAAACAGGCGGCAAGCGGGAGGGGCGGCTGGGTGTGGAACCCGCCGCCGGGCCGCCGGTGCACGTTCACCGGAGGAGGTGATTCATGCGTCGCGTGGTACGATCCGTGGTAAACGCTGGCTCCCGTGCTGCTGCTGGCCGCGTGCGCCGACGCGCCGCAGCCCGCCGAACCGAGCACCGGCTCCCGCTCCGATCTGTTCCTGCCGTCGTTCAACGGGAACCTTGGCGACCCGCTCCCCGGGCTCACCGACAGCGAGCGGCTGGCGTTCGCGCGGGGGAAGGCCGTGTTCCAGCGCCAGTTCGTGCAGGGCGACGGGCTGGGGCCGATCTTCAACGCCAGCTCGTGCAGCGAGTGCCACGGCGAGAACGGCGAGGATGGCGGCGTGATCGGCGGCACGGGTGACGATCTGGAGCGGCACTTCACGCGGCTGTCGCAGGACGGGAGCTGCAGCAAGCTGGCGAGTCGCGGCGGCTTCGTGCACCAGGACTCGGCCACCTTCCGGCTGACCAACCTCACGGGGATCACCACGGAGCCGTTCCCCACGGTGGCGCACGACACGGGCACGCGCAGCACGCCCGACCTGTTCGGCTTCGGGCTGGTGGCGGGGATCCCCGACGCGGCGATCCTGGCGCTGGCCGACCCCAACGATGCCAACAACGACGGGATCTCGGGGCGGGTGAGCTGGGTGGGCACCGCCGTCGGCCGTTTCGGCCGCAAGGCGAACGACAACGACCTCGATCACTTCAACGCGGGCGCGATGCTGAACGAGATCGGGGTCACCAACCCGCAGTTCCTGGCCGAGAACCGGATCGGCAGCGACACCATCGGGAGCGACTCGATCCCCGCGAACGTGGACCCGGCGCCCGAGCCCGAGCTGGGCAGCGCGGACCTGGGCGACCTCAACGCCTTCGTACGGTTCCTGGCCCCGCCGCCCACCACCGCGGTGCTCAGCGAAGAGCAGCTGCAGGGAAAGCTGCTCTTCAATTCGATGGGGTGCACCAGGTGCCACACCCCCGAGTTCACCACCGGCCCAAGCTCCAGCGCGGCGCTCAGCTACCAGACGGTGCGCCCGTTCAGCGACTTCCTGCTGCATGACATGGGGTTCAACCTGGGCGACATCTGCCTGGGGAACACAACCAACACCGAGTTCCGCACCGAGCCGCTGATGGGCGCGCGCTTCATGGAGGTGTTCCTGCACGACGGCCGCGCCCCCAACATCGGCCACGCGATCCTGCAGCACGGCGGCGAGGCGCAAACCTCGCGTGACGCGTTCGCCGGCCTGAACACGGCCCAGCGCTCCGCGGTGGTCGCCTACATCAAGACGCTGTAGCGCTGGGCGGATTGGTTCTGGCCCATGATCCGACGGAAGCGGAGGCGCCTGCCTCCGCTTCTCGTCTTGCGCGCCGCGCCTGCCGAAACGCCGCCGCCAGCCCGTCGGTATCATCCCACCGAACCGGCCTTGCGCGCCGCCGCCGCGGGGCCGAGTGTGCGTGGCGTGGAGAGAGGGGACGCTCCACGGCGGACCGGCTGACCGACAAACGATCCATGACCGAACGCCAGCGCACCCTGTGGGAGCGGATCGTCCAGGCGGCGCGGGCCGCGGGGACGGCCAGCATCGTGTACGAGACGGACTGGCTGGGCTGGTTGCCGTTCGGCCAGTACCAGTGGTTCCAGTGCAACGGCAAGGACGTCGGCGACCTCCCGGCCGGGTGGGCGCTCAGCGACGTAAAGGCGCTGGAGGCCGCCGGCCGGCTGCACCGGACCGGCGAGTGGAAGGATCCGGAGTACAGCGAGCACGAGAAGATCTTCTTCACCATCGGCGCGCCCGCGGCCGATGTCGTTTGATTGTACCGCGACGTGAATTCGTCCAGCGCCCGTCACCCCAACCGCCGCCTGCCCGTGCGTTTCATCTCTCCGCTGGTCTTCTCTCTCCTGTGGCCGGTGCCGGCGCTCGCGCAGAGCGTGACGGTGGAGCACGGCGTCATCTTCTACCAGCCGGCGGGTGGCTCGGCGCGGCGGCGCATCGATCCGTCGGGGATGGTTCGCGATGCGCGGCTGTCGCCGGATGGACGGACGATCGCTTACGTGGACGGAACGCCGGACCGGCTGATCGCGGCGGCGGGGGAAGCGACGCAGGCGACGGAGCTCAAGACCATCGGCGTGGATGGGAGAAACGCGCGCGTCCTGGTTCGCGGCCGGCCGTCGGAGTCACCGCGGGAGGTGCTGGCCGACTTCATGTCGCCGCGATTCTCGCCCGATGGGCGGCGGATCTATTTCCTCAGCTCGGGATGGGCCACGTCGGGCGCGGTGCACGCGGTGGACGTGGCCACGGGGCGAGAGTGGTTCGTGGTGCCGGGGAACAGCCTGGAGGTGGTACGGTCGGGCGAGTACGCGGGACATCTCCTGGTCTCGCAGCACCGCTACTTCCTGGTCGCCGGCTCGTACGACTGGCTCTGGCTGTTCACGCCCGACGGCAGGGAAGTGGGGCCGGTTGGGGAGGATGAGGGCGCGGCCGAGGAGTTCCGGGAGATGTACGAAACGCCGTGACCCTCGCGGCGTGCTGCGGGGCGCGCACCAGGAAGTGCCAGTCGCCGCGAAGGAATCTGGCACCACTCCGGTATTCCGAACCAAATCCCGGTGTCCCGTTACTTCGGACAGAACTCCGCGATGTCACCCTGAAGGAGCCTGAGCGACTGAAGGAGCTATACTTGACCCCCCGTTCCGGCGGGATGGCGATCGATCCTCCCGTCAACGGAGCAAGCGGATCTGGTATCAACATCAACCTCACCTCAACCCCAGACTCGTGGAGAGCGCACGATTCCCAGGATGAAGCAGAGTGACGCCGCAGTCGTGATTCACGTGACCAAGCCGCGCCCGTGAGGGAGATCAATCCCTCGCCGGCGCGGTCACGTTGAGCGGCGCGAGCGGCACCGGCGCGCTCTCCAGCGTCCACGTGCCGTCCGCGGCGCGGGTGAGCGTGCCGGTGAACGGGCCCAGCTCGCGGCGGCGCCACCAAATCCCCGCCGTCCTCTTCGTCCGCAAATCCGTGAACCAGTACTGCCACAAGACCGTGCGCACCATCGCCGGCGGGCGGCCGTGGAACGGATCGTCGCGGAAGAGACGGAGCACGCTGGGGCTTCCCTCCATCAGCCGCCGCTGGGCGGCCACGATCCAGGTGGACTGCTGCCACGGGCCCAGCGACGCGAACCACAGGTTCCATTCGAACCGCGGCTGGTACGGCGCATAGATCCCCGGCGCCCGCCGCGGGTCCTGCGGCTTGTAGCGGAAGGGGTACGCCACCCACGTCTTTCCGTCGCGGCTCCCCTGGAATTCGATCTCGTAGCGCGCCGTGGTCATCACCGCGAACAGGCCGTAGGTGTTTGCGATGCGGAACGGCGCCAGCAGCCGCACGGGCGCGCCCAGCACCCGTGACCCGCCGATGAACGGGAGGAGGAACGCGGCCACCGTCACGTAGCACGCCACGCCCAGCACCCCCGCCTCCACCCGCTTCCGCCACGCCCGCCGCGGCGCCGGCTCGACGTCCACTGGAACGCGCAGCCGCAGCCGGGCGAACACCGCGTCATCCAGCAGCAGCACGCCCAGGCACAGCACCAGGTAGTTGAGGAACGCGTAGTTGGCGGTGGAGATGATGCCGATCTGCAGCGCCGTGACCACCGCGAAGCAGGCGACCCGGAAGCGCCGCGGCAGGAACACCGCCCACACCAGGATCCACTCCACCACCAGCGTGAAGATGACCGTCGCGGCATGGTACCCATGGGAAAAGTGCTGCACGTACCACCCGGGCCAGGCGGGGAGCGGCCCGTTCTGGTAGTACTCGTCCATGGCGGTCAGGCCGCGCCAGTGCGGGTCGCCGCTCAGGATCTTCACCACGCCCGAGAGGAAGTAGATCCGGAACCACTCCCAGCGCAGCATGAACAGGCTGAGCGCCGACGGCGGAGTGGCCGCGCCCAGCCCCGGCCGGATGCCGCGCGGCGCCAGGAAGAACGAGACGAACCCCGCCTCCAGCAGCATCCCGTCGGACTGGTACATCGAGAAGTCCTGCAGGGCGGACACGCACGACAGGAACAGCACCGTGCAGACGGCCACCATCGCCCGGGGCCACACGTTGCCCGCCAGCAGCAGCGACGCCGCGATCCCCGCCACGATCACCAGGGTCAGCGCGGCGTTGCCGGAGCCCAGCCAGAACAGCGTGGGTGCGTACCAGTACCGCTCCACCGGCCCCAGCACGCCGGCCACCTGCCGCAGGTATTCGCCCGCGGGAAGGATGCCGCGCGGCCCGATCAGCCCGTGCAGCTGGAAGGCGAACGAGTAGAACGCCGAGAAGAAGATCACCCCTAGCGCCCGCAGCCAGATCCAGCGTGGCCAGAGGTAGCCGGGTGATGGAGCCGGAGGCGGTGGGATCAGCGCGCCGAATCGCATGCGGCGCGTGAGCGGCAAGGGGCATGCGCGCGCCTGCCACGGCGGGTCCGGCGCCGGAGAAGGCTCCGCGAGGCTGGGTGAACCCGCCGGCCAGGCAGGGCACGAAGCCTCGCAAACTGCGCGAGGCTGCAGGGGCGGCATCGCGCGGGAAGGGACAATCTTGATCGATCTCCATGGCCCGTACTGGGGCAGATCCGCCGCGATCTGTCCCTTTCGTGCCCTGATCGCATCCCCGGGATCCTCAGCCGCGAATCCGTTGAGGTCTCTCTATCCATATGCGTTGTATCGGCTTATCTGATTCGGGCGCCCAGGTCGCGCGACAGGTGCGAGACATGCCTGTTCCTTGAAGCGGCACCGTCGACGTCCCTCGTTCACCGCGGCGGCATCATCCACGAGCGCAGGGCGCTGGTTCAGCTTCCGTGAGCCGGGCGGCGGCTTGACAGAGGTTTGCGGAAAGTGTAACGCTTAGGGCGGCGCTCTTGCCGCCATCGGGGCGCGGAACCCCTCCGTCCGCTCGCCTCCCTCCGCGTTGTACATCCAGCACGGTACCCACCGCCCGGCCGGTCTGCCCGCATCATCCCCGCACACTTTTCCAATGCCGCTCGCAAGCCCAGCGCGGGTCCGCGCGCAAAAGGACGCGCTCCGGAGCGCCCGCCGCACGCTGCTGCTGCGGCTGTTCGTGGGCGGCTCGGGGGACGTGTCGGCCGAGCGCGCCCGCGTGCCGCCCGTGGTGGACCACTTCCACCGCGGCGTGGGTGACGAGCTGCGGGTGGACGTGCTGATGTGGGAGAACTACGACACGCCCGACTGGCGCCCGCCGCAGACCGCCATCTTCGACAACGTCCGCTTCGACGACATCGACCTGTTCGTGGGCGTGTTCTGGTGGAGGGCGGGCACCCCCACCGGCACCTTCGATCCCGAAACCGGCGAGGAGTACCCCGGCGGCACCTTCGCCGAGCTGGCGCGCGCCCGGGAGCTGTACCGCGACGGGCAGGTCCGGCGCATCCTCCTGTACTTCTGCGACCGCCCGCCGCCGCCCGAGGCCGATCCGGAGCAGGTGCGCCGGGTGACGGAGCTGCGCGAGCGGCTGGAGAGCGGCCCGGAGCGCGCCTTCTACCGCACCTTCAGAACCGCCGAGGATTTCGCCGACCAGCTGCGCGACGACCTGGCGGCCGCCACCGACGAGTTCGTGCCGCGCCGGCGCGCCCCGGCGGTGATCCCGCAGTTCGTGGCCAAGCTGTGCGACCGGTACAGCCAGGAGGCCGACTTCGCCAACTTCTACACGGCGGGGCTGCGCGACCACCGCGGCGCCGTGCACGCCTGCGTGCTGTGGGGCGACAAGGGCGAGGGGCACGAGAGCTTCGTGGAGCGGCTGCTGGCCACGCGGCTGCGGCGGGTGGCCGAGCGCGCCTGGCCCGGCGAGGACGCGCGCGTGGCCGACCACGAGCCGCGCTGGCCCGAGGGCGGCACCTTCGCCGAGATGCAGCGGCGTCTTCCCCGGCTGCTGATGGACGAGTTCGACGACGGCTACATGGACGGCGACCTGAGCGCCGCGGCCGTCACCGCGCTCCCCGCCTTTCGCCGCGCGCGGCTGGTGGTGCTGCACCACGACGTGCAGGTGACGCGCTGGACGGCCGCCACCGAGCGGCTGCTGGCCTGGTACCTCGACGAGTACTGGGGCACGCTCCCGCCCGACCCCGAGCGCCCCGAGATCCTGCTGATCATCAAGCTGGTCTATGTCGGCCCCCCTGCCGCCGGCGGGCAGGACCCCGCCGCCCGCAAGGCCGCCCGGCAGCGGCTGCGGCGCGAGCTGGCGGCCCTGTGCGAGCCCCGCCCCGGCGGCTGCCGCCGCATCCTGCTCCCCGAGCTGGAGCCCGTGCGCCGGGAAGACGTGGAGGACTGGCTGGAGAAGCACTGCCAGGTGGATGAATCGTCCCGCGCGCGGGAGCTGGCCGCCGAGGTCTTCCACGTCTCCGGCGCCACCGAGCGCCGGCCGATGGAGGAGCTGGAGGACGACCTGCGCGAGCTGCTGAAGCGCATCGACTTCACCGGCCTGGACACGTCCGGCGAGTTCGGGTGACGCCGGATGCGGCGGCGATTCGTCCGTCATCGTCACCCGGATGACGTCATCCTGAGCGCCGCCGCCGCGCAAGCTCATGCATCGCAACGGTGTATGGCGGCGGCCGAAGGATCTGCCGGCTGCGCTCGGAATGGGCATCCGGAGCGCTCCGGGAACCGGCTCCGCACCGGCGGCTGAAGCCGCAGCAACAACCACGGGAAGCCTCGCAAACAGCGCGAGGCTGTAACGTCGGCATCGTGTCGGTCCACAGAGGGTCTGCGCACACATGGCCGGCACGGGCCGAGATTCCCCGCGTCGCCACGGCAGCCGCGGCCACAGCCTCGCGGCAGTTGGCGAGGCTTCCCGTAGTCGTAGCCGTGGCTTCAGCCGCCCGGGGAGATATCGCGGCCCGGGAGAGGCGCCTCCCATCCACCCGAGCGTTTCCATCACCCCCCAAAGACTTTCCTGGCATGAGTGACCTGGATCTGTACCAGGGCGGCCGCACGGTGGCGCGCGGCCCGGCGGAGCTTCCCCGCTACCGCGCGTGGAACGACGACGAGAACCCCGCCCACTACGTGCCCGAGCCTGGGCTGCGCGACGCCGTGAACGTGGCGCTGGCGCTGGGCCAGCCGCTGCTGCTGACCGGCGAGCCGGGGACGGGGAAGACGCAGCTCGCCTGGTCGCTGGCGTATGACCTGGGGCTGGGCGACCCGCTGGTGTTCGACACCAAGACCACCACCGCCGCCACCGACCTGTTCTACCACTACGACGCGCTCCGCCACTTCCGCGACGCGCAGATGGGGCGCAACGACATGCCCGTGCGCGGCTACGTGGAGTTCCAGGCGCTGGGCCTGGCCATCCTCCGCGCCATGGACCCCGAGCAGGCCGCGCCGTACCTGCCGCCGGAGGAGCGCGGGCTCCCGAAGCGGCGCTCGGTGGTGCTGGTGGACGAGATCGACAAGGCCCCGCGCGACGTGCCCAACGACCTGCTGCGCGAGGTGGTGGAGATGCGCTTCCGGGTGCGCGAGGCCGCGTCGGGCGAGTTTCCCCCCGAGCTGAAGGCCGACCCCGAGTTCCGGCCGATCGTGGTGCTCACCAGCAACTCCGAGAAGAACCTTCCCGACGCGTTCCTGCGGCGCTGCGTGTTCTACCACCTGGACTTTCCGGGCGAGGCGGCGCTGCGCCGCATCGTGGAGCTGCGGCTGGGCCGCGGCGACGGCGCGGGGAGGGTCGATGCCGCCGCGGTGCAGGAGTTCCTGGAGATCCGCAAGCTGCCGCTGAAGAAGGCGCCCGCCACGGCCGAGCTGCTGGCCTGGGTGCGCGTGCTGCGCGACCGCGGGATCGACCCGCGGCGCGACCCCGAGCGCGCCGCCCCCACCTTCACCGTGCTGGCCAAGACGGTGGAGGACCTCCGCCGCCTGCGCGAGCGCGCCGGCCTGGCGGCGGCGTAAGCGCGCCGGATCCAGCGAAGGATGCAGAGCCAGGCCGAGCGGCTCCTTGCCGAGCTGCGGGCGCACGGCGTCCCCATGGACGTCCGCCAGCGCCTGCAGGTGGAGCGCGTGGTGGCGCTGGCCGGCGAGGGGCGCACGCCCGCCGAGCTGAAGACGCTGGTCGCCCCGATCCTGGCGCGGTCCGACGAGGAGCAGGCCCGCATCCACGCCATCCTCGACCCGCCCGGGGCGGAGCGGAATAAGCGCCGGGCCGGCGTGGCGCAGAACGGCAAGCGGCCGTCGGTGTTGATGCCCCACGGCCTGCCGCCGTGGGCGCGCGCCGCCGCGGTGGCGATCCCGCTGGCCATGGGTGGTGGATGGGCCGGCGTGCGCGTCTACCGGCACTTCCATCCCGCCCAGCCCGCCGCCGCGCCGAAACCGGCCGACACGCCGCCGCGCGATTCTTCCGCGACTGGTGCGCAGCAGCCGCCGGCCCAGGCCGAGCCGGAGCGGGCGAACGCGCCCGCCGCCGATTCGCTTCCGGAGATCCGGCCGCGGCCCGAGCCGGAGCCGGGACCCACGCGCGCGCGGCGGGCCAGTGGGCGGTGGCTGCTGCTGATCCCCGGCCTCCCGCTGCTGCTCTTTGGACTC
>DASSJS010000506.1:0-7728 GCA_035691085.1 Longimicrobium sp.
TTCAGACGGCCAGGATGCCGACGCCATCGGCCACGCCCGGGCGATGCTCGACCCCGAGCAGCACCCCCTCCCCGATCCCGTCTGCCGCCCCCTCACCCTCGCCGTCGAGAGCTGGGATCGCGGCGACGCGGAGAGCGCGCGGGCGCATCTCCGCGCTGCTTCCGAAGGCGCGCGCGAGGGCGGCTACATCTAACCGCAACGGCAAAATCAGAGCCCGGGGACGAAAAAAGGCAGAGGGAACGGCTCGATCCGCCGTTCCCTCCGTTGCTCCGTCACGGGCGTTGCGTCAGGCGCGGACGCCTACTCCTCGCTCATGAACGGGTACTCGAAGCTCCGCGGCGGCGCGAAGGTCTCCTTGATGGCGCGCGGGCTGATCCAGCGCATCATGTTCAGGATCGACCCCGCCTTGTCATTGGTCCCGCTGGCCCGCGCGCCGCCGAACGGCTGCTGGCCCACCACCGCGCCCGTGGGCTTGTCGTTGATGTAGTAGTTCCCCGCGGCAAAGCGCAGCGCCCGGTCGGCCTCCACCAGCGCCGCGCGGTCGTTGGCGAACACACCGCCGGTCAGTGCGTACGGCGTGGTGCGGTCGATCACCTTCAGCGTCTCGGCCCACTGGCTGTCGGGGTAGACGTAGAGGGAAACGACCGGGCCGAACACCTCCTCGCACATCAACTGGTAGCCGCTGTTCTGCACCTGCACCAGCGTGGGGTCGATGAAGTAGCCCTTGCTGTCATCGAACTTGCCGCCCGCGATGATCTCCACGTCGTCGGCCGCCTGGGCGTGCTTGATGTAGCCGGTGATCTTGTCGAACGCCTTCCGGTCGATCACCGCGCCCATGAAGTTGCGGAAGTCGGCCGGGTCGCCCACGCGGATCTTCTCCATCATCCCCAGCGTGAGCTCCTTCACCCCCGGCCAGATGCTCTCGGGAACGTAGATGCGGCTGGCCGCGCTGCACTTCTGCCCCTGGTACTCGTAGCCGCCGCGAACGATGGCCGTGGCCAGCGCGGCCGGATCGGCGCTGGCGTGCGCCAGGATGAAGTCCTTGCCGCCCGTCTCGCCGATCAGGCGCGGATAGCCCCGGTAGCTCGCGATGTTCTCGCCCACCGTCTTCCAGATCGACTGGAACACCGTGGTCGACCCGGTGAAGTGCACGCCCGCCAGGTTGGGATCGTTCAGCAGCACCCCGCTGGTGGCCACCGGGTCGCCGGGGACGAAGTTGATCACCCCCGGCGGCAGCCCCGCCTCCATCAGCAGCCGCATGATGTACCACGCGCTGTACATGGCCGTGGCCGCGGGCTTCCACACCACCACGTTCCCCAGCATCGCGGGGGCGGTCGGCAGGTTGCCGGCGATGGAGGTGAAGTTGAACGGCGTGACGGCGTAGACGAAGCCCTCCAGCGGGCGGTGGTCCAGCCGGTTCCACTGCCCGGGGGACGACAGCGGCTGCTCGGTATACAGCTTCTGCGCGAACGCCGCGTTGAAGCGGAAGAAGTCGATCATCTCGCACGCCGCGTCGATCTCGGCCTGGTGCGAGGTCTTGCTCTGCCCCAGCATCGTTGCCGCGTTCATCACCGGGCGCCAGCTGGTGGCCAGCAGGTCGGCCGCGCGGAGGAACACGGCCAGGCGGTCTTCCCACGGCCACGCGGCCCACTCGCGCTGCGCGTCGAGCGCGGCCTTCACCGCCTGCCGCACCTCGTTCTCGCCGGCCAGGTGGTACGTGGCCAGCACGTGGCCGTGGTCGTGCGGGACAACCGAGGTGTGCGTGTTGCCGGTGCGCACCTCCTTGCCGCCGATGATCAGCGGGATCTCGATCTGCTCGGCCGCCATCACCTTGAGCGCGGCCTTCAGCTCGGCGCGCTCGGGGCTGCCGGGCGCGTACCCCTTCACCGGCTCGTTCACCGGCAGCGGAACCTGCGGAATGCTATTCATCACCCGTCTCCTGATGTTCGATGGTCCGAGGCCGCCTAAACTACCCAGCCGGTCAACCCCTCGCCACCACCCGGCACCCACAAAACCAGCGCGCCCCCCGGAACCGCGGCGGTTCAGGGGGGCGCGCGGGTCAGCGGCGGGGGTGCGTCAGCACTCCAGCGCCGGGAAGCACGAGCCGCCGGGGTTCATCTCGTTCCCGCCGGCCGGGACCGCCACCGCCACGTTCAGCTGCGGCCCGCCCGGAGCGTCGCGCAGCTCGACCCTGTAGTAGCGCGAGCTGTCGTAGCGCGACATCACGCGCGTCACGCTGGTCACGTTGTATCCCTGCGCGATCAGGCTGTACCCGGTGCACGACTCGCCGTTGGTGCAGACGCGTTCGTACCAGCTGTAGTAGTACGTCCCCTGCGGGTTCACCAGCGAGCTGACGGTGAACGACCCCTCGTAGACGTAGTCGGGCGCGTTGGTGACAAGGTAGGGGAAGATGGTCAGCGGCGCGGTGGCCGTGACCGAGCCCGAGGTGGCGGTGATGGTCACGCTCCCCCGGCTGACGCCGGTGGCCACGCCCGTGGAGGAGTTGATGGTGGCCACGGCGGGGTTGGACGAGGTCCAGGTGATGGTGCCGGTGGGATACGACAGGCCGAACTGGTCCTTGCCGGTGGCCGTGAAGTAGGCGTTGGTCCCCACCGCGGTGGCACCCGGGTTGGGCGTCAGCGTGAGGGTGGCCAGGTGGCGGCCCACCACCACCTGCACCGAGGCGGAGCCGGTCACGCCGTCCACGGTGGCGTAGATGGTGGCGGTGCCGGCGGCGTTGGCGGTCAGGTAGCCGTAGGGCGAGACCGACACGACGCTCGCATTGGACGAATACCAGCTGGTGGTGTGATAGCCCCCGGATACCGCGCATCCATTGGTGTCGGTGGCATTGGCAAAGGCGTAGTCGCTGGTGCCCACGTTCATCGAGCTGGGCGCGGTGACGCTCACCCACGATACCACGCCGCTGCAGAACCCGGTGGCGCGCGGCGCCCGCGGCGAGGCCTCGGTGGGCGAGCGGGTGTCCGAGCACGCGGCGATCGACACGGCAAGCGCGGCGCCGAGAGAAAGTGTGCGCGCCAGGCGGGCGGCGGTGCTCGGGGAAGCCCCGCGGCCGCGGGAGCGCGGGGGAGCCGCGGGACGGAGGTGCAGTTCGGTCACTGGGATCTCCTTGAGGGAAAAATCAGGGTGGCGCGCCGGGGGTGGCGAAGCCGAGTGCGAAGCTACCCGCAACTCCTTTTCTCGTCGCCCCTCTCGCCACCAGATGTGCTCCCCGCGTCGCGGCACCCCGTGTTTCGCGGCACGAGACGGTGCCGCCGCGGCGGCCGCGCCCCTTACCATCCCCGTGCCGCGGGGCAGCGGCGGCCACGCGGGTTGAACTTTCCCATCTGACGCGGTAAATTCCGCGCGCACAGGCGCTTCCACCCGCACGCCACATCATGAGCATCGTCGAAAAGATCGAAGACGCGCTGGACACCATCCGCCCCGCGCTGCGCGAGGACGGGGGCGACGTGGAGGTGGTGGGCTTCGACGACGGCGTGGTGCAGCTGCGGCTGGTGGGCGCGTGCAGCGCCTGCCCGATCAGCACCATCACGGTCAAGCAGGGCATCGAGCGCCGCATCAAGTCCGCCATCCCCGAGGTCCGCGAGGTCCTGGCGGTCTGAACCGCGAGTGCGAGAGTGCGAGAGTGCGAGAGTGCGAGAGTTGGATCGCTCCGTACCGATGAAGAAGCGCCCGACCGGCACATGGCCGGGCGGGCGCTTCGTGCGTCCGGGGGGACTTATCAGCGGGCGAGGGGAGGCCGGTGGATGAACCGCCGCACTCGCGCACCGTCAGGCGGCAGGCGCGCCGCGGGCGTCGCTTCTCAGCAGCCCTGGGTGACTGGCGCAGGGTCGCAAATCAGGGCGCAAGACCCCTGGTCCCAGCACGTTGCCGCGCACGACATCTCGGCGGAGCAAGCTGCAACCGTGCCGCGAAGCCGCTGGTCCATCGCGGTTTCGAACGACTCCACGAGCAGGGAGCCCAGGTTGAGTGCAAGTTTCTTCATGAGGAGATTTCTTTCCCGGATCTGGTGCGAGAGGGGTGGGGTGTTCGGATAAACAAATATGTCTGAAAACACTTGCGCCGACAATGCTCCGAGGCATTCCCGTCCGCGGGAAGGGTCTGGGCGCCTTGGGCAACGGCTCGCGGGTTCACTCGCAAAATCCCACACCGCGAAGTAGGATTCCCCAGCGGCTCGCGATGGCATCCTTGACCCACACAGCCGGGGAGGTGGCGGATGGAGAAGGTGACGGGGATCGGCGGCGTGTTCTTCAAGGCGCGCGACCACAAGGCGCTGGGCGAGTGGTACAAGCAGCACCTCGGGATCGACGTGCAGGAGTGGGGCGGCGCCACCTTCACCTCGGGCGAGGGCTCCGATGATACGAAAGGCGTGACGCTCTGGACGCCGTTCAAGGGTGACACCAAGTACTTCGAGCCCAGCACCGCGCCCTTCATGCTCAACTACCGCGTCCGCGACCTCGACGCGATGCTGGCCCAGCTCCGCGCCGCCGGCGTGACGGTGGACGACAAGGTGGACGACAGCGAGTACGGCCGCTTCGGCTGGGGGATGGACCCCGAGGGAAACCGCTTCGAGCTGTGGCAGCCGCCCGAGGGGATGTAGTCCTGGCGGGACGAACGAAAGCCGGCGCCTCGCACGGGCGCCGGCTTTCTTGTATCCTTCAGCGCCGAACGATCTCCCGGCGAAGCATCGAGTCGACCGCGATCGCGCGTCGCCCGGCGCACGCCATCCATCGTCCGGTGTAGAGCACTCTCGCACTTTCGGACTCTCGCACTTTCGCACTTTCTGGATCATAGATGACCAACGAAGAGCGTGACCAGGTGCTGCGCCGCGTGGCCGCAGCGCTCACGCAGGTGACCCACCCCGCCACCGGCGAGGACGTGGTCTCCTCCGGCCGCGTGCGCGAGCTGGGGATGATGGACGACGGCACCGTGCGCTTCCGCTTCGCCCTGCAGGCCGACGACCCCGGCACCCTGGTGCGCCTCTCCCGCGCCGCCGCCGAGCGGGTGGAGGGCGTCACCAAGGTGAAGATCGACATCTCCCTCCCCGCCGTGGGCAAGCCGCAGACGAAGCGGCAGATGGGCCCCGGCAACGTCCCCGCGCCCACGCCCAACCCCAACGCGCTTCCCGGCGTGCGGCACATCGTGGCCGTCAGTTCGGGGAAGGGCGGGGTGGGGAAGAGCACGGTGGCGGTGAACCTGGCGGTGTCGCTGGCGCAGGCCGGCCACCGCGTGGGCGTGCTGGACGCCGACGTGTACGGCCCCAACATCCCCACCATGTTCGGCGAGCAGCGCCGCCCCGCGGTGCTGGGCGAGAAGGGCTCGGAGAAGATCGAGCCGCTCGAGGCGCACGGGGTGAAGATCATGAGCCTGGGGCTGCTGCTGGACCCCGGGCAGGCCGCCATCATGCGCGGCCCCATGATCGCCGGCATCCTCAAGCAGTTCCTGGAGCAGGTGGAGTGGGGCGAGCTGGACTGGATGGTGGTGGACATGCCCCCCGGCACCGGCGACGCGCAGCTCTCGCTGGTGCAGAACATCCGCGTGGACGGCGTGGTGATGGTCACCACCCCGCAGGACGTGGCCACGGGCGACGTGCTGCGCGGCATCCGGATGTTCGAGAAGGTGAACACCCGCGTGCTGGGGATCGTGGAGAACATGTCGGGCTTCATCTGCCCCTGCTGCGGCGAGCGCTACGAGATCTTCGGGCGCGCGGGCGGGCAGCGGCTGGCGATGGAGACCGGGCTGGAACTGCTGGGCGAGGTGCCCATCGAGGTGCGCGTGCGCGAGGGCGGCGACGCCGGCGTCCCCATCACCGTGGGCGATCCCCACTCCCCCGCCGCCGAGGCGCTGCGCACGGTCGCCGGGCGCATCGCCGAGCGCGTGGAAGCCGGCGCGGGCGCTGCGATCGCGGCGGGGTGACGGCGGACGGAGAGACGTTCGTCGCGGCGGATATCGCGGCGGGGTGATGGTCGCCGCCGGCGCGATCCCCGGCCGAACGAAAACGGGTGCCGCCTCTCTCGCCGAGGCGGCACCCGTTCATCATCGCTCGATCCGCGGTCCGGCCGCGGCTGCATCGCTCAGTAGCGGATGCGCTGGCGGTGGCGGTCGCCGCCGCGGGCGATCCTCAGGACGATCCAGCCGATCAGCAGGAAGGGGAGGAGCTTGATGATCAGCCCCAGGATCCCGATCGCCACGCCGAAGATCATGCCCAGGACCGCGATCGCAATCCCCAGCAGCACCAGCCCCACCACCAGCCCGCCGATCAGTTTCAGCAATCCGCCGATCATCTTCGTGTCTCCAGGTCGGGTGGGGTACGGCCACGCCGGTGTGCAGGGTCTTTCGCGTCCGTCGCGCCGGCGAAACGCCCCGCCGGCGCATGGAATGTAACGGAAACGTCCGTTTCAGTGAGCCCCGGTCAGACGTGCGCCTCGGGCGCGGGTCGCTCCACGAAGGGCTCGTCGTCGAAGATCGGGTCGTAGGCTCGCGCGGGGGGCACCTTCCACGGCCACCCGGCGCGCGTGCCGCCGCGGGTGAAGGCCACCGCGCCGAAGCCCACCAGCCCGGCCACGAACAGAAGCGTCCATCCCAGGCCGTTCACCAGCGTGCCCAGCCACCCCAGGAAGCCGGTGAGCTTGAGCAGGTTGCCCACCACCAGCGGCGCCAGCAGCAGCCCCACCCCGGTGAACACGTAGGTGTAGGCGTTGCGGCGGATGGCGGTGAAGCTGCCGCTCTGCTCGGCCGTGCGCTCGCCGATCACCTGCGCCACCGCGATCACCCCGTACAGCCACGCCGCGCCCAGCGCCACCCAGTACAGCGGCGCGAACAGCACCAGCACCGGGATGCCGATGATGGTGATCACCAGCAGCACGCAGGCGAGCAGGAAGGCGGGGATCACCAGGAACATGGCCGCCACCCCCAGCCCGGCCGAGCGGGCCGCGTCGGTGCGCACCACGTGTGTCACCCGGTCGAGTTGCGGGAGCGCGTAGAACACCAGCGCCGCGCCCAGCCCGCACAGGATCAGCGCGAAGGTGAGGGTGGAGATCAGCCCCTCGAAGCCGTCCTGCATGCTCCCCCACCAGCCGTGCCGGTGGATGCGCACGTTGTCGGCCGCGTACGACGAGCCGCGCACCGGGTGGTCGTCGGCCGCGGCGGCGGCCTCGCGGGCCTCGTCCTCGTCGCTGTTCACCCGCATCTCGCCCAGCACCCGGCCGCCCTGGTTCAGCAGCCTGCCGCCGCCGTTCACCACCGCGTCGCCGCGGATCACCGCGCCGGGCACCAGCACCAGGTCACCCTTCCCCACGATCACGTCGCCGGTGACCTCGCCCTCCACCCGCACGTTGCCGAACGGGGCCACCACGTCGCCGTCCACCACCTCGCCGCGGGCCACGGTCACCCCGTTCAGCGAGAGCTTGCTCCCCTGCGTCACCTTCACCGGCGCCACGGGGGCGGCCGGCGCGGCGGGTGCCCGGGCGGGGACCGCTTCCGCGGGAGGCGGTGCCGCCTGCGCGCCCGCCCCGGGCGGGGCGGCGAGCGCCGCCACCGCCAGCGCGAGCGCCGGGAGCTTCCACAGATCAATGCGCATGAGTCGTCACCCCCACCGGCGTCTTCAAGAGTCGCGTCATCGCCCAGGCCGAGGCCGGGACCGCCACCGCCAGCACCATCGCGGCCACGCTCAGCCCCCGCGTGCCGCCCACAAGGTCGTTGCCGGTGGTC
>DASSJS010000507.1:0-22764 GCA_035691085.1 Longimicrobium sp.
CACGCGCGCCGTCACGCCCGCCTCGCGCGCGGCATCGGCCAGCGCGCGGGCGACGGCCGCGTCGCCGCCGCGGCGCTCCATCCCGCCGGCGTCGGCCCACAGCGCGCGCGGGTGGCCGCGCACGGGGGTCACGCGCGGGGCGGCGCGCAGCAGGGCGCCCGCCAGCGCCGCGCGCTCGCCAGGGCCGAACGTCTCCGCCGCCGCGGCGGGAAGGCGGATGCAGGCGATGCGGCGGCCCGCGGGCGCGTCCACGATGGGCCTCAGCGGCGGGCGGCGGCGCGCCGGTCGGCCGTCCACGGCGCGGTGTTCAGCAGGCTGGCGGGGCGGTGCACCAGCTCCACCGTCCGCTCCCCCGTGCGCGCGCCGGTGCCGCGCGCCAGGCGCACCCCCGCGCCGCGGCGGTAGCGCCCGCCGGTGCCCAGCCCCGCGCCCTGCCCGCCGCGGCGGAACTCCAGCCGCACGTCGGCCTTCCACCCCGTCTGGGCCGACGGCGTGGAGACCAGGAGCGCGGTGTCGGTCTCGCGGGCCAGCGCGCGCAGCCGGTGCGCCTCGGTGGGCTCGGGCGCGGGGCCGTCGAGCACCACCAGGCCGAAGGCGCCCGTGCGCAGCAGCGCCTCGGCTACCCAGGCGCCCTCCATCACCCCGTCGGCCGTGGGGGGGCGCGCCACCCACAGCCCGGGCGCGGCGTGGCCGTGCGGGCCGCACCAGGCGGCGGGGTCCAGCGTGCGGGTGGCGTCGACCACGGCGGCCAGCGTGTGCGCGCAGGCGGCCTCCACCAGCGCGCGCACGGCGGCGGTGCGCCCCGACGTCTCCTCGCCGGCCCACAGCGTCAGCGCGCCGCGCGGCACCCCGGCGGGAAGGAGCTGGTCCAGCGCGCGCACGCCGGTGCGGAAGCCCGGGCGCACCTCCTCCGTGGCGTGGAGGGGGCGGACCGCGCTTCCGAACCGCTTCTCCAGCTCCTGCTTCAGCCGGGTCAGGTCGTGGGCGACCGATGTGCTCAAGTTGGCCTCTCTGGAAACGTTCACCGTGCGTACGGTGGCCTCTTGGTAGCTCCTTCATGGCAAGGGTAATACCGAATAATTTCCGAAGCAACCCACCCTCACGTGCACTCCGCTGACTTTGCAAACCCTCTCCCTTCCGGCACTTGGACTTAAGTGGGGCGTGTCTACGATGTATAAGTTCATTGCACCGCGTGCGTGCACTTGTCCACTTGGATACGGCGGCGGGAGAGGGGCGTGAAAGTACACGGAGGACGCGAGTTTTGCCCTCCTTCGACCGGGGAAAGCCACGCGTTTTCGTTGTGAACTTCTTGCACTCCATCCGGCGGGAATACTGCGCGCGACATTGTCTACTGCGTGAACGTGATGGGGCGGAGGTGAACGAAGTCGGCCGGAGCGCCGCAAAGGCGGGTTGGCCGAAGCGCCCGGCCTCTGCGTCCAGGCGCAAATCACTTTCCTTCCGGATCTGGTCGTCTTAGGATGAGCGTCCCTGCTGTTTACCCATCAATCCACACGCGGGAGACGGAGCGATGCAGAAGAAGATGAAGCTGGCCGTGGAGGAGCTTGCCGTGGCGACGTTCGAGGTCGAGCGCAGGGATTACGAGCTCGAGCTGCTGGAGGCGGGGATGATCTCCGGCGCGGCGTACACCTGCAAGACGTGCCCGACCAAGGTGAACACCTGCTGCACGCCGTGAGCTCGACATTGGCCTTTTCAAGCTGCTGCCGGACTGGTAAATGGTGGCGCCACACGGATGAGGCCCCCGCATCCGGAGACCGGCTGGAGCATTACCTGCCGCGGCTTCGTCTCCACCGGCAGACTGACGTTGATTTGACCCATCAACGTTCGCCGGCCTCCGCGCCCCCGCGCCGCCTCCGCGCCAAGCTCCCGCCGCTCTCATGCTCACCCTCAGCGCCCGCCGGAATGCGGTGGCGCATTGCGCGTGAAATCGCCCGCTTGCCAGATCTTCCCTTGCACTGTGTGTCGGAAGTAGAATGCATGAAACTGCGGCTCATCCCTACACAGGAGAAATCCGATGAAGAAGCTGGCGATGACGATCGAGGATCTGGTGGTCACCTCGTTCGAGACCGAGGCGGAGGGCGAAGAGCGCGGGACGGTGGCGGCGCACCTTTCGGGGTTCACCTGTCCCTATTGCAAGACCGTTCTCACGCGCGACTGCTGCACCCCCTGACGTCCGGCGGCCCCACGGGACGTCGACGACGCGCCCCTCCCAAGGCTGGGGAGGGGCGCTTCGTGTTCACGCGGCGGCGCGTCAGGGCTCGAATGAACGGCCACCGAATCAGCGGAAGCGCGCGGTCGAACCAGAAACCCCGGATGTCTCCGCGTCTGTTTGGTTGACACGCGGATCCCGACAGAAGTTTGGGACCCGTCGGACTCGGCTGTACCAGCTTTACCCCATCAACCGCCGCGACCCGCGGGTTGCGATCTGCTCACGAAGGTGGTCGCAGAGTGGGTATCACGTTCGATGACAACAACTTGAATTGAATTTGTCAGACACGCTGACAATTTGGTCCGCATTGTGATCAGGTGCCGCACGTCGCCAGGGCCAGGGCGCGGCGCTCCGTGGCCGGTTCGCGGAGTCCCATGGACCGGGGCGGCACACCGCACCACCTGGCCGGCGACCCACTCAACCCCGGTTGTACCCTGGCTCCCATCTCACCCTGGAGATAGAAATGCCAAAGCTGACGCTGGACGTGGCCGACCTGCGGGTCGCCACGTTCGAGACCGACGGCAAGCCGATGGCGCCCAGCGCGATCACCGGCACGATCTGCCTCACGCGGCAGACCCTGTACGAGACCTGCTGCAGCCCCTGACGCACGGCGGCTCCACTCGCCGGAACGAAGCAGCGCCCCTCCCGTGGCTCGGGAGGGGCGCTTCGTCGTGAGAGTCCAGCGGCGATCAGCTGTCGGCGGCGGGGCGGCCTCGCAGCGAGCTCTTCCAGAAGCCGTAGGCGAAGTAGAAGACCAGGCCCACGATCAGCCAGATGATGAACCGCTCCCAGGTGACCCGCGGCAGCTGGTACATCAGGAAGCCGCACGACAGGATGGCCGCCGGCGCCACGATCCACACCGCGGGCGTGCGGAACGGGCGGTGGCGCTCCGGCTCGCGCCAGCGCAGCACCATCACCCCCACCGCCACCAGCACGAAGGCGAACAGCGTGCCGATGTTGGTGAGCTCGATCACCTCGTTGATGTTGGCGAACGCCGCGAAGAACGCCACGAACGCGCCCGTCAGGATGGTGGTGACGTGGGGCGTGCGGTACTTCGGATGGAGCTTCGCGGCGAATGGCGGGAGCAGCCCGTCGCGCGCCATGGAGTAGAAGATGCGCGGCTGGCCCATCTGGAACACCAGCAGCACGCTGGCCATGGCGATGATGGCGCCGAACGAGATGATCCCCGCGGCCCAGTGGTAGCCGCGCTCGGTGAACGCCGCGGCCAGCGGGTCGGCGCTGCCGTGGCTGTTCCACGGCACCAGCCCCGTCATCACCAGCGTCACCACGATGTAGATGACGGAGGTGACCACCAGCGACATGATCATCGCCCGGGGCATGTCGCGCTGCGGGTCCCTGGCCTCCTCGGCCGCGGTGCTCACCGCGTCGAAGCCGATGTAGGCGAAGAAGATGAGCGCCGCGCCCGCGAACACGCCGTTCCACCCGTTGGGCATGAACGGGTGCCAGTTGGCCGGCTTCACCCAGAACGAGCCGATGGCGATGAAGAAGAAGAGGATCGCCAGCTTCAGGATCACCATCACGGTGTTGGCCCACGCGCTCTCGCGGATGCCGATCACCAGGATCCAGGTGATCAGCGCCACGATCAGCACCGCCGGCAGGTTGATGATCACCGGAAAGCCGAACAGGTGCGGCGCCGTCTGCCAGGCGTGCGCCGCCTCGAGCATCGTGGCGTCGGTGGTGCCCGGCGCGGCCTGCACCGCCTGGAACCCCTGGAACGCCGTGCGCGGGTCGGTGGCCAGCCACGACGGCATGTGGATGCCGAAGCCGGAGAGGAGGGTGACGAAGTACGCAGACCAGCTCACCGCCACGGCGATGTTCCCCACCGCGTACTCGATGATCAGGTCCCACCCGATGATCCAGGCGATCAGCTCGCCCAGCGTGGCGTAGGCGTAGGTGTACGCGCTCCCCGCCTGCGGGATCAGCGAGGCGAACTCGGCGTAGCACAGCGCCGCGAAGCCGCAGGCGATGGCCACCAGGATGTAGCTCACCACCAGCCCCGGCCCCGCGCCCGGGTGGTTGGGCCCGCCCGACACGGCCGTGCCCGCCCCCGAGAAGATCCCCGCGCCGATGATGGCGCCGATCCCCAGCGCGGTGAGCTGCCACACGCCCAGCGTGCGCCGCAGCCCGCCCTCGGTGCCGCCTTCGGCGCCGGGCTCGGCGTGGTCGCTGCGGAGCTCGCTGATCGGCTTCCTGCGGAAGAGTGCGTTCATGGGTCAAGGGAGAAGGGGACGGCGGGGGAGGGGATCCCCCGAAAAACACGCACCGGCGGGCAAGCTTCCCGCCGGGATCGCCGCGAAACTACGCCCCGTGCCGCGGGCGCCGCAACGGCGCGGGGCCACGGACGGCGTGAAAGGGGCCTCCGCGCGCCGTGTACCGGCCCGCCGCCGCGCGGGTTCCATCAGGGCGGCGGAGCCGGGGCCGCGCGCGTTCAGTCGGCCGCGGCCTCGGGCGGCCCGGTGGTCGGACGGTGGCCGTGCGGGTGCGGTTGTCCCACGGCACGCTCCTCCGACGCCACCAGCTCCACGTCGGTGCGCTCGGCGGGGCCGGCGGGAACGCCCGGGGTGAACTCGCCCTCCCAGCGCGCCATCACGCAGGTGGCCAGGCAGTTCCCCACCAGGTTCACCGTGGTGCGCCCCATGTCCATCAGCTCGTCCACGGCCAGGATCACCGTGATCGCGGCCAGGGGAAGGCCGAAGGCGGCGAGCGTACCCGACAGGATCACCAGCGAGGCACGCGGCACCGCGGCCACGCCCTTGCTGGTGAGCATCAGCGTGGCCATCATGGCCAGCTGCGTGCCGATCGACATCTCGTGCCCCGACGCCTGCCCCACGAACACCGAGGCGAGCGCCAGGTACAGCGTGGTCCCGTCCAGGTTGAACGAGTACCCGGTGGGCATCACGAACGCCACGATCCGCCGCGGCACCCCGAACGCCTCCATCCGCTGCATGGCCAGGGGGAGCGCGGCGTCGGACGAGGTGGTGGAGAAGGCGATGATGGCCGGCTCGCGCACGTGCTTGATGAAGCCGCGCAGCGGCACCCGCGCCACCAGCGCGATGGGGACCAGCGCCACCAGCACGAACACGATCAGCGCCACCCAGAGCGTGACCACCAGCTTCAGCAGCGGGAGGAGCACCTGCAGCCCGCTGTGCGCCACCGTCACCGCCAGCGCGGCGCCCACGCCGACGGGGACGAAGCGCATGATGATCCCCACCAGCTTGAACATCGTCTCCGCCAGCCCCTCGCAGAACCCCAGGAGGGCCTCCTTGGCCCGCCCCCTCACCTGCGTGAGCGCCACCGCGAAGAGGATGGAGAAGAAGACGATCTGGAGGACGTTGTTGTGCGCCAGCGCGTCGATGAAGCTGGTGGGCACCACCTCGCGCACGTGGTCGGCGAAGCTCATGGGCTTGGCCAGCACGGGAGGGGCGCCGGAGCGTTCCGCGGCCTGGATGGCGGCCGTCAGCCGCGGGCTGTCGCCCGGGCGCGACAGGTTGACCGCCAGCAGCCCCACCGCGAGCGCCACCGTGGTGACGATCTCGAAGTAGAGAATGGAGCGGAAGGCCAGGCGGCCCACCTTCTTCAGGTCGTCCCCGTGCCCGGCGATCCCCATCACCAGCGTGGAGAAGAGGATCGGCGCGATGATCATCTTGATCCCGCGCACGAACAGGTCGGAGAGCAGCTTCAGGTCGCTCGCCGACCACCCGCCGTGGATCGCGCGCTCGCTGTCGGGAAAGAAGTACCCGAGCACGATGCCCGTGGCCATCCCGATGAAGATCCACTGGGTGAGCGAGAAGCGCCGGAAGAACTTCAGCATCGAGTTGAAGTGGTGCCGGTGGGGGCGGCGCGGGGATCGTTCCCCGCGCCATCAAACGAAAAGGCCGCCGCCCGTGAGGCTCACGGAGCGGCGGCCCCCAATCAGTTCGACAGTATGGGCTCGCCGGTGCGTGGTGGCAAGAGGTTGGGCAAATCGTTGGGGGACATCGTTGGGGGACAGGGGACAGCCGGTGCGCGGAGATGCGGCGGTGCGGTTCCCCGGCGCCGCGGCCCCCCTCCCCGGCCCTCCCCCCAAAACAGCCTGGGGGGAGGGTGACGCGATACCAGGTGTTCACGCTCGACCGTTTTCCCGAGTCCACTCTCCGGTGGTGGAGGCGCTCAGCTGGTGCGCGGCACCAGGCCGACCACAGTCACGCCGGCCGCGCGGCTCGCGTCCACCGCGGTCGTCACGTCGCCGTAGGTGAGGCCTTCGCCGGCCTTCACGAACAGGACCTTGCGCGGGCGGTTGGCGAACACGCGCGCCACGGCGGCCTGCAGCCCCTCGGCGCCAACCGGCTGCGTGTTGATGGCGTAGCGCCCGCCCGGTAGCACCTCCAGCACGATCGTCTCCGGCGGGTTCGGAGGGCTGGGCTGCGCGGGATCCTTCGGCGGCGGCACCTGCATGGACAGCCCCTTCTGCAGCCCCTGCTGCACCACCATGAAGATGATCAGCAGCACCAGCAGCACGTCGATCATCGGCGTCACGTTGATGTCCGCCGCCATGCCGCCCTTGCGGCCCGATACACCCATCGCCATGCGCGCCTCCCGTGGTTCGGTGATGAAGGATTGAAGAAAAGAAGGACGGTCAGCGGTGCGGGCCGCGCCGCGGTGATTCGGTGATGGCGGCCACACGCGTCACGCCGGCCGAACCCGCGGTTTCGAGCGCCGAGAGCACGCGCGTGTATTCCAGGTTGCGGTCGGCCTTCAGGTACAGCACGTGGTCGTTCAGGCGCGCGGCGTAGGTGGAGGCCAGCTGGGCGCGCAGGGTCCGCTCGTCCACGGCCACGGTCCGGCGGTTCGCGTCCAGCTTCATCCGGCCCGCCGCGTCGATGATGAGGGTGGGGTGCTTCTCGGGCTCGTACTCGGCGTGGCTCGCGGTGGGGAGCACGGCCCCGGCCATCGCCGGCGTCACCACCATGAAGATGATGAGCAGCACCAGCATCACGTCGATCATCGGCGTGACGTTGATCTCGGCCGCGACGTTGAACTCCAGCACCTGCGACGGCTTGCGGATGCTCATGCGCGCCTCCCGGGTCCGGTGATCGTCATCCATCGTCTGTTTCCAGCGGAACGAACCAGCCCTTGCGTTTCTGCCAGCGGTTGACCGGCGCGTCTCCCGATCACGCCGGCCCGGCCGCACCGCCCCGGTTAGCATCCGATTAGCCCGCCCGGGTGATGCTGGCCGGCGATCCGGATCGAATACCCGGGCGTATTACGGCGATCCGATTGGGCGGCTCCGTGGAAGTGTATGTGAATCAATGTCTTAACAACTGCAATAGCCGCACATTGATCCGCGGTGCATGTGTGCGGCGTCCAGATGGCGAAGAGCGGCGCGGCGCGTGCATGATCGTCCTTCGCGGGGGACGGTCAAGATCCTTCTAAGTCGAGGTGGTTGACAGGGATCGGGCCATGGACTATTCTAGAATTCCCCCACACCGTAGTTCCCAAAACCCCGCAGCAGGCCCATGTCCATCACCGCCCTGCTCCTGGCGGCGTCTCTGCACGCCATGCCGGGAACCGACTCCGCGCGCGTGCCCGTTCCGCCCCCGGGGAACCGTGGCGGCAACGCCCCGTCGCACGACCTCACGCCCGCCGCGTCGGTGGGCATGAGCGCCACGGCGCTGATCCACGCCGAGGAAGAGGTGTGGACCGACATGCAACGCGGCGCCTTCCCCGGCGCGGCGCTGGCCATCGGGCGCGGCTCGCGCGTCGTGCTCGAGGAAGGGCTGGGGAACGTGGGCCGCGGCGCGGACGCCGTGCAGGTGGACCCCGACCGCACCGTCTATGACCTGGCGTCGCTCACCAAGGTGGTGGGCACCACCACGGCCGTGATGCTGCTGGTGGAAGACGGAAAGGTCCGCCTGGACGACCCGGTCGCGATGTACCTCCCCGAGTTCTCGGGGATGGGGAAGGAGCGGGTCACCATCCGCCACCTGCTCACCCACACCTCGGGGCTGCCGGACGGCGTGGACGTGCCCAGCGGGATGAGCCCCGAGCAGGCGCTGCGCTACGTGCTGGCCACCCCGCTGCGCTCGTCGCCGGGGATGCGGGTGAGCTACTCGGACCTGAGCATGGTGGTGCTGTACGCCGCCGCCGAGCGCGCCGCGGGCGAGCCGCTGTACCGGCTGCTGGACCGCCGTGTGTACGGCCCGCTGCGCATGCGCAGCACCACCTACTGGCCTGGCGAGGGGTGCGGCCGCTGCGCCCCCACCTCGCGCGAGATGGGCGACCCCTTCCGCGGGCACGTGCACGACCCCATCGCCCGGCGGCTGGGCGGCATCTCGGGGAACGCGGGGCTCTTTTCCACCGTGCACGACCTGGCGCGCTTCGCGGGGATGCTGGCCAGCGGCGGCGAGCTGGACGGGGTGCGCGTGCTGCGCGCCTCCACCATTCGCCAGTTCACCCAGCGCCAGCCGGGCACCGGCACCCGCGCCCTGGGGTGGGACACGCCGGGCTCGCCGGGGAACAGCATGTTCGGCAGCCGGGTGAGCACCAACTCGTTCGGCCACACCGGCTACACGGGCACCTCCATCTGGATCGACCCCGACCTGGGCACCTGGGTGGTGCTGCTCACCAACCGTACCTACGACACCGAGGGCAACAACCGCATGCAGTCGCTCCGCCGCGCCGTGAGCGACCGGGTGGTCGAGGCCGCGCAGTACGGACGGATGGCGGCGGCGGGGGCGAACTGAGGACTGGGTGCGGAGGTACGGAGGTACGGAGGTACGGAGGTACGGAGGTACGGAGGTACGGAGGTACGGAGGTACGGAGGTACGGAGGTACGGAGGTACGGAGGTACGGAGGTACGGAGGTACGGGCTATATAGGGTCGATACAGGGGGAGATTCGCGACCGCGATCTCTCCCGATTTTTGTTCTACCTCCGACCCTGCCACGCCATTATCTTGGAGGTTCGCCCGGGCAACATCGTCGGGCGAGAAAATCTTGCCCTTCTGGCCAACTAATCAGCGATCCCGCGGCGCCACGCCGTTCCTTTTCATGCCCTCCGATGAGGCCCCCAACATGAAGAATTCCGCCCGGATCGCGCGCGACGGCATTCGGCGGGCGCAAACGCTCCCCGAGGGCGTGCTGGAGAAGAGAAGGCTCGATTTCATCCCCGAGCAGCCGCGCGACGTCACCGCCGAGGTGCTGGCCAACCGGGCTGCGTTCCTCCCGCGCGGCGGTGCCCATCCGTCCAAGGCCGAGTTCGAGCGCCTGCTGGGCACCAACGACCTGCTCGACGAGTTCTACCTCGAGCGCGCGCTGCTCGCCGCCCATCCCGTGTGCCGCATCAGCATTCGGGCGGACTCGGGGCACGAGCGCGGCTGCGCCACCGGGTTCATGGTCTCTCCGCGGCTGCTGCTGACCAACCACCATGTGTTCGGCTTGGCCGACGAGGCGGCGCCATCGCTTGCGGAATTCAACTTCCGCTTCGACGTGGCGGGCCGCCCCGAGGCATCGTTCCGATTCCACCTGCGCCCCGACCTGTTCTTTCACAACAACGAGGCGCTCGACTACGCGCTGGTGGCGGTGGACCCGGTCTCGGAGGACGGCGTCACGAAGCTGTCCCGCTTCGGCTACCACCGGCTGATCCCCCAGAGCGGGAAGCTGCTGGTGGACGAGGCGATGACGGTGATCCAGCACCCCGGCGGCGCGCGCCGCCAGTTCGCCATCCGCGAGAACAGGTGCATCAGCGACAAGGATCCCGACGTGCTGTGGTACCAGAGCGACACGGCGCAGGGGTCCAGCGGCTCGCCGGTGCTGAACGACAGCTTTCAGGTGGTGGCGCTGCATCACGCCGGTGTTCCCAAGCAGGACGACCAGGAAAGGTTTGTGCTGAAGAGCGGGAAGACGGTCCCCGCCCTCGACGACGTGGACGACTCGGAGGTCGACTGGGTTGCGAACGCCGGCATCAGGGTAAGCCGCATCTGCGCCGACGTGCTTGCGGCCGTGGATATGGAAAACGCGTTTGTCGCCGAGCTGAAGGCGGCGATGGACGGGAGAGGCGACGTGCTTTCGGCCGCGTTCGCGGCACCGCACCCGGCCGCTCCCGAAGCGCAGCTCGCTCCCGCGGCCAACGACGGTGGGACCGGTAATTCCGGGGCCTCCGGGGGACGTCTGGTGCTGGGTTCGCTCGTGCTCGAGCTGGGCGGCGTATTTGCGCCGCAGGTCGCCGCCGCGCCGGCAGCCATCGCGCCGCAACTCCCGCCCGTGGCGGCGCCGTTCGACGGTAGCGCCGCGGCGGTGGAGGCGCTGAAGGAGCCGATCGTGGACACTGACTACACCACGCGCACCGGGTTCGACCCCTCGTTCCTGGGCGTTGCCACCCCGTTCCCCGCGGTGACCGATGTGGCCGTGGTGGCGCCGATGCTGGACGGCCGCACCCAGATCCCGTATCAGCACTTCACGGTGGTGCTGCACCGCGAGCGGCGGATGGCGATCTACACCGCTTCGAACGTGGACGGCCGCCCGGTGGCGAAACGCCCCGAGGCCGGTAGGGATTACTCGCGCCGTGGGCTCACCGGGTTGGGTCCCAACGACCAGGAGAAGTGGGTGATCGATTCTCGCGTGGACGCGAAGTTCCAGATTCCTGACCGTTTTTACACCAGGGATAACGGCGCCTTCGACAAGGGCCACGTTGTTCGGCGCGAAGACGTGTGCTTCGGCGACAGCTACGCGCAGGTGCGGCGGGCCAACGGCGACACCTTCCACGTGACCAATTGCACGCCTCAGCTCGGCAACTTCAACCGCAGCAATCTGGGCGGGATCTGGGGCAACCTCGAGAACTTCATCGGGGCGCAGGCCGACGAGGAGCGCTACTGCATCTTCGCCGGTCCGGTGCTGTCGCCCGATGACGGCACGTTCGCTGGCACCGAGCGGGTGAAGATACCCACCCGATTCTGGAAAGTGGTATGCGCGACACAGGGTGGAGCGCTGCAGGTGTTCGCCTTCCTCCTGGAGCAGAACCTCAAGGACGTGAAGCTCGTGGAGTTCCAGGTGACGTCCGAGTGGAAGGCGCGGCAGGTGTCGCTGGCCGAGCTGGAGGAGGCCGTGAAGCTGGTGCGCTTCCCGAAGCTGTATCATCAAGCCGACACAAAGGCACGCCGCGCCCCCGGTGGCCGCCGCCGCAAGCGCGTGGCCGCCCCCGAGATCATGGCGGCCGCTGGCTCCCCCGTGAGCACGCCGGAATCCGCCGCTGTCTGATGCAGAGCAACTGGGCGATGGGGCGGGGCCGGGGCAAAACGCTCCGGCCCCGCTTTATTCCCCCGTTGCCGGAGATGTGCCACCCACGATCTCACGACGTTCGTATCGCGCCTCCGCGCCTCATCCACCCGATCGCCGGTAGTCCGCGAAGGCGCCGCGAAGGCGGACTTCGTGTGGTTGTTGCAGCGAATTCATTCGCCCCACTCCCGGCCAGCAGCACCCCTCTTCCGCCGCAAACAATCGAATATCCCCCGCCTCCCCGGCTGCAATAACTCCCGTAGCTGTATTCCGTTCACCTCGATTCTGCTACGGATTCGGTACCTGCTCCCTCCCGCTTCACCGCGCGGGATGTTTCATGCATCTTTCCCTGCACGTTTCCTCCATCATCGCTCCACGACGCGGGTTGTCTTGCCCATTTCGTGGACTGTGCGTGGACGGATGCCGGACTTCTCCCTGATCTCCCCAGGACCCCCTGCATGCCCGAGCTCGCCGCCCCCGCCGGCCCTCGCCCGCTCGACCTTCTGGCCGCCCAGCCCGACGGCGTTCTGGCGTACGACCGCGAGCTCCGCGTCACTTTCTGGAACCCCGCCATGGAGCGCCTCACCGGCGTCTCCGCCGCCGATGCCCTGGGCCGCGCGCCCGCCGACGTCGTTCCGGTCTTCGCCGAGCTGGGTGAGCCCGCGCTGGCCCGGGCCGCGCTGGCCGGGCGCGAATCCGTGTCGCCGGAGTGGCGGATCGTCCCCATGCACGGGGGCGCGCCGGTGTGGGTGCAGGCGCGCTACGCCCCCCTGCGCGGCGAGGCGGGCGAGATCAGCGGGTGCATCGCCACGCTGCGCGAGGTGAGCGGCCGGCCGGGCGCGTCCACGGGCGAGGCGGGGGATGCCTCGCTCGCGGCGCTGCGCGAGAGCGAGGAGCGCTACCGCTCGCTGGTGGAGGCCGGCACCCAGATGGTGTGGACCACCGACGCCCGGGGGATGGTGCTCGACATGCCCGTCTGGCGCGAGCTGACCGGGCAGACGCACGAGGAGGTGCGCGAGGAGGGATGGATCGCGGCCGTGCACCCCGACGACCGCGAGCGGGTCCGCGCCGCGTGGTGGACGGCATGCCAGGCTCGCACCCCGTACGAGGCCGAGTACCGGCTGCGGCTCAAGGACGGCGGCTACCGCTGGTTCAGCGCGCGCGGCGTGCCGGTGACCGAGCCCGACGGGAGCGTGCGCGAGTGGGTGGGCGTGTTCAACGACGTGCACGACCGCCGCGTGGCCGAGGCCGCGCTGCGCCAGAGCGAGGAGCGCTACCGCCTGGCCACGCTGGCCACCCGCGACGTGGTGTGGGACTGGGACCTGGCCACAGACGAGGTCCGCTTCGGCGACGCCATCCGCCAGGTGCTGGGCTTCGAGCCCGCCGACGTGGACCCCGAGGCGAACTGGTGGTACGAGCACATCCACCCCGACGACCGCGACCGCGTGGTGGAGGGGATCCACCAGGCCATCCAGCAGCGCGCCGAGGTGTGGACCGCGCGCTACCGCCACCTGAAGGCGGATGGCGAGTGGGCCACGGTGGACGACCGAGCCTACCTGCTGTACGGCGACGACGGCCGCCCGGTGCGGATGGTGGGCGCCACCCAGGACGTGACGGAGCGCCTCCGCGCCGAGCAGGCGCGCGAGAGCGAGCGCCGCCGCCTGCGCGACGTGCTTGCCCAGATGCCCGCCGCCATCTCGGTGCACGAGGGGCCCGAGCACGTGTTCGTGGCCGTGAGCGACGCCATGCGCCGGCTGATCGGCCCGCGCGAGGTGATGGGGAAAACGGCGCGCGAGGCGATCCCCGAGCTGGCCCGGCAGGGGCGGGTGGAAGAGCTCGACCGGGTCTACCGCACCGGCCAGCGGCTCTCCGGCCAGACCCTGCACGCGGCGTGGGACTCGGACGGCGACGGCGTTTCCGAGGAGCACGTGGTGGACTACGTCTATCACCCGCTCCGCGACGGCGACGGGCGCGTGTACGGCGTGGTGAGCCACGTGGCCGACGTGACCGCGCGCGAACTGGCGGCGCGCGAGCTGGCCGGCGCCCGCGCCCTGGCCGAGGCCCGCGCCGACGAGGCCGCGCGGCTGGCCGAGGAGCTGCGCGAGGCCAACGCCGGGCTGCGCGAGGCGTCGGCGCGCGCCGAGGGGGCGCGGGAGCGCATCGAGATCCTGGCCGAGGCCAGCCGGCAGCTGGCCTCCACCCTCGACTACCGCGAAACGGTGCGCACGGTGGCGCGGCTGGCCGTGCCCGCGCTGGCCGACTGGTGCTTCGTGGAGGTGAAGGAGGAGGGCGGCCCCATCCGCCTGCTGGCGTGCAGCCACCAGGACCCGGCCAAGGTGGAGTTCGCGTTCGACATCCTGCGCCGGTACCCGATCGACCCCGGCAACCCGTTCGGCACCGCGGCGGTGCTGCGCACCGGGCAGCCCGAGTTCATGGGCCCCATCACCCCCGAGATGGCCCGGATGGTGGCGGTGGACGAGGAGCACCTCCAGGCGCTGCTCACCATCGGGTTCGTCAGCAGCATCTCCGTGCCGCTCGCGGCGGCGGGGCGCACCTTTGGCGTGCTGTCGCTGGTGCAGGCCGAAAGCGGCCGCGAGTTTGGCCCCGAGGACCTGCCGCTGGCCACCGAGCTGGCCCAGCGCGCCGCCCTGGCCATCGAGAACGCGCGGCTGTACGAGGAGGCGCTGGCGGCCAACCGCGCCAAGGCCGGCTTCCTGGCCACCATGAGCCACGAGCTGCGCACGCCGCTGAACGCCATGATCGGCTACGTGGACCTGCTGCTGATGGGGATCCCCGAGCCGATCCCGCTGGCAGCGCGGGCGCACGTGGAGCGGATCCGGCTGGCGTCGCGGCACCTGCTGTCGATCATCGAGGAGATCCTCACCTTCTCGCGCATCGAGGCGGGGCGCGAGACGGTGGACCGCGAAACGGTGGACCTGGCGGCGCTGGCGGGCGAGGTGAGCGCCATCATCGAGCCGCTGGCCAACGAGCGCGGCCTGCTGCTGCACGTCCCGGCGGACGTCGACCCGCCCACGGTGGTGACGGACCCGCGCAAGCTGCGGCAGATCCTGGTGAACCTGCTGGGGAACGCGGTGAAGTTCACCGAGCGCGGGAGCGTGGGCTTCGACGTGGAGCGCGGCGACGGCGTGGTGCTGCTGCACGTGCGCGACACCGGCATCGGCGTGGACCCGTCGCTGCACGAGGCCATCTTCGAGCCCTTCCGCCAGGTGGACGGCGGGATGACGCGCGCCGCCCCCGGCACCGGCCTGGGCCTCACCGTCAGCCGCGAGCTCGCCCGCCTCCTGGGCGGCGACATCCTGGTCCGCAGCGCGCCGGGGGAGGGAAGCGTGTTCACGGTGCGGCTGCCGGAATCGATCGAGCCGGCACCGTCGAGCGAGCCGGCACTTCCGGCAAGCGGGGGGCTGGGCGGATAAATCCGCAGCAACAACGGCCCCAAGTCCGCCTTCGCGGACTCCCGCGCGACCATCGGCGCGATCCCCGACACTCCCCCGATGAAGTGCTCCCTCTCCCCCGCGCAGCGGGGCGAGGGGGCCGGGGGGAGGGGGCCAGCCGCGGCTGCGCCGATGCCCGTCATCCCCGCCCCGAACGACGACCGCTCCTCTCCGGAGCTTCTGGAGAGAGGCAGGTGCACGCGAGTCCTGCCCGCCGTCCGAGCCTACCGCGTCACGGTATCCGCCCGCCGCTCCACGGGCGCGTTCTCGGGCCACAGGCGGTGGCGGCCCTTCAGCATCGGCGCGAGGGCGGCCAGCATCCCGCTCACGGTCTGGAAGCGCTTTCCCGGGTCGCGCTCCAGGGCGCGCAGGATCAGCTTCTCCAGTTCGGGCGTCACCTGGCTGTTCCGCTGGCGCGGGGCGATCACCGGGGCGGTGAGCTGCGGATAGCGCGCGTTCAATTCGCGCGTGGTCAGGTTCCGCGGCGTCCCGTTCGTGTTCAGCGGCGTGACGGCGGTCTTGGGCTCGTAGTCGTCGTCCTCGTCCTCGTCGTCGTACCAGAACTCGTCGTCCTCGTCTTCCTCGATCTCCTCGGTGGGCCACTTGCCCGTGAGCAGCTCGTACAGCAGCGCGCCCAGGCCGTAGACGTCGGTCGCTGTGGTCAGCGGCTCGCGCAGCACCTGCTCGGGGGCCATGTACGGCGCGGTGCCCAGGCGGTCGCCCGGGCGGCGCGCCTCCTTGCCCAGGGGCCACACCACGTCGAAGTCGAGGAGGACGGGGATCCCCTCGCGCAGGTGCACGTTGCCGGGCTTCAGGTCGCGGTACAGCCAGCCGCAGCGGTGCAGGTAGTGGATGGCCGCGCCCACGTGCATCACCGCGCGCACCGCGTCGGGCACGTGCAGGCGGCGCTTGGGGAGAGATTCCAGCACGTCGAAGAGCGAGGGGCCGGCCAGGTACTCCATCAGCAGGTAGTGCCGCCCCTCGGCGTCGCCGGTGCCGAACACCTGCACGATGTTGGGGTGGCGCACGCGGGCCAGCACGCGCTCTTCCTTGCGCAGCGCGGCGGGGATGTTGCCTTTGTGGGTGTGCTCGGGGGCCACGATCTTGGCCGTGAGCGCGCACCAGTGCCGGTTGCTCCACACCTGGTACAGCTCGTTGGCGCGGCCGCGCGCCAGGTGGCCGATCACGGTGAGCTCGCCCAGGCGGTCGCCCACGGCGAGCGAGAATTCGGCGCGCGGGCGGGCGGGGTCGTGCTCCCACCGGCGCGCCGCCACCAGCCCCTGGTACCGTGGCTTTGCGACTGCAGCCATCCGATTGCCCCGCTTGTGGTTGGGTCCGCTGCGGCATCGCAGGCCGCGAATTTGCCCGTCAACGGTACGCAACGGGCGTACCCCGCCGGGAACCCCGGGGCTCCGCGCGGGTAGCCCTGTATGCTGGAAACCGGTTCCCGCCGCCCTCGCCGCACCGGCACCCCGCCATGGGTCAAGGCAGCCTCCCGGCTGCCGGTCTCCCAGACACGGCGGAGCGCCGGTACCCACACCCGCCGCGCGGGCTTCAGCGGAAACCCCATCCGAGTGAGGTTCCACATGCAAAGAATCCACATGGCCGGCGCCGCGGTGCTGGCGGCGCTCGCACTGGGCGCGGCCCCGCTCCGCGGGCAGGACTGGGCCCCGCCGTCGCGGCAGATGCCCGAGATGCCCGCGTCGGGTGATTTGAACGGGGGGTGGAAGGGCTCGCTGGGCGGATGGTTCGGCGGCCTGGGCGTGCAGGTGGAGTCGATGCGCGCCACGGGCGAGGGGGGCGGCGCCAGGCCGCGCTTCGTGCGCTTCACCAGCAACATGCGGCCGGTGGAGCAGTGGGCCGACCGCAACGGCGACGGCCGCGCCGACATGATCGAGGTGTACCGCGACGGCGCGCTCGCCTTCCAGCTGGTGGACGCCGACTACGACGGCCGCGCCAACACGCTGCGGGTGTTCAACGGCGGCTCGCTGGCCCGCGAAGAGCGCTACTGATCCACCCACACGGGGACGCCATCGGGACGGATCGTGAGCGACCCCGAACTGCTCGCCGCCTATCAACAAACCGTCTGGAGCATCCATGCCCCGGACGGCACGGTCCAGCTTCGCCCCGGCCTCGCCGCGCCGGAGGCGCTCCGCCCGTCGGCCATCGTCACCGCGTACAATCCCGCGTCAAAGATTCAATCGACCGAAGCGAATGAGCGCGCGGACCACGCCCTGCTGGGCCGCGTCCGCGCCCTGGGCCTGCCGCACTGGCGCACCCTGGCGCACGGCACCGGCGGCGGCGATCCGTCCGCGTGGGACGAGCCCGGCTGGTGCCTCCCCGGTGATACGCTCGATCACGCCGTCGAGCTCGGCCGCGACTTCGGCCAGAACGCGATCGTCTGGACTGACGCCGCGGGCGCCGTGGCGATGGTCTGCACCCGCGACGGGTTCTGCGGCGCACGGGTAGGCGAGGTGGTGGGATAGGGAGTCTCGACGTGCGATTTCGGGGATCGGAGGGGTGTCCGGCGGGCGTCGGGGAGAATAAATTCTCTGCAACAACCACACGAAGTCCGCCTTCGCGTGCCACCGGCACCGGTGTGGCCCACGCGAGGGCGCGCGGCATCGGCCGAGGTCGCGTTCGCCGCCGTCGAAGTGCCACGGCGAGTCCGCAACCCGGCCACGCGATCTTTGCGTCCCGCACACCGGCGGCAGGCCAACCCCGACCGCCCCTCCCCCAGGCAGTTTTTGGGGGAGGGGCAGCACGGGCGCAGCCTCGTGCGGGGAGAGAGCCCTCGGCGCGTCCGGAGCGCTCCGCGCCCCGCTCACGCCCAGATCGTGCATCTCGGTCCGCCAGTCTTTCGTCGTCTTCTCATCTTTCGTCCCGACACATCGAACGCGATGCTCGTCAAGCACCGCATGAGCACGGAGCCGCACTCCGTGCAGCCCGGCGACTCGCTCGCCCACGCGCTCCGGCTCACCCGCGAGCACCACATCCGCCATCTGCCGGTGGTGCTGAACGGCGCGCTGGCCGGCATCCTTTCCGACCGTGACATCCGCACGGCCATGCCCTCGCCCTTCACCGTGGCCGATGCCGACCGCGCCCGCTTCCTCGACCGTACGCCGGTGGAGCAGGTGATGACGCGCGAGGTGATCACCACCGGGCCGCTGGACACGGTGGAAGACGCGGCCAAGCAGCTCTGCCGCCACCGCATCGGCGCGCTCCCCGTGGTGGACGCGCACGGGCGGCTGCTGGGGATGATCAGCGAGACCGACGTGCTGACCGCCTTCGCCGAGGTGCTCTCCGCCGGCGGCCCTTCGTCGCGCCTGGAAGTGCTGATCCCCGACCGGCCGGGCGAGCTGGCGCGCGCGCTGAACGTCGTGGGCGGCGACCTGAAGCTGAACGTGAACAGCCTGATGGTGCTGCCGCGCGGGCACGACGGGGGGAAGATCACCATCATGCACGTGGGCACCATCGACCCGCGCGAGGCCATCGAGGCGCTGGAGCGTGCCGGCTTCACCGTGGGCTGGCCGAGCCTGGAGGCCGATCTGCGCAAGGGGATGGGCGCGTGAGCGGGCACCGCACGGCACTGATCTGGGACCCGGCGGTCACCGGCTACTTCTTTCGCCCCGACCATCCGTTCAACCCCAAGCGGCTGGAGCTGGCCGTGAGCCTGATCGAGGCGCTGGAGCTGGCCGGCGGCCCCGACACGCCCATCGTGGCCCCCCGCCCCGCGACCGACCGCGAGCTGCTGCGCGTGCACTCGGCCGAGTACATCGACGCGGTGAAGCGGTTCAGCCGCGAGGGGGCCGACACGTCGGGCGCGTGGAAGTTCGGGCTGGGCACCGACGACACGCCGGTCTTCCCCGGGATGCACGAGATCACCTCGCTGGTGTGCGGCGGCAGCATCCGGGCGGCCGAGCTGGTGATGAGCGGAGAGGTGATGCGCGCCTTCAACATCTGCGGCGGGCTGCACCACGCGCACCGCGGCAAGGGCTCCGGCTTCTGCGTCTACAGCGACCTGGCCGCCGCCATCGCCTGGATCCGCGAGGCGCACGGGGCGCGGGTGCTGTACATCGACTACGACGCCCACCACGGCGACGGCGTGCAGGGGATCTTCTACGACGATCCCGAGGTACTCACGCTCTCCATCCACGAGAGCGGCCGCTACCTCTTCCCCGGCACCGGGTTCGTGGACGAGCTGGGTGACGGCGACGGCTACGGCTACTCGCTGAACCTGCCGCTGGAGGCGTTCACCGAGGACGCGAGCTGGATCGGGATCCACGAGCGGCTGATCCCCGAGGTGGCCGAGGCGTTCCAGCCCGACGTGATCGTGCTGCAGAACGGCTGCGACGGCCACGTGCTGGACCCGCTCACCCATCTCCGCGCGACCACGAAGCTGTACGAGGAGACGGTGCGCATCGTCTGCGAGACGGCGGACCGCATCTGCGGCGGCCGCGTGGTTGCCACCGGCGGCGGCGGGTACGCGGTGTGGACGCTGGTTCCCCGCGCGTGGACGCTGGTGTGGGCGGGGCTCTCCGGCCAGCAGGCGCCCGACGTGATCCCGCACGCGTGGCTGAACCGCTGGCAGGGCGAGGCGCCCGACCTTCTCCCCGGCCGCCTGCGCGACGCGGCCGGCGCGTGGCCCGCGGTGCCGCGCCGCGACGAGATCGAGGCCACCAACCGCCGCACCTTCGAATCGCTCCGCCGCCAGGCCTACCCGTTGCTGCGCGGGTGGGGGATGGGCTTCTAGCCGTGCCCGCCCTCGCCCGCGCAATCAAGGTTCCCGCCGTGGCTTCGCTGCTTCCCGCCCACCTGCACGACAAGGAAGGACGGATGTTCACCGTCCGCGAGATTGCGCCCGCCGACCGGCCGGCGCTGGAGGATTTCTACGATGGGTTCGACCCCAAGCGCGCCGCGCAGGGGCTGCCACCCTCCGGGCTCCCGCGCATCCAGCGCTGGCTCGACACCATCCTGCCCAACGGCACGCACCTGGTGATCGAGCGCGGGGGCCACATCGTGGGCCATTCGATGCTGCTCCCCACCGAGCGCCCGGGGGTGAGCGAGTACGCCATCTTCCTGGCCCGTGAGGTGCGCGGCCAGGGCGTGGGCACGCAGGTGAACCAGCTGTCGGTGGAGCTGGCGCGGACGATGGACCTGCGCGGCCTGTGGCTCAGCGTGGAGCCGCAGAACCGCCCCGCGCTGCGCAGCTACGAGAAGGCCGGCTTCCGCTTCGTCCCCGCCACCATCTACTCCCCCGAGATCGAGATGGAGATGGCGCTGTAGGGGCACCTCTCCCCCGGCATCCGCCGGCCGTTCACCGAAAGCGCCCGCCCTTCCGTTGCGGAGGGGCGGGCTTTGTGCGTATGCTGGCCCGTGTTTTGATTTGCGCGGGATGAGCGTTTTTTCTGATCCGCAGGTCAGCCCCCGAGCGCGGAGATCAACTTGAGGACCCCAGCATTCGGCGCGGCGCTGCTTGGCGCCGCCTTGTTCTCGGCCTGTGCCCCCGTGGCCGAGCCCCTCGTGGCCCCGGTGCCGCGCGGCGCCGCGGCCGACACCGCCCCGCGCCCGCTGGTGGTGCCGGTGCCCGTGATCCCCGAGTTCGCCGCCGCCATCCGCAACGGCACCCGCAGCGCGACCGGCGCGCCCGGGCCGCGCTACTGGCAGAACCGCGTGCGCTACAGCATCGAGGCCAACGTGGCGCCCGACTCGCTGCGCCTGTCGGGGCGCGAGCGCGTGACCTTCGTGAACAATTCGCCCGACGCGCTGCGCTACCTCGTCCTCAACCTGTACCAGAACCTGTTCCGGCAGGTCACGGGCGGGCTGAACCTGACCCGCGTGGCCGCGCAGGGGCAGGCGCTCAACCGCCTGCAGGCGGCGCAGATCGAGCAGAACCTGGCGGGGGTGAACACCGCCCCCGGGTGGTTCGAGAACGGCACGCTGGGGCGCATCTACCTGCCGCGCCCGCTGGCCTCGGGTGACAGCGCCACCTTCGAGTTCGAGTGGAACTTCCGCGTCCCCCCCAGCACCGCGCCCCGCACCGGCTTCGAGGACGCGCTGGGCGGCCGCGTGCTGCAGGTGGCGCAGTGGTATCCGCAGATCGCCGTGTACGACGATGTGTTCGGCCCCGACGTGACGCCGTACGTGGGGCAGGGCGAGTTCTACCTGGACTACGGCGACTTCGACTACTCCATCACCGCGCCCACGGGGTGGCTGGTGGCGGGGACGGGGACGCTGCAGAACCCCGAGCAGGTGCTGACTCCCGAGGTGCGCCAGCGCCTCGCGCAGGCCATGCAGACCGACTCGCCGGTGCGCGTGGTGGGGCAGCAGAACCTGGGGAGGGGCACGCTGGCCGGCACCAACGGGAAGGTGACCTGGCGCTACACCGCGCGCGACGTGCGCGACGTGGCCTTCGCCACCAGCAACCGCTACTACTGGGATGCCACCCGCGGCTCCATCCCCCAGGCGGGCGGCGGGACGAAGTACATCCCCGTGTACTCGTTCTACCGCCCCGGCGCCCTGTTCTGGGACAACGCCATCCGCCACGGCGACGCCACCATCGAGTACCTGAGCCGCGAGCAGGTGCCCTACATCTACCCGCAGATCACGGTGACCGAGGGTCCCGTCTACGGGATGGAGTACCCGATGATCGTGTTCGTGGGGCGGCCCACCATGGGCGAGAAGAGCCTGCACGAGGTGGTGGCCCACGAGGTGGGGCACGAGTGGTTCCCGATGATGGTGGGCGGCGACGAGGCGTTCGCGGCGTGGATGGACGAGGGGATCAACACCTACCAGGAAGCGCTGGCCTTCAACGCCTACTGGCCCGGCACCGACCACTGGGTGGAGTCGCGCAACTTCTACCTGGCCAACGCAGGCCGCCGCGCCGACGTGCCGCTGATGCGCGACGCCGACCAGCTCGACGACCAGCAGACCGGCATCGCCGGCTACTACAAGCCGGGCACGGTGATGCGTGCGCTGCGCGTGGCGCTGGGCGACAGCGTGTTCCACGCGGCCATGCGCACCTACATCCGCGAGTGGACGCTCAAGCACCCCTATCCGTGGGACTTCTTCAACACCTTCGAGCGGGTGTCGGGGCGCAACCTGGACTGGTTCTTCAACCCGTGGTTCTTCACCAACGCCACGCTCGACCTGGCGGTGGGGCAGGTGACCACGAGTGCGGGGAACGTGACGGTCACGGTACGCGACGTGGGCCAGATCCCCGCGCCCGCCATCGTGGTGGTGACCACCGACGCCGGCCCGGTGCGGCAGACCATCCCCGTGGAGCGCTTCCTGGGGCCGCCCAGCGTGCGCTCGGTAACGGTCACCATCCCCGTGCAGAGCCGCGTGACGCGCGTGGACATCGACCCCGAGCAGCTCTTCCCCGACGCGAACCGCGGCAACAACGGCTGGCGCGCGCCGTGAGGGGCTCCGGGAGATGAGAGGAGATGCGAAGGGCGGCCGATGGTTGGGCCGCCCTTCGTCGTGTGACGCATGGAGGTGTCCAATCGTGCGAGACGCCGTAATCTGCTGTTTTGCACCTCGCACCTCGCACCTCGCACCTCGCACCTCGCACCTCGCACCTCGGATTGTGATCGCGGGATTAAGCTGCGGAATCCATGTGGCCGCGGTGGAATGGATCGGGTGCTGCCGCTGTCCATGGAGACAGCAGGCCAACGAAAGCTTGCGATCCCATGACACGCCGGAGACGATGACGATGAGACGATCCCTGCTCCTGTCCGTGCTGGCCCTGGCGCTCGGCTTCACCACGCTGGCTGCCCAGAACCCCCCGCCCGCGGGCGGCCCCGGCCCCGGCG
>DASSJS010000508.1:0-7312 GCA_035691085.1 Longimicrobium sp.
CCGGCCGCCGCCTCGATGCGCGTGCTCCACTCGTCGCGCGTTTCCACGATCACGTCGTAGGTGCCGTTGGGCTGGCGCACCGAGAACACGTCGGCGTCGGCCAGGTAGCCGGTGGCGCGCAGGATCCGCTCGGAATCCTCCAGCAGGAACGGTCGGTAGCAGCCGCCCTCGCGAAAGAGCAGCTCGCGGCGGATCACCGACTCGCGGGTGCGCCAGTGCAGGCGGTTGGCCAGGCGGTACAGCCCGGTGAAGCGGCGGTCCAGCCCGGGGTCGCCCACCACGAACACCGAGTTGTTGTCCACGAAGATGTTGCCGATTCGCGGGCACCCGGTGCTGTCGGCCGGCGCGGCGGCCGCGGCCGAGCCGGGCGGCGCGGGCTGCTGCGCGCGCAGCACGCAGGGCGCGCACGCGGCGAGCGCGGCGGCCAGCAGGGCGGGGCGGGGCGACGTCCGGCGGTGGTGTGGCAAGGGCCTGGCGTTGCGGGCAGAACGAACGGGCGCCCGGCATTCGGCGGGCGCGCGTTCGTGGATGTACCCTGGCGAGGGGCGGATGCGTTCCATGGCGTGGGGAGCAATCTTCGCGCCCCACGCCATGAACGCAAACGGCGGGGCCGTCGTGACGGCCCCGCCCCTGGTGCGCGCCCCGGCGGGTGCGCGAGATCGCCCTGTTTTTACCGCCGCTAGTCCGCCGCGGCCGCCAGCGGTGACTCGCCCGCGAGCTCCACGTCGGGCATGAGCAATGCCGGCCGCAACTCGCCCAAGGCAGCCTGAGCTCGCGCCACTTCGCCGACCGCGCCCAGGTCGCGGAACAACTCGCTAGCACGCTCCAGGTAGGCGATCGCTTCCTCGGCGCCCCCGTTCTGTGCGCGAAGAGCGGCGTAGTCCAGCAGCGTTTCGGCCTCGAGCAGCGGATAGCCCTTGCTTCGCGCGATCTCGAGGGCCTTTTCGTAGAAGGTGAGCCCGTCCACGGCGCCCGTGGTTCGCGCGAGGTTTCCGCGCCCGCGGTACATGTGGCCGAGCGTGTACGGCGACCCCGAGGCGATCGCGTGCTCCTCGGCCACCCGCCCCCATTCCTCGGCCTGGCTGATGTAGCCCTCGTGCAACCACCATTCAGCGAAGTCGGTGGCCACGATCGCGCGGATCGTGGAGGAAACGGGCAGCTTCAACGCCGCTTCGTACGAGCGCCGTGCATCGTCCCAGCGCTCCTGCGTTTCACGGAGGCGGGCGTGGTTGTGATGGCAGATCGCCAGGTCAACGGGCGAGTCGAGCGTTTCCCACACGCGGAAAGCGCTCTCGAACCATCCTTCGGCCTCTTCGATTCGCTGCAGGCGGGAGGTGAGGTTGGCGAGATTGTTGTAGATCTGGCCGCGTTCCAGCGTGAGCGAGCCGGCATCCGCACTGTCCGCAAGCGCGAGCGCGTCGTGGTAACACTGCTCGGCTTCGGCCCAGCGCCCCTGCCAGGTAAGCACGTTGCCCAGACCGGTGCGCGCCACCACCGCGGCATGTACGTCGCCCGAATCGTGCGCCAGTTCCGCGCTTCGCTCGTAGTATGCCGCCGCCTCGTGGAAATCGCCCACGTTCAGCGATACGCGCCCGATCCTTCGCAGCGCCACGACCTGCGATCCCTTGCCGGGGAGCGGGAGCGAAACGGTGAGCGCGGCGCGATAGCAACGGCGAGCCATGATCGCGCGGCCACTGCCCTCCATCTCCTCGCCAAGCGCGACCAGGTGGCGCGCGGCGGCATCGCGGTCGCCGGCGAAGAAGCTCTCGAAGAACGGGCGAAGCCCGCGGTGCAGCACCGACACGTGTTCATGCAGCGCCTGTTCGGCCTCGGCAATCGCCCGCTCCGCGGCTTCGGGGCTTACGATGCGCTTGTCGATGGTGGTGTAGGCGCTGGAACTGTCCCACTCCTTGACCGGATCGCGCACGGCGGCGGCAACCAGCCGCAACCGCAGCACCTCGAGCTCGTCGAGCTCGGGTAGCAGGCCGAGAAGTTCCTCGATTGTAGCTTCGGGCCGATTCACGGCAGAGCTCGCGGTACGGGTACGGATGCGGGACGAACCACTCAGCCGCCCGACAACGTGAGACCACCGCCGCGCGCCGTGGTGGTGCCGTATTCCGAGAAGTGCGGGACCTGCACGACGATCTGCGAGCCGTCGGCCGAGACGCCGCCGCCCATGTTCACCCAGGCATCGTTCCACCACACCACGTGGGCGTTGGCGGGGTCGCTCTCGATGCTGGTGCCGCGGAAGGGGAAGCCGATGGTGACCGGCTGCGCGAAGGCGACGTTGTGCGGCCCGAACTCGGCCACCACGCGCTCGGACCCGTTGGGGTCCACCGGGAGGCGGATGCTGAACTGGGTCACCTTGTCCACCGCGCCGGCGGGGACGATGATCGTGAAGCCCTGGAAGTCGATGCGGCCGCCCGCGGGTCCGATCCACGCCTTGGCCCACGCGATGGTGATCTGCGGCTTGACCCGGAACTTGGCGATGATGTCCAGGTTGTTGGCCGACGCGAGCATGGTCGACCCGTCACCGGTGGACTGCGTGGTGGTGCTCCTGGACGCGCTGGCGCCGGATGCGGCGGGGCGTGCGTCCACCGGAGAGCCGGCCTCGGTGCAGCCCGCCGTGAACGCAACCATCGATGCCGCAACCGCAACGAGCACGTTCCGAAACTTGGAGCTCATCGAAGACCTCCGCGGGTGGATAAAAGGCAGGACGCACGGCAGGGGGCACAGTGCGTACCATTCGGCGCGGACGCGCCATTTTAGTCGGCAAGTACCGACAAGTTAACACCTTAGACGAAACTTGGCAACTTCGGACACCTTGCCCGCTGCTACGCCGAAGTGCACCAGACATGTGCGGAGTGCACGTAGATGGTGCGGTGGGCAGGGCAGGGGTGGAAGGGTGGCCGCCGGGGTTTTTACAGGTGCGCAAGTGCGTGAGTGCGCCAGTGCGTTCTGCTGACGCACCTGCAGCGCGATACCCACACGCTCAAAGCGGGAGATCCACCGGAGAACCTGCGACGCAGTTCCGCGCTATCCGTCTCTCGTCCACGCACTCCCGCACTCACGCACCTGTTCACTTTCGCAGACCCCATTCCACACCCCGTAGCAGCCCAGCCATCAGTGCTCGATCTCGTACTCCGCGATCTTCCGGCGCAGGGTGTTGCGATGGATCCCCAGGCGCTCGGCGGCCATGGTGAGGTTGTCCTGCGTTTCGCGCAGCGCGCGCCGGATCATCCGCTTCTCCATCTCCTCCAGCGTGACCAGGGGCATCTCGGCCGGGTCTTCGGCCGGGGCGCGGCTGGCGGGCGGGTTCAGGATGTCGGGGGGGAGGTGGTGCGGAAGCAGCACCTCGCCGTCGCTCATCACCACCGCGCGCTCCATGGCGTTGCGCAGCTGGCGCACGTTCCCCGGCCAGGGGTGCAGCCGCAGCGCGCCGAACACCTCCTCGGCGATGGCGCGGATGGGGCGGGCGTGCTCGCGGCCGTAGTACGCCACGTAATGGCTGGCCAGCAGGTCGATGTCGCTGCCGCGGTCGCGCAGCGGCGGGAGGGTGAGCGCCACCACGGCCAGCCGGTAGTACAGGTCCTCGCGAAAGCGCCCCTCGGCCACCGCCTCCTGCAGGTCGCGGTTCGTGGCCGCCACGATGCGCACGTCGATGGGGACCGCGTTGCTCCCGCCCACCCGCTCGATCTCGCGCTCCTGCAGCGCCCGCAGGATCTTGCTCTGCAGCGCCAGCGACATGTCGCCGATCTCGTCCAGGAACAGCGTGCCGCCGGTCGCGCGCTCGAAGCGCCCGATCCGCCGGCCGATGGCCCCGGTGAAGGCGCCCTTCTCGTGGCCGAACAGCTCGCTCTCCAGCAGGTTCTCGGGGATGGCGGCGCAGTTGATGGGCACGAACGGCCCGCGCGAGCGGCGCGAGCGCGAGTGCAGCACGCGGGCGACCATCTCCTTCCCCGTGCCGCTCTCGCCCAGCACCAGCACGGTGGCGTCGCTGGCCGCCGCGCGCGCGACCGACTTGTAGACGGCCATCATCCCGTGGCTGGCGCCCACGATGGTGGAGTCGGACGGGACCTCGGTGGGGAGGGGGCGAAGCCGGCGGACTTCCTCGATGCCCAGCAATATCTCGCGGACACGGCCGCGGGGGACGGGCTTGGGAAGCACGTCGTGGGCGCCCTGGCGGATCGCCTCCATCGCCAGGTCCATCGACGGGTTCTCGGCGAGGAGCACCACGGGGGTGGGGCCGCCGTCCTGATGGAGGCGCCCCAGCAGCTCCATCCCGGCGCCCGAGAAGTCGGCGTCGAGCAGGATCAGGTCCCACTGCGCATGCGCGATCAGCCGCAGCCCCTCGCTGAGGGTCTGCGCGCTGTGCAGCTCGGTCCCGTTCAGCTCCGGTTCGAGCGTCCGTCCGAGGCCGCGGTCGGCGTCGAGGAGAAGAACCCTCAAGTTGGTCGGTCTCCATGGGAGAAGGCTTTAACCGGGTATTATAGTGTTCGCGCCACGATTTGCGCAAAGGTACCATCAGCGACGGAAAACAGACGCTGGCCGATCCCCATGCGCCGTCGCTGGCAGACCGGCTAGAACGTATTGCCGCAAGGAGTTGCGATGTCGAGCGCCCGCGCGCGCCCTGCTGGTGCAGCTCTGAACGACGCGGCTCGGATGCGCCATGATTCGTCTGCACCAGATTGGTGCGAACGGCCGGATGCGGGATCATGTGTTCCCGAACGGGAACGAGGCGACCCTCGCCCTCCCCGCGCCGGCGCCGGGGGCCGCGTGGTGCCCCGCACGGGCTGTCTCCGCTCCGCCCGGATTTCCCCACCCGAATGAACCTTCCCCCGCGGCCGCTCCGCCCCCTGTTTGTGGCGGACGCACGGAGGCCCGGGACGAATCGCTCGTCCCGGGCCTCCATCCGCCGCACCGGGGGGTGGTGTGGCGAGGTGGCTTCCTTACAGCGTGCTCTTGTAGAGCAGGCGGTTGGGGGTGCCGGTCACGTTCCCGGTGATCACGTTGGCCGTGGAGTTGTTGATGATCCACGACACGACGGTCGACGACGCGGCGTCGCCGAAGGTGCCCTTGTACAGCGCGCCCACGCCGGCCGCGTGCGGGCTGGCCATGCTGGTGCCGCTGATGGTGTTGGTGCCGCTGTTGAGCCAGGTGCTGGTGATGCTGCTCCCCGGGGCGTACACGTCCACGCAGCTGCCCCAGTTGCTGTAGCTGGCCTTGGCGTCGGTGCTGGTGCTGGCCGCCACCGTGAGCGTGCCCGAGGCGCTGGCCGGCGACACGTTGCAGGCATTCTGGTTCTCATTGCCGGCGGCCACGGCCAGGAACACACCCGAGTTGGCCAGGTTGGTGGCCGCCGTGTTGAGCGTGGAGCTGAGGCCGCCGCCCAGCGACATGTTGGCGACCGCCGGCTTCGCCGCGTTCACGCGGACCCAGTCGAGCGCCGAGATGATCCCGCTGGTAGCGCCGGAGCCGTTGCAGTCGAGCACGCGCACGGCACGCAGGCGCACACCCTTGGCCACGCCGTAGGTGCTGCTGCCGATGGTGCCGGCCACGTGCGTGCCGTGGCCGTTGCAGTCGGCTCCGGTGCCGCCCAGCGCGTCGTACACGGCCGACGCGCGGCCGCCGAACTGCGGGTGGCTGGCCTGGATCCCGGTGTCGATGATGTACGCCGTGACGTTGCTGGCCGTGGTGGTGTAGGTGTAGGTGCCGGAGAGCGGCCGGTTGCGCTGGTCGATGCGGTCGATCCCCCAGGTGGCGCCCGACTGCGTGGTGGCGACGCTGTAGGTCTGGTCCTGCTCGATGTACGCCACGCTGGGGTTGTGCTGCAGGGCGTTGAGCTGCCCCTGGTTCAGCTCGGCGCTGAAGCCGTTGACCACCGCGGTGTACACGAAGTGCGGGTTCACCCCGGCGACCGCCGCTACCGAGCGCGGGTTGGCGCCGTCGTTCAGCACCACCACGTAGCTCCCGTCGATCCCGCCGCTCTGCGCCAGGCGCACGGGCGCCACTGCCTGGCGGCCGTTGGCCGCCGTGGGGCTCTGGTCCGAGCAGGCGGCCAGTGCCAGGGCCGCGCCGACGAGCATAACGCTGCGAACTGCTTTCATACCACGTCCTCCATCTGGTGGGGTGGTGGGTCCCGCCGGCGGACTGTTCCGCCAGCGGTGGGGGGCGGCGCGTTAGAGCGACGCCTTGTACAGCAGCCGGTTGGGCGTGCCCGCGGGCACGTTCTTCACCACGCCGGCCGTCGCGTTGGCCTTGATCCAGCTGTCGATGGTGCTGGAGGCGGCGTCGCCGAAGGTGCCCTTGTAGAGCACCGCCACCCCCGCCGCGTGCGGCGCCGCCATGCTGCTGCCGCTCAGGATGTTGGTCCCGCCGCCGGGCCAGGTGGAGGTGATGGACCCGCCCGGGGCGTAGATGTCCACGCAGCTTCCCCAGTTGCCGCTGCTCAGCCGCGTGTCGTCGCGGTTGGTGCCGGCCACCGTCATCACCGCGGCGGCGCTGGCGGGAGACACGTTGCAAGCGTCCTGGTTTTCATTCCCCGCCGCCACGGAGGTGAAGATGCCCGCGTTGGAGAGGCTGGTGACGGCCGTGTTGAGCGTGGACGAGAAGGGGCCGCCGAGCGACAGGTTCGCCACGGCCGGCTTCTGCGCGTTGAGGCGCACCCAGTCGATGGCCGCCACGATGCCGCTGGTGGAGCCCGAGCCATTGCAGTCGAGCACGCGCACGCCGCGCAGAGAAACGCCCTTGGCCACGCCCCAGGTGACGGCGCCCACGATCCCGGCCACGTGGGTGCCGTGCCCGTTGCAGTCCGCCCCCGTTCCACCGAACGCGTCGTACACGTTCTGCACGCGGGCGCCGAACTGCGCGTGGGTGGCGTCGATCCCCGTGTCGATGATGTAGGCGCGGACACTCGAGCCCGTGGCGCCGCGCGTGTAGTTGCCGTCCAGCGGCAGGTTGCGCTGGTCGATGCGGTCCAGGTTCCACGGCGCGCCGGTCTGCGTGGTGGCGGCGTGGAAAACCGCGTCCTGCTCGATGTACGCGACCGCGGGGTTGTGCTGCAGCGCGTTCAGCTGCCCCTGCGTCAGCGTGGCGCTGAAGCCGTTCACCGCCGCGCTGTACAGGTGGCGGGGCGCCACGGAAACCGAGGCCGCCACGCCGCGCGGATCGGCGCCGTCGGCCAGCACCACCAGGTACGCGTTGGCGATCCCGCCGCCGGTGGCAAGGCGCACGGGCGCGGTGTGCGGCACGCGCGCCGCCGTGGGCGAGCCATCGGCGCAGGCGGCCAGGGCCGCGAGCAGCGCGAGAAGAG
>DASSJS010000509.1:0-24234 GCA_035691085.1 Longimicrobium sp.
CGCCCGGTGGAGCTGCGCGCCCCGATCGAGCAGGTGCTGGCCGGGGAGCCCCCGGTGCTGATCCCGCAGGTGGAGTACCCGTTCAGCGACGGCGAATTCCACATCTTCGACGTGCACGTCGCGCCGCTGGCCGGCGAGGGCGGCGTGCCGCTGGGGGTGAGCATCTCGTTCGCCGACGTGACCCCGTTCCACCGCCTGCGGAACGACCTGCAGGAGACCAACCAGGAGCTGGAGACGGCCTTCGAGGAGCTGCAGAGCACCAACGAGGAGATGGAGACCACCAACGAGGAGCTGCAGAGCACCATCGAGGAGCTGGAGACCACCAACGAGGAGCTGCAGAGCTCGAACGAAGAGCTGGAGACGATGAACGAGGAGCTCCAGTCCACCAACGAGGAGCTGGAGACCATCAACAACGAGCTGCACCGCCGCACCACCGAGCTGAACAACGTCAACGCCTACATGACGTCGATCCTCACCTCGCTGCGCGCGGGGGTGGTGGTGCTGGACCGCGGCCTCGACATCCGGGTGTGGAACCGCAAGGCCGAGGACCTGTGGGGGCTGCGCTCCGGCGAGGTGGCGGGCCAGGCCTTCCAGAACCTGGACATCGGCCTGCCGGTGGAGCGGCTGAAGCCGGCCGTCCGCGCCTGCCTGGATGGGCGCAGCGACTTCGAGGAGATGGTGCTGGACGCGGTGAACCGCCGCGGCCGCGCCATCCGCTGCCGCGTGGCGGTCACGCCGTTCCTGGGCGACGCCCGCGAGATCGGCGGCGCGGTGGTGGTGATGGAGGAGTGGCGCGACGGCAACGCCGCGCCCGGCGGCGGGGGGAACGGCGGCGACCGCGAGCCCGCGCGGGAGTGACGGCGGCCGGCGGCCTCGCGCCTACCCTGCTCCGCCCGGCTGCGCGGCCATGACCTCCCGGTGAAGCCGCCGCATCTCCTCCAGCGCGGCGGCGGCTTCCCACGCGTGCCGCCGGGCCGTGTCCGCGCTCTGCCGCGCATCCTCGGCGAGCACACGCACCGCCTCGGCCATCCTTCGCCACTCTCCCGCCGCGTCTTCGCGCTTCACCTCGGCGCCCTCACGTTTCGCCTCGGCGGCATCCCGGGCCACCTCCATCTGCCAGCGGTCCGCTTCGCGGGTGCGGCGGGCGGCGTCGTCGACCACCCCGCTGCGCCCCGGCGCCGCGGCGCTCGCGTTCGCCCGACCACGCGCTTTCGCTGTCGATTTCCCGCTGCTCGTCGCGCGCGGCCCGCGCCGCGCCGGATGCATCTCTCTGCGTCATCCCCCATCGCCGGTTGAGGAAGCCGGGTGCGCTGGATGCGTGAAATGGCCGTGCGGCGTGCCGGGGCGAGCCGGCGAGCGGACACCACGCAGGCCGGGCAATCCGCCGCTTTGTACACGGACGAGGGTTCGCAAATCTGCCGGGACCCGGCTCGTCATCTAACCGCGATCCATCCTTCGCCGCGCCATTGCCTCGACGAACCGGGCAGCCTCGCGGAGTTCCGCCGTGGCGCCAGGGTCGGCCACGATCCGAGACAGTGACGAGGCCATGGTGGCAAGGTAATCGCCGGGCAAAGGATCGCCGCTAGTCGGTTCTACGTCCGTGATCCCTTCGATGACTCGGGGGTTTTTCCCAATCTGGTCAACTGAAACATGGGTGTTCGCGGTCACGAGCGACGAAAGGATACGAATGCTTTGGAGGCGCGCGTATTCCGACGACGTCGCGTCACCGGCGATCGAAAGGGCGGTCGCGAAGATTCTCGAATCCCGCATTCCCCAGACGCTCTCCACGAGGCGGTCGAGCGGCCCCGATTCCGTAGCGCGCCGCGTGCGCTGCAAGAACGCGGACACGGCTTGCCCACCCCTCGCGCCACAACCCGGTATGACGCGGATCGCCCACTCAGTGTGGGGAGCCGGGTGGCCAGTTGCGAGAACCTGCTCGGCCAACCTGCAGTTGTTCCGCGCATGCGCCTCGCTCGATTGCTGGGCGCGCGCATCGCTCACCGGAATGGTGAAGACCATAGCCGCGAGCGCGATGTGGTTCGGTCTCATCGTCAAGCACTCCCTCAGTGAGCGGAATTCGGTGTAGCGAATGTTAGCTCGTCGGAATGGCATGGGTTATCCCACAACTCCGGATGAAGGAGGTGGTTTCCATCGCCCATGGTCACTGTCACCCAAGCTCCCACATCTGCGTTGACCGCTCCGTCGAGCCAGGTTCTCATCTCTTCCAAAGATTCGTAATACACTTGTGGTTCGATCAGGGTATTCGCCAACCCTTCATTAATCCAGTCGAGGATGAGTTGAGCGTGTTTGCGCTCGTGTGAGCGGACCCATTCCAACATGACTGGCTGTGTGCACCGCTCGACGTGGGCGAACAGAGGTGCATGCGGATTGAACAGAACGGGGTTGAGGTGAGTGTGCAGGCTGACGTAGACGATAGGTGATCCAGTCCCACCAACATATGCGAACCCGTTGTTCGGACCGCCGTCGCTCACCTGCGCCGCGCGCCTGCCAAGCCGTTCACGCAGTGTCGAGGGATTATGCGTCCTTCCCAGATCCCCAAGCCGCTGCGGGGGGGTCTGCGTATAACAATCGATCGAGTGGTTCTCGATCCCACCCGGGCATCGCTCCTCTGTATCAATGATATCATATACCGGAGTGGGAGCCGTCTCTTTCCAAACTCTCGGTGTGACAGTCACGTTTACCTCTCTCGTGACGGAGTCGCGTCCAACGAGCGCCGATACCGAGATCTTCCCGCTCGCTACCATCACGCCCGCCCACGTTCGGGCAGACCTGTCCGCTCCCTCGCGCGTGATCGTGACCGGAGATCCGTCTGGCCGTACGCCGCCTGCGAACTGCCACCTCTTGATCTGGACTGATGGGCCGGCCGGTTCAGTCTCACAAGTGACAGTGCCTGTGCGTCCGACAGTCACAGCGCTGTCCGACGGCTCACTACCGACGGGTGCCAACGCGCGGCATCGAAGCGTGAAGTTGCTCTGCGGCGTGCAAAGCGATCCTGAGCCGCTATCACATCCGCTGCGCTTGCTCCGCACGTACGCCCTCTGCATCTCCACCATGGCCTCAGCCTGCATCCGCCCCGGCTGCGAAGGGCGGTAGTTGCAGACGGTCTTGCGCTCGCACTCGTACACGTACCACCCCGGCCAACTGAAATCGGGCTCGTCCGGCAGCGAGTCACCGGGGAAGAACTTCCAGACCAGGTCACCGGCGGGAAGATGACCGTCGAGCGGCGGGTTGATGAAGTTCAGGCCGTACAGAGGTTCCGCCGTGTACGTGACCATGCCCGATGCATCTGGTGCGCTCTCCTTCACCTGGAACGGGCTGGGCACCAGCGTGGCCGTGACCGTGTAGCCGCCGGACAGCTTGTAATAGCTGGGTACGATGATCCCGAAGTTCGGATCCCACGACGTGAGCGTGTTCACCTTGAGGAACCCTTCCAGCGTGCTTGGGAAGTCGTTGCTGTACAGGCCGATGGCCGAGCCCGCGCCCGTCCCGCGCAGCAGCACGCGCCCGGTGTGGGTTCCGAACTGGTTGTACGTGTAGGTGATGGTGACGGGTGCATAGGGGTCGGCACCGCCCGTGTAGTTCTGCGCTGGCGCGCCTTCACCACAGGGCCACGCGGGCGGGCGCTCGTTGCAGTCGGGGTTCCACTCGCCACTTACGCTCCCGTTCACCTGGAGAACCACCCACGTCCGGGCCGGAACACTTCCGAGGCTGACGCTGGGACCGGGCGCGCCGCCGGTGTTCGGCGGCGGAGGCAGCAACTGGCTGCCGAGGGACACGGGCTCGGTAAGCCCCGCGCGAGCTCTGCCCGGCGGCTTTACCCCCGGCGCGAGCAATTCCCGCCTGTCGCACGCGGTGAGCGCGGATGTGCAAATCCCGCCCAGTACCAGCAGTCGAATCATGAAGCGTGTTTTCATGCGTCCTCCGAAATTCGTTTCTGTCGCGAAAACAACGTTTCTACCGCCGCCAATGTGCACAGGGATTGGTCAGCACACCTCCGGGATCGTGGCGACCGGCGGTCAGGGCCCCTAGCCATGCGAGCCGCACTCTAAAACGCGACGGTAACAAATACGCGGTAGCAGCCGCGATCAGCATCGGGCTATACCCAATGGTCGCGAATACCTGGATGATTCTGCGCTCAGGTGCACCCCGAGTTCTTTCGGTCTCGCCGACGAACAATCGCGGGCGCACAGGTTAGGGTCCTCGCCTGGCGGAGACGAGCCGCTGTTCCACGTGACCGGCCTACCCCAGAAATCAACACGAGTGGACACGCGGAGAAGCCGTCCGCGCGGTGTTCGGCGGGGCCGGGCCAGCCTGGACGTTTAACCGTCCCCACCAGACAGGTGACGGGTAGCACGTTTGGCGGTGACGCGGTAGCTAGTAGTTCACCCGCGATGGCGAGGATCATTGCCGTGTGGCTCCCGCCGCCCAAGCTTCACCCCTCGCCCATCCACCCCTGGCGGACGGCGTGGCGGACGATGTCGGTGCGGGTCCGGAGGCCCAGCTTGTCGGCGATGCGGGCCTTGTAGGTCTCCACCGTCTTCACGCTGATCCCCAGCTCGCCGGCGATCTCCTTGTTGCTGGCGCCCCAGGCGATGCGCCGCAGCACGTCTTCCTCGCGCTCGCTCAGGCGCTGGCCGCCGGCCGGGCCGCGGGGGGGCTCGGCGGCGCCGGCCAGCAGGGTGCCGGCCAGCTGCGGGTCCACGTAGGTCCCTCCCCCCGCCACCACCTGGATGGCGCGCACCAGCTCGTCGGCGGCGGCGCGCTTGGGAAGGTAGCCGCTGGCGCCGGCCTGCAGCAGCCGGGTCAGGTGGCCGCGGTCCTCGTGCATGGTGAGCGCGAGCACCTTCACCCCGGGGCACTCGCGGCGGATGCGCTCGGTGGCCAGGGCGCCGTCCACGCGCGGCATCGACACGTCCATCACCACCACGTCGGGGCGCAGCTCCACCGCCTTGCGGCACGCCTCGGCGCCGTCGCGCGCCTCGCCCACCACCTCCATCCCCGTGGTGCCGTCCACCAGCGCGCGCAGGCCGCTGCGCACCACCTCGTGGTCGTCGGCCAGCACGATGCGCAGCGTCTTCATCCCCCCGCCTCCCTTCCCTCCTCGCCCCTCACCCCGTCCACCGCTCCACGGCCCACGCCGCCATCCAAAGACGCGGATGGTTCAGCATCCGCGAGCCCCGGAGCCTCGGGGATGCGAACGAACAGGGTGGTGCCGTTCCCCGGCGCGCTCTCGATCTGCAGCGTGCCGCCCAGCAGCGCCACCCGCTCACGCATCCCCCGGATCCCCAGGCGCCGCGCCTTGTGGGGGTGTGCCAGCAGGCCGGGGTCGAAGCCGCCGCCGTCGTCCTCCAGGATGGCGCTCAGCACGCCGCGGCGGCGCTCCAGCACCAGCCCCACGCGGGTGGCGCCGGCATGCTTCAGCACGTTGGTGAGCCCTTCCTGCACCACGCGGTACACGGTGGCCTCGATCTCGGGGGGGAGGCGCTCGCCCATCACCTCCGGCGCGTGGAAGTCGCAGGCGATGCCGTGGCGGCGGCTCCACTCGGCCAGGTGGTCGTGCAACGCGGGCGCCAGCCCCAGGCTGTCGAGCGCGGGCGGGCGCAGCTCCAGCGCCAGGTGCTGCAGGTCACGCGCGATCGCGTCGGCCAGCCGCTGCAGCGCCTCGATCTGCCCGGGCGGCGCTCCGCCCCGCTCCAGCGCCTTCAGCCCCAGCAGCAGCCCGGTCACCTGCTGCCCCATCTGGTCGTGCAGCTCGCGCGAGATGCGCCGCCGCTCATCCTCCTCGGCGGTCACCAGCTGGCGCAGCAGCTCGCGCCGCGCGGCCTCGGCCTGGGCCCGCTGCCGCACCTCCACGGTGAGCCCCTGGTTGGCGGCCGCCAGCTCGGCGGTGCGCTCGGCCACGCGCTCCTCCAGCGTCTGGTTCAGGCCGCGCAGCGCCTGCATGGCCAGGCGCAGCTCGTGGATGTCGGTGGCGGCGCCGAACCAGCGGGTGGCGCGCCCGCTTTCGTCGCGCACCGGCCGGGATTGCACCAGGAACCAGCGGTACACGCCGTCGGCCCGGCGGATGCGGTGCTCCTGCCGCAGCGGCCACCCCGCGTCCACCGCAGCCTGGAAGGTGCGCAGCGACCCCTCGCGGTCGTCGGGGTGCAGGGCGTCGGCCCAGCCGTAGTCGATGGCCTCCGCCTCGGTCTGCCCGGTGTATTCCATCCACCGCCGGTTGTACCAGGTGGTCACGCCGGCGGCATCGTTGCTCCACAGCAGGTCGGGCACCAGGTCGGCCACGGCGCGGAAGCGCGCCTCGCTCTCGCCCAGCGCCTCTTCCATCCGGCGGTGCTCCGTCACGTCCTGGCCAATCTTCAGGAACCCGCGCGGGCTCCCGTCGGCGTGGTGCAGCGGGCGGGTGAAGCCGTCGATGAACACGCGCGTGCCGTCGCTGCGCAGGTGCCAGCGCACGTCGGGCGCCCACCCGTTGGCGGCGGCCGTGGCGAGCTCGGCCTCGGGCGCGCCGGCCGCGCGGTCTTCGGGGGTGAAGGTCATCGCCACCGGCTGGCCCACGATGTCGCCCGCGCGCCACCCGTACACCGCCTCGGCGCCGGGCGACCAGCTGGTGATGAGCCCGCCGGGGTCGGTGGTGAGGATGGCGTAGTCGCGCGCGCCCTCCACGATCATCCGGTAGCGCTCCTCGCTGTCGCGCAGCGCGTCTTCCACCCTGCGCGCGCCGGTGGCATCCTGGCCGATCTTCAGGAACCCCGCGGGCGAGCCGTCGGGGCGGCGCATCAGGCGCGTGGTGCCGTCCACGAACACGCGCGAGCCGTCGGCGCGCAGGTGCCAGCGCACGTCGGGGGCGGCGCCGGTGCGGCGGGCGGTCTCCAGCTCGCGCTCGGGCACGCTGGCCTCGCGGTCTTCGGGGACGAAGAGGACGGCGAAGTTCCGCCCGATCACCTCCTCGGGCTCCCAGCCGTACACCTCGCGCGCGCCGGGCGACCAGCTCTCGATCCGCCCCTCGCTGTCGGTGGTGAGGATGGCGTAGTCGCGGGCGCTCTCCACGATCACGCGGTGCCGCTCCTCGCTCTGGCGCAGGGCGGTTTCGGCGAGCCTGCGATGGGTGGTCTCCACCACGATGTGGAACGCGCCGGCCACGGCGCCCGCGTCGTCGTGCACCGGCGAGAAGGTGAAGGTGAACCGGCGCGGTTCCGCGCCCGTGCCCGTACCGCCCAGCGGCAGCGCGCGGTCTTCTTCCACCACCGCCGGGCCGCCCGCGAACGCCGCGTCCAGGAGGGGCTCCAGCACGGCGCGCGCGTCGCCCCACCCCTCCGCCGCGGGCCGGCCGAAGAGCGCCGGATGCCGGTCGCCCGCGATGGCGGCGTACCCGTCGTTGTACAGATGGATACGCCCGGGGCCCCAGATCACCGAGGCGGGCACCGGCGAGCCGAGCATGATGTCCACCGCGGTCCTGAGGCTGGGCGGCCACCAGTCCAGCGGCCCCAGCGGCGTGGCCGCCCAGTCGCGCGCCCGGATCAGCTCGCCCGTTTCGCCGCCGTCTGGAGGCCAGGCCGTGACCTCGCCCATGCGCACATTCCTTTCGTGAGCACCCCGTCTCATCCGGCCACGCGCCGGCCCTCTTTTTCCAGGCGCCACACGCGCTCCGCTCTCCGATTATGCGAGAAACCGGCCGGACACCGCACAGCCATGAGCAAGCCCTGAATACACGACGGTCGGACCATTTCGCAGCAGTGGCATCCTCGTTCATCGCTCTCCCGCTCTTCAGGCCTCGAAGCGAGCCGCGAGCGTCTTAACCGCATGAACGCGGTTCACCAAGCCCGGCCTCGGCCGGCATGTCGGGGAATTCCCCGACAGGCTTCCCTGACTCCCGATACCGTCCACTGCGGCCCTCCTTTACCGTAAACCGCTTCCACTGCATTGGGTTCTCGCTGCTCCCGAACCGATCGCGCGGCCGGGGGCGGGGCGTGGCCCGCCAACGCTGGGGCAGGATGACGTTGACGAGCGAAGATCTGAAACTGCTGCGGGAGGGCGCCCAGGCACGCGGCGAAGCGATCGCCCGGCGGATACGGGAGGTCGACGAGCAACGGCGCGCCCTGTGGCTCCGGATGGATCTGCAGCGCGAACGGAGCGCCACGCCCTCGGCCGCCGGTCCCGGCGTTGCCCCGTCGGCGGACATGGCCCCGGCGATGGCGGCGGGCGCGGAAGTCACCCCCGCGGCTCCCCTCGCCGCCGAGGCGCCCGCCCCGGGCGCCGAGACGCTGGCGCTGGTGGGCTGACCCGCACCTCATCGGAACGAAGCGCGCGCGTATTCCGGGAGGCCCAGGCGGGCTGCTACGGGCGCTGCGCGGCGCTTGCGCAACGGTTTCCCCCGACATCCCCAGCGCCGAAATCACCCTGACGCGCCCCATGCCGTTGCAGCCTTCCTTCCACGCCCGGATCACCGACGCGCACAGCCGCGCCGAAGCGCTGCGCCGCAGTGCCGTGGAGGCGGGCGCCCCGGGGAACGCGCTGCTCACCGGCGCGCTGGACGAGCTGGTGCAGGCGCTCGAGGAGCTGGACGTGAGCAACGAGGAGCTTCGCGCCCAGAACGAGAGCCTGGAGGCCAGCCGGCTGATGCTGGAGACCGAGCGCCAGCGCTACGCCGAGCTCTTCCACCACGCCCCCGAGCCGTACCTGGTCACCGGCCCCGACGGCACCATCCGCGAATCGAACCGCGCGGCCGGCGAGCTGCTGGGCGTGCCCGAGAAGGCGCTGTCGGGGAAGCCCGTGGCGGTGTTCGTCGACGTCGCCGAGCGCCGCGCCTTCCGCGAGCAGGTCAACCGCGCCGCCGCCGGCACCCGCGTGCGCGGCTACGAGATCACCCTCCTTCCCCGCCACACCGGGCCGGTGCGGGTGAGCTGCACCATCCAGCCCGCCGCGCGCCTCCTTCCCGGCGGCCAGGCGCTGTGGTGGATGCTGTGCGGCATGACCCAGGCGCACCGCGCCGCGCAGGCCGAGCGCCTGCTGGCCGCGGAACAGGCCGCGCGCGAGGCGGCCGAGGCCGGCCGGCGGCGGCTGGAGGCGGTGCTCGAGGCTACCTCCGACGCCTTTTTCGGGGTGGACGCGGCCGGCCGCTTCACCCGGGTGAACGAGCGCGCCGCGCGCGCCTGGAACCGCCCCGCCGCGGAGCTGGCCGGGCGGGCGATGGAGGAGGTGTTCCCGCCCGAGGCCGAGTTCGCGGCCGTGCGCCTGGCGCTGGACGAACAGCGGCCGGTGCGGGTGGAAACGCTCTCGCCCGTGGTGGGGAGATGGGTGGAGGTGCACGCCTTTCCCACCGACGGCGGCGCCGCGGCCTTCTTCCACGACGTGGAGGAGCGGCACCGGCACGCGGCGGCCGACCGGCTCCTTTCCGGCGCGGGCGAGGCGCTGGCCGGGTCGCTGGAGGTGGAGGAGATGCTCCGCCGCCTGGCGCACGCCGCGGCGGAGAGCTTTGCCGACTGGTGCTCGGCGCACGTCCCCGGCCCCGCCGGGGTGGGCGTCTGCGCCAGCGCGCACCGCGACCCCGCGCATGCCGAGCGGCTCCAGGCGCTGCTGCACGACACCCGGCCGGACCCGCAGGGGCCGCACCCGGTGGCCGCGGCGCTGCGCACCGGCAAGCCCGCGCTCCTCGCGGGGACCGACGAGGTGATGGCCGCCGCCTTCCCCGCCCCGGCCCACCGCGAGGCCGCGCGCGGGCTGGGCACCGGGTCGGCGCTGGTGGTGCCGATGCGGGCGCGCGGGCGCACCCTGGGGGTGCTCACCTTCGTGCGCGGGGCCGGGGTCCGGGAGTTCGACCCGCGCGAGCTGGCGCTGGCGTGCGAGGTGGCCCGCCGCGCCGCGCTGACGGTGGACAACGCCCGCCTCTACGCCGAGGCCCGCGCCGCCACCCGCGCGCGCGAGGAGGTGCTGGCCGTGGTCTCGCACGACCTGCGCAACCCGCTGAACGCGGTGCTGCTGGGGGCGGTGATCCTGGACGAGTACAGCGACCCCGATCGCTGGACCGAGCGCGACCGCCAGCAGATCCGCGCCATCCGCGGCAGCGCCGAGGCCATGACTTCGCTGATCCACGACCTGGTGGAGGTGGTGGCGCTGGAGGCGGGAACTCGGGTGATGCAGTGCGCGCGGCTGGAGCCGGCCAAGGCCATCCGCAGCGCGGCCGAGATGTACGAGGGGCTGGCGTCCGAGAAGGGCGTGGTGCTGCGCGTGGAGCGCTGCGAGGTGCCCGACGTGGACGGCGACCGCGCGCGGGTGCTGCAGATCCTCTCCAACCTGCTGGGCAACGCGCTCAAGTTCACCCCGCCGGGCGGGCAGGTTACCGTGTGCGCCGAGCGGATGGGCGACGCGGTGGTGTTCCGCGTGAGCGACACGGGCGGCGGGATCGCCCCCGAGCACCTGCCGCGGCTCTTCGACCGCTTCTGGCAGGCGGAGCGCGGCAACCGGACGGGGCTGGGGCTGGGCCTGGCCATCGCCAAGGGGATCGTGGACGCGCACGGCGGCCGCATCTGGGCCGAGAGCGAGCCGGGAAGCGGGAGCACGTTCTTCTTCACGCTTCCACTGTTCTCGACCGACTGAAGTACGAGAGTACGGGGTACGAGGTACGGATGGAATGAGCCCGGCCCGCATCCTCTCCACCCGAGGCGCGGGCCGGGATCGTTATTTTCAACACAGAGGGACCAGAGAACCAGGGGGACCAGAGGAACTGCGGATTCGCGCGTGGTTCCCTCTGGTTCCTCTGGTCCTCTGGTTCCTCTGTGTTGATTCAAGTCGTAAAAGCTGGTTGTGCCGCGGGGTCAGAGTCCGATGCGGGGAGCCTCATCCCGCCGAGCACCCCGCCCGAACCAGCGCGGCACCGCGGCCACGTAGCCACCGTACGCGGCGCCGAAGGTGCGGCGGAGATACGGCTCCTCGAACACCACCACGCGCAGGTGGAAGGCGGCGGCCAGGAACGCCGCGTACCCGAACAGCCCCGGCGAGCGCGCCCACACCGCCTGCCCCAGCACCGCCAGCACCACGCCCACGTACATCGGGTTGCGCGAATGGCGGTACAGGCCGCGCACCACCAGCGCACGCGGCGGGTGCGTGGGCGAAGGCGTCCCCCGCCCCGCCGTGGCGAAATCCCACGCGCACCACAGGTAGATCGCGATCCCGGCGGCGAGGGTGGCCCCGCCCGCCGCGACCGCCCAAGCCGGCCCGCGCAGCGCCCACCCGCCGCGGATCCACGCCGGGATCAGCCCCGCCACGGTGCCGGGGACCAGCACCGTGAACAGCAGCGTCTTCAGGATGTCCATCGGCCCTCCGTGAACTGCTGCCGGCCAAGCGCGCATCGTCTTCCGGATGACGGCGTATGGCGTGGGTAGACAGCCGCGCGACCTCCCGCCTCGCACTCGCAAGATAGGATGCCGTGACATCGTGCCGGAAGCGTTTTACGTGACCTTGGCACCCAGAACGCTCGCGGAGCCGTCCCGATGGCGTGGGAGGGCTCCGCTGTCATGAGACCCGGCGCGTGCTTCAGTAATCCTCCGCCTCGTCCCCCGCGTTGGGCGTCATCAGCACCAGCATCGAGCGGCCCGGCAGCGTCAGGCGAGCGCCGGCCTCGTGCTCGTCGGCGGACTGCGCGGCGGCGGGCTTCGAGGTGTCGAGGGCAACCTGCCAGCTGGGCGCGCGGGGGGTGCTGGGGAGCGTGAACTCCACGTCGTCGGCGGCGCCGTTGAAGAGGAGGACGAAAGTGTCGTCGGTCACGCGCTCGCCCTGGTCGTCCCACTCCATCATGGCGTCGCCGCCCAGCAGCATGGCGAAGCTGGCCACGAAGTTCGTGCTCCAGTCGTCGTCGTCCATCTCCTGGCCGTCCGGCCGCAGCCACTTGATGTCCTTCAGCTCCGACCCGCGGATCTGCCGGCCCTGGAAGAACTTGCGGCGGCGGAAGATGGGGTGCTCGCGGCGCAGCGTGGCCACCTTCCGCGTGAACTCCAGCAGGTCGCGCCGGCTGTCGTCCAGCTCCCAGTCGAACCAGCTGATCTCGTTGTCCTGGCAGTAGGCGTTGTTGTTGCCGCCCTGCGTGCGCCCCATCTCGTCACCGCCCAGGATCATCGGCACCCCCTGCGACAGCAGGAGCGTGGCGAGCAGGTTGCGCCGCTGCTTCTCGCGCTGGTAGCGGATCCCCGGATCGTCGCTCGGCCCCTCCACCCCGAAGTTGTACGAGCGGTTGTGGCTCTCGCCGTCGCGGTTCTCCTCGCCGTTGGCCTCGTTGTGCTTGTCGCTGTAGGTGGCCAGGTCGTTGAGCGTGAAGCCGTCGTGCGCGGTGATGAAGTTGATGCTCGCGTACGCCTTGCGCCCGTCGTCGCCGTACAGGTCGCTGGAGCCGGTCAGGCGGTACGCCAGCTCGTTCACCGTGCCCGGGTCGCCCCGCCAGTAGCTGCGCACGTCGTCGCGGTACTTGCCGTTCCACTCGGTCCACAGCACGGGGAAGTTGCCCACCTGGTACTCGCCTATGTCCCACGGCTCGGCGATCAGCTTCACCTCGCTGAGCACCGGGTCCTGGTGGATCACGTCGAAGAAGCTGGAGAGCCGGTCCATCCCGTGCTCCTCGCGCGCCAGCGTGGCGGCCAGGTCGAAGCGGAAGCCGTCCACGTGCATCTCCTGCACCCAGTAGCGCAGGGAGTCGTTCACCAGCTTCAGCACCTGGGGGTGGCGGGTGTTCAGCGAGTTGCCGGTGCCCGTGTAGTCCATGTAGAAGCGCGGATCGCCGTCCACCAGCCGGTAGTAGGTGGGGTTGTCGATCCCCTTGTAGCTGAGCAGCGGGCCCAGGTGGTTTCCCTCGGCGGTGTGGTTGTACACCACGTCGAGGATCACCTCGATCCCCGCGCGGTGCAGCGCCTTGACCATGTCGCGGAACTCGCGTACCTGGCCGCCGCGGTCGCCGCTGCCGCTGTAGCGCGCGTCGGGGCTGAAGAAGTTGAGGGTGTTGTATCCCCAGTAGTTGCTCAACCCCCGCTCCAGCAGGTGGCTGTCGTCCACGAAGTCGTGCACCGGGAGCAGTTCCAGCGCCGTGATGCCGAGGGACTGCAGGTGCTGGATGATGGCCGGGTGCGCCACCCCCGCGTAGGTGCCGCGCAGCTCGGGCGGCACCTCGGGGTGCCGCGCGGTGAGCCCCTTCACGTGCGCCTCGTAGATCACCGTGCGGTACCAGGGCGTGCGGGGCGGCTGGTCGCCCTCCCAGTCGTACGCCGGGTCCACCACCACGCCCCGGGGCATCCCCGCGGCGCTGTCGCCCTCGTCGCGGTCCAGGTCGTGGCCGCCCAGCGGATAGGCGAACACGGGGTGCCGCCAGTCCACCTTCCCGGCCACGGACCGGGCGTACGGGTCCAGCAGCAGCTTGAGCGGGTTGAAGCGCAGCCCGTGCTCGGGCTGGTACGGCCCGTCGAGCCGGAAGCCGTACAGCTGCCCGGGCTTGAGCCCCGGCACGTAGCCGTGCCACACGTGGGCGGTCACCTCGCGCAGGCGCAGGCGCGCCGTCTCCCGCGTGGGGTCGCCGCTGTCGTACAGGCACACCTCCACGGCGGTGGCGTGCTCCGAGAACACCGCGAAGTTGACGCCCTCGCCATCCCACGTGGCACCCAGGGGCGAGCGCCGCCCCGGCAGAACCTTGAACTCCACCGTTGTCTATCTCCCGTCCGTCATGCTGGAATGAGTCGTAAATGCGTGATTCGACCGGGCAAGGGCGATGCCGTCCATCGCACAGCGGGCGGATCGGCGCCGCAATGGCCAGCCGGATGGCGGATGCGCTTCCTTTCGCCCCTGCCGCCCCTCCATGGAGTTCACGCCTCCGCGGTCCGGACGGGCGAAGGGAATTCGTTGCGGTGCAAGAGGTTGTGGATCGTTCGTGCCGGGAGTGGTGCAGTTCGGATCACCAGCGTGCAAGTCATCGCCGGGGGAGGACCGCGCGGGGGCGGTTGCCACTATGATCCATCCGCGGCGCTCACCAAGGGGTGCCGGCGAGCGTGTGATGGACGAGACGCCCAGCCCACCCGGTGCGCCGTACCGCCGACACGAAACGAATTCTCGAAGGGATTGAGACCGATGAAGACTTCGATCCGGTACCTGGCCATCGCCGCCACCCTGGCGGCCGGTGTGGCCTTCCACTCGCCCGCCGCCGCGCAGCAGCAGGGCTACGAGGGCCCCCGCCGCGAGCAGGGGCAGCGCATGGACCCGGCGCAGCGGCTGGAGCAGCGCGTGCGCCAGCTCACCGAACGGCTGCGCCTGAGCGGCACGCAGCAGAGCCAGGTGCGCAACATCCTGCAGCGCGAGCAGCAGCAGTTCGCGCAGTTCCGCGGCGCCCGCGGCGAGGGGCGTGGTGGCTGGCAGGGGCAGCAGGGCCAGCAGGGCCGGGAGCGGGGTGACAATGCCCAGCGCCGCCAAGGCTTCGAGCAGATGCGGCAGCTTCGCCAGCAGACCGACCAGCAGATCGAGCGGGTGCTGAACAGGCAGCAGCTGGCCGAGTACCGCCGCCTGCGCGAGGAGCGTGGCCAGGGCCGTGACGGCCAGCGTGGCCGGCGCGGCGAGGGCCGCCAGCAGGGCGGCCAGGGCTGGTCGGGCCAGCGGTAAGCCGGGGCCGGACCGGATGGTTCAATGACGGGGCGCGGGGCGCCGGGCTTGTGTGCCCGGCGCCCCGCGCCGTTTCTGTCCTGATGATCCGTATCTCTCGGCGATCAGGGCGCATCCCGCGCCTCCCCCACCGATGTCATCCTGAGGAGCGTCCGCGCCGAACTCGCGGCCGCGCAAGCATTTGGACGCGACGAAGGATCTATCGCCAGGGCCACGCTATCGTCCGCATGACGCATCGATGCCCCGGCGTCCCATCTCGCTTGGTACCGTCGGTTCCGAGTGCGAGCGTTAGATCCTTCGTCGCCGCCAAACTCCGGTGCGAACGGAGTTCGGGTGCGGCGGCTCCTCAGGATGACGATTCTGACATCTCCTGTGGGAGGAAGCTCAGGGGTTCGGCTTGAGGGGGTGCTCGCCGGCGTGGCGCTTGACGATCAGGTCGCTCACCTCCTGGATCACCTCCAGCTTGCGCACGTTCTTCCCCGGGCACGCGTGCGTGGTGAGCGGGTCTTCGCGGTGGATGCGCATGGTGTGCGGGTCCAGCCCCAGGACGGCCGAGAGCGTGGCGATGGCCGACACGGCGTTCTTGCGCACCGCGGCGCCGCGGCCGCTGTCGAACGGCTCGGTGGCGTAGTCGCCCAGCATCTCCACGCCCAGCGCCACCTTGTTCCAGCTGGGCGAGTGCACGCCCGACACGGTGAGCGGCGTGAACACCCAGATCTGCAGGTCGTCCACGAACAGGTGCGGCCCCGCGCTCCACTTCTGCGTGTCGCGGTAGAAGACCTCCAGCCCCTTGATGTGCTCCAGCGTGAGCCCCTTGGGCCGCTGCTTGAGCGAGGGGATGGCCGTGTTGTGCAGCACGATGAACGACGGCCGCCATGCCGTCCACTGCAGCGTGTGGCAGTACGCGTCGAACTCCTCCGGCGAAAAGCTCTTGCCGACGATTCCTTTCCAGGGCATGGCGACTTCCTTTCGTGCGAGAGACGGACGGCGGGACGATGGCTGGGTGGGGAGCGAGGCTTCCGGTCTTCACGCCTTTGGATGGCCTGCCGCGGCGCGAAGGGAGGGCCGCGGATGCAGGATGATCGGGTCCGCGAAGCCGCACTGCGAAAGTGGTGGCGCGAAGCGATACCGTCAACGATCATGTCCTGCCCGGGGATCCGGCTTGGTAGTCTGACTCCAGCCTGATCCGTCCGAATTCAAACCATTCTCTGTCGGTCGAACGTCTGATTTCGCGGCGGCGCCGGCGATCGTGCGCACGCCGCTTCCCTCCCCCGCTCCACCGCCACCTTCCCGGAGAACGCCGATGCTCCGCTTTGCGAACGCGGCCGCGGTCGCCGCGCTGCTCCTGTGCACGCTGGCCGCTCGGCCAGAGGGCCGCGCGCAACGGGCGGCGGGCGCGCCAGGGCACACCCTGCGGCTGGACTACGCGGGCGCCGAGGCGCTGCTGAACGCGCTGGAGCAGGATTCCGTCACCGACGCGCAGGTGAACACCCTGCTGCGCATCCACGGCGTGCGCGCGATGGTGGACAACGTCACACGCTTCATCCCCGGCGTCGGCGTGGCCGAGTTCCGGCGCGAGGTGAAGGACTTCGCGCGGACCAAGCGGGGGTCGGCGCACAACCGCGAGTTCCAACTGACCGGCGTGTGGACCCAACGCGCGCAGATCCGCCAGCTGATCCGCGCCATCCGCGCCGACGAGGCCGGCATCGTGCGCCGCACGCTGGCGCAGCTGGGCCCGTACGCGCCACCGACGGGGCCGCTGGCGGTGGAGGTGTACTTCGTGGCCGGCGGCGTGTCGGACGGCTTCGTGTTCGACGACCGGTCGCGCCCCGTCTTCTACGCCAACCTGGCGCGGGCGATGGGCGACCTCTCCGGCGTGGTGGGCAACATGGCGCACGAGGACTACCACGTGCTGCAGAAGGCGGCGCAGCGGCGCACCCCCGGTCTCACCCGCATCGCCGATTCCACCGAAACAATGCCGCTCGCCGAGCGCCTGCTGACGGTCACCCTGGCCGAGGGAACGGCGAACTACGTGGCCGATCCCACGAAATCCAACGCCACCGGCCGCAACCTTGACCTGTTCCGCGCGCGCTACCAGCGCAACGCCACGCCCCGGCGCATCGCCGAGAACTTTGAGCTCTTCGACACGATCCTGCGCGGGCTGCGCAACGGGAGCGTCACGTGGCAGCAGGCGGACTTCCAAGGGTTCTCGGGCACCAACGACGCGCGCTTCTACTTCGTGGGCTACCAGATGGCCAAGGCGATCGAGCAGCACTGCGGCACCGCCTGCATCCGCCGCCTCTTCACGCGGCACCCGGTGGAGTTCTTCCGCCAGTACATCGCCCTCTACCGCCGGCACCCCGACATCCCCGGCCGCTTCTCGCCCGAGACCGAGGCGTTCATCGCGTCGTTCCGGTGAAACGACAACGGGCGGGAGCAGTCATCGCTCCCGCCCGCGTCCGCACATCGTTCGAACCCGCAGCGTACGAACAAGAGACCCCGCGCCCGGACGAAAACGTCGGACTGCACCCACCGAAGCCCGCCGCGTGGACTGCACACACCGGTCGATGGTCACGCTTCCGCCGGTTCGGGGGCGGGAGCCACACTCACATGGCACACGCCGCCGACACGGGGCGGCTCGTGGCTGGCCACGATCACATGGTTCCGCACGCGCATGTCGGCCACGAACAGGGCCACGGCTTCCGCGTCGTACCTTCCTTCGATGCAATCGACCAGAAACACGTAGCCCCCCGCCTCCAGAAGATTTGCCGCCGCGGGCGCCGGCATCTCTTCGATCGTACCCAGCGCACGCGCCGCGACGTCCTTGAGCGCTCCCGGCTCGGCCAGGTGAAGGTACACGGGGACTCCACCCTGCCCGGCGATGATGCCCGCGAGCGCGCGCACGAGAGCGGACGCCTGAATGCCGGCATCCTGAAGCCAGAGCACCCGCTCCGCTCCGGCAGCGCTCAGCGCAGGGTAGATGCGCTGGAGCATGGCCGGATCGGCCACCGTGTTCGCGCCAAACACGTTGCACCGTCCGTCGCGTGGAAGAAGGTGTGGCGGTGCGGATGCCGGCGGAACAGGAGGATAACGCTCCAGAATCCGCGCCCGATAACCATCCAGCACCCTCCTCCGGATCCCTGGGAACGCCATGACGAGCAGCATGACTCGCTTCCCCGGCGTGCCCAGCAATTCGCGGCTGGCCGGGTCCAGCAGAAACGTCCTCACCCGTCGAATGCGCCACGCACAAACCAGCAGCACAATGGCCAGCAGGGCACCGGCCAGCCACGGTGCCAGCTGCTTCCACGGGGTTGCGGGGCTTCCCACCGCGAAGGCGCGGGACTTGGTCCAGCCGACGGTGTATCGCGGACGGAAACCCGGAAACCCGAAGTACAACTGCAGCCGTACGCTGCGCTCGTTCAGCGACTTGACGGCGGCTTCGCGCGGCGCGGGCAGAAAGCTGAACTCGACGCCTCCGCGCGTTGGCCGGGTCTTGAAATCCCGCGAGGCCACCATCCGGACCATCCTGTCCGCGGCAACCAGCCGGATGCTGTCCAGCGTGGTCCCCACGGGAAGGTCGCCCTGCGCAACGAACCACCCGGTGAGCTCCGAGGACGGTGCGAAATCCCCCGTGATCTGGCGGATCTCGGGGCGTTGCTGCCGGAGCCGCGCGACATACCCGTGGTCGCCCACCGCCCAGCCGTCGCTGGCGTCGTCCGCCAGCCAGAGCGCCCGGACCTCGGGCGAAGCCGCCGTACCCCCCTGGAAGCGACCCATGCGGTTGACGAAGGTGGCGTGCGGCAGCCAACTGCCATTGTCCTGCTCTTCCCTGGCTACCACGATGCCTGTTGCGGCATCGCCCGAGAACGCGGCGGCACGCGGCATCTGGGGGAGCCGCGTCACGCTGTCGACCCTGCCGTCGTGGTACCTGCGCACCGAGTACCGCATCGACCCGGCGGGAAGCGCCGCTGCGTGGCTCACACCCGCCACCCACACGCTGGCCGGCCGCCGGGTCCCCCAGAGGCGCGATGCTCCGAAATCGGTAACGCGCCGCGTGAGGTGGTAGTTTTCCGCTGAGAACGCGGTGACCGTGGCGCTGTCGCGCACCCATACCTCACCACCTGCTACGGCCACGTCGGCCAGCCGCGAAGCAGGCGGAAGACGGACGGGCACCTGTGTCCACTCCCCGCCGTTGAAGCGCAGGACCGTGCCCCCGTGGCCAACGGCGAACGCCTCCACGCCGTCTTCCGACACCCATACCGCGCGCAGATCTTGGGTCGTGAGAGGCGCGGTGAGAATTCTCCACCCCGAGTCCGTCACACTGAACGTGGCGATTCGGCCCTCGTTCCCCACGGCCACGCCGAACCTGCCGGTCTCGTCGAAGGCAACCGCATTCCAGTCGAAGCCCGCGTCCCCCAGAGCCCCCGCGGTCCAGTGACCGTCCGCAAGGTGCAGCAGTGTTCCGCGCGAGCCCACCGCCCATCCCTCCTTGCCGTCGCGGCGCACCCAGAGCGCATGCAATGTAGCGCCCGTTTGTGGCCTCACCCGCGCTGTCTCCCACGTTGGGAACCAGTCGAGCCCGGTGTTCACCTCATCGAACCCATCGGGGCCAGGGCGCGAGCAACCACAGAACGCCACCCATACGATAATGGTGAGTCGCAGGTTCTTTTGCGCCATGGACATAGTGGGAAAGGGCAGAGAGGCTCCGGTACACCACCGGCCGAAAAAGAGCGCGAAAAGGTCTCTAGCGCAAGTATTCCGTTCAGCCATTTCGCTGGGAGCGTCCTGCCATGATATGCTCCCCTGACAGCGGGGATGTCGCCGGAAGCGCTTCCGGGCGACTCCTTCTTTCCCCAGCCGTCCATTCACGCGCTCCGCCGGAAGGAGTGCACCGGGATACCGTAGCAGCAAGGAAAGTTAAAAAAAGAGCTTGCGCGGACAGGGACGAAGTATTTTAGTAGAGCATGGTAATCGCCATCCGGCGATGATCGCACTGCTCGAACACCTGCCGTAGTACACCTCCCTCGGTGTGGCACACACCCACAACCGCTCGTTCCGAGCCCCTTCTTGAAGCTATGAGCGATTCGCCTGCCGCCGTTCGCTCTTTTGCCCTGGGCAAACAACAGCCAGTGCCACGTGGCACTACCTGGCTGGTACTAGGCCTGCTTACCAGTTCCTGCTCGGCGACTTCGTGTCAGAAGCCGTACGTCCCTCATTCCGCCACACCCGCGTCGATGGCCTACCTGTCGAGCGGGCGTGGGCTGGATGACTATGTGGATTGGAAACGCGACATCGTGTTTCGGGACACCGCGGCCAGCAGCGCGATCAAGGTTTTCTTCGACCTCGCAGGCTACGTGGTGGCCGACGGGGGGCAAACGCGCGTCCGGGTCTATTCCCCATCGGCCGAACTGATCTGGTCCCGCGGCAAGCCGGGTCCGGGGCCGTCCGAGTTCATGCGGCTGCGCAGCGCGGTGCGCACGGCAGGCGGAGAGGTGATCGCGCTCGACAACGCGGGCAAGCTGGTGGTGTACGACTCGGCGGGGAATTACCGGACCACCCTCCGCACCGGTCTGATGCCCACATACGGGGTACGGCTCCTAGACCCGTCCACCCTGCTGATCTCCGGGAGACGCGCGGGCGACCTGGACTCCCCTCTCCTCCACCTCTTCGACCTGCGCACCGGCTCGGTCCGTTCCAGCTTCTTCACCACACCACCCCATCCTCCCAGGTTCGACGCGGCGTACCGGTTCAACGGGTGGGCCAACGCGGCGGTGATCGGCCGCGACACCCTGGCGGTCGTGTTCGCGCTCTCTGACACGCTGTACCTGCACCGGTTTGACGGGAGCCCCATTGGCAAACTGCCGTTGCGGCTGCGCGGCTTTCGCCCGATCCGCACTCCCGCCCCGCGGAACGACAGCCCCGAGGCCGAGATTGAGTGGCGGAATTCGTACACGACGATGTCCGACGTTTTCCCCGGGCCCGACCACTCGTTGTTCGTCCAGTACTTCAACGAGAAACAGGTAGAGTTGGCGTGGGGTCTGGCCCGGGTCAGGCTCGGCGCCGGCGGGATCGAGCAAGAGTTCGACCTTCCCGAGACCTTGCGGCTGCTTGGCGTTTCCCTCCCCGACTACTCCCTTTATTTCCTTCGTCTTGATTCATTGGAGAGCGTTACATGGTCTGTCGGACAAATCGCGCGCTGAGCGCGCTCGCACTCCTCGTTGCCTTCGCGGGCACAACGCACCTTCTCCATGCCCAGGGCCGCCCCGCGGCAGCGATGACGCTCGCCTCGAACGTGCGCCCGGAGCGAACCGTTTCGGCTTTGTGGGTGATCCGCACCGCCGACATCGTGGCGTGCGAGACCGCCGCGGCCGAGTTGCGCCGGCAGCTGAGCCAGCACGGTGGGTCTTTGCAACTGACCGTGTTGTACCTGGGCGGCGACACGGCGGTCGTACACTCGTTTCTTCGCAGGGAACGCCTGGCGAGCGCCCGGGTGGAAAGGGGGACGGAGCGAGGGCTTCGCCGGGAATTGGCGGATCGCGCGGCGAACCTGCGGACATCCCCGCCCCTGCTGGTGCTCTCCGCGGCCGGGGTTCCCCAAAGGGTCCTCTTCGCGGACGTCCGAACGCCCGAGGGGCGGCGCGATGTTGATCGGTTGTCCACCGAACTCAATGTGATGCTGAGCAGAACACCCATGTCGCGAGACGTGGCACTCACCTACTACCGTGGAGGCGAACCATGAAACGAAGGCTGATTCGTACCGCTGTGGCCCTCGCAGCGATCTGTGCGGCCACTGGATCCTCGGTGAGCGCACCGGCACAGCTGGGGTCGCCCGATACCGAGACGGGCGTACGGCAGAAGTGGAGAGATGACGTGGGTGGGATCGCGTGCTCGGGCGAATGCCCGGGAACGCTCTGCTGCCCCAACTGAGCCGACCGTTCGCGACTGCCCCAGCGGCCGCGCTTTATTCGGTCGTTTTAGGCCAATTACAGAACGCACGTTTCGCTCATCCGAAGGAGTTCGTAATTCCGATCGGCATCGCGAGAGGGTCGGCGATCATCCCGTCGGCCCTCGTATGCACGTTCCGGGGTTTTCCCAGAGATTCGTCCCCCTCACCCCGTGTTCCGCAGCCCCGCCGAGATCCCGCTGATCGTCGCCGCCAGCGCATAGTTCAGCGCGTCGCTCTCCTCGCCGGCGCGTTTGCGGCGGAGGAGGTCGACCTGGATCAGGCTCATGGGGTCCACGTACGGGTTGCGCAGGACGATGGAGCGCGCGAGCACCGGGTTCTCCTCCAGCAGCCGCGACTGGCCGGTGATGCGCAGCACGACGTCTCGCGTCCGCACGAACTCGTCTTCCACCATCCCGAACACCCGGTCGCGCAGCTCCGCATCGTCCACCAGTTCCGCGTACCGTCGCGCAATCGACAGATCCGCCTTGGCGAGGCCGACTTCCACGTTGCGCACCAGGTCGTTGAAGAGCGGAAAGGTGCGCGTCATCTCCACCAGCAGCTCCGCCTCGGCCTTGCCGCGGGCGGCGAAGCGCTCCAGCGCGTGGCCCACGCCGAACCAGGCGGGGAGCACGTGCCGGCTCTGCATCCACCCGAACACCCAGGGGATGGCGCGCAGGTCGTTCAGGCCGCTGCTCTTGCCGCGCTTGCTTGGGCGCGAGCCGATGCGCGCGTGCTCCAGCTCGGCCACCGGCGTCCCCTGCTCGAAGTACGGGAGGATGTCGGGGTTCTCCGCGATCTTCTCCCGGTAGAAAGCGTAGGCATCGGCGCTCATCGCCTCCATCGCATCGTCCCACACCGCCGCGCGCGCGGGGTCGATGCCGGACGGGTGCGCCAGCGCGTCGAGCGCGGCGGCCACCATCAGCTCCAGGTTGCGCTCGGCAAGGACGGTGTCGCTGTACTTCCAGTTCAGCACCTCGCCCTGCTCGGTCAGGCGCAGGGTGCCGGTGAACGCGCCCGGCGGCTGGCTGGTGATGGCGCGGTGCGTGGGCCCGCCCCCTCGCCCCACCGTCCCCCCGCGGCCGTGAAAGAGGCGCAGCGTCACGCCACATTCCCGGGCCACGTCGTGCAGCGCCCGGTGCGCCTTGTAGATCTCCCAGGTGCTGGTGAGCATTCCGCCGTCCTTGTTGCTGTCGGAATACCCCAGCATCACCTCCTGCCGCCGCCCCCAGCTGTCCAGCAGCCGCGCGTAATCGTCCCGCGTCCACAGCTCGCGGCAGATCTCCGGGCAGGCGCGCAGGTCGTCGATCGATTCGAAGAGCGGCACCGGCATCAGCCCGGGATCCTCCCCCTCGGCCGCCACGCGCACGCCGCAGATCTCCGCGAGACGAACCACGGTCAGCACGTCATCCACCCCCGTGGCGCCGCTGATCACGTACGTCTGGATCGCCTCGGGGGGATACGTCCCTTTCAGGTCGGCCACGGCACGCAGCGTGTCCATCACCATCCGCGTCTCGTCGCTGGGCGGCGTGGGGAGTCCTGCCTCCTCCGACGCCGCGTCCAGCAGCTCCTCGCGGGCGCGGAGGTGGAGGCGCGCGTGCTGGCGGACGTCGAGCGTGTGGAGGTGAAAGCCGAACGTCTCCACCTGCCGCAGCAGCGGGTCGATCAGCAGCACCGCCAGCCGCTCGCCGCGGTTTTGCGCCAGGCTGTCGCGCACCAGCTGGAGGTCCGCCGCATAGTCGCGGGCGTGCGGATAGCCGTTGGGATGATGCGGATCGTTGCGCGCCAGCTTGAGCCGGGCGCCCACGTAGCCCAGGAAGCGGCGATACACCTCCGTCTGCGAGCGGCGCTCGGGGAAGGGGTCCAGCGTCGACCCGGTCTCGGTGTACCGCTCCAGCGCCGCGCGCAGCTCATCGCTCACCGGCGTCTGCACGGTGGACGTGCTCAGGCGTTCGACCACCTGCTCCAGCGAGGCCACGTAGCGGTCCAGGATGGCCTCGCGCGCCAGCTGCAGCGCGTCACGCGTCACGTCCGGGGTGACGTACGGATTGCCGTCGCGGTCCCCGCCGATCCAGCTGCCGAAGCGGACCACGCGCGGCAGGTCGGCCGCGGCCACGGACTCGGCCAGCCCGGCGCTGAAGCCGTCGGCCAGCTCGGCGTACAGGCCAGGGACGGCCTCGATCAGCACGCGGCGGTAGTAGTCCAGCCCCATCTGGATCTCGTCGCGGACCGACGGGCGGCTGCGGCGCACCTCGTCGGTCTGCCAGAGCGCGGTGATCTCGGCGGCGATGGCGTCTTCCTGGCGCGCGGCCTCGGCGTCGGTCAGTGGCAGGCGGTCCAGCCGCTGCAGCGCCCGGGCGATGCGCGCGCGCTTGAACAGCACCGTGCGCCGCGCCACCTCGGTGGGGTGCGCGGTGAAGACGGGGATGATGGTGACCTGCGCGAGCCTGTCGAGGATGGCGGCGGTGTCCAGCCCCGCGTCGCGCAGGCGCAGGAGGGTGCCGCGGAAGGTGCCGGGCTGCGGCGGCTGGTCCGGATGCAGGCCGGCGGCGCGGCGGCGGCGGCCGCGGTGCGCCGTCTCGGCCAGGTTGGTCAGCTCGAAGTAGATGGAGAACGCCTTGGTGAGCCCGTACGCCTGCTCCACGTTC
>DASSJS010000510.1:0-2059 GCA_035691085.1 Longimicrobium sp.
CCGTTCTCGAACGACAGCCTGGCGAAGTACTACCAGCTGGTGAACAACGTGGCGGTGTACGATCCCGAGCGTAACACCTTCTACCGCATCCCCCATCCGGTGCCGGTGCCCGACCCCGACAGCGCCGGGCAGTTCGCGCCCAGCGACCTGTTCTGCACCGGGCACCTGCACCTGCGGGACGGCAACGTCCTCTTCACCGGGGGCACGCAGTACTACTTCCCCTACCGCACCGGCAACAACTCGACCTGGGTCTTCGACTGGCGGAAGGAGGCCGACATCGACTGGCGGCGCTTCGACTGGCGGCGGATGCCCGACGCGGCGCACGACCCGTGGATCTTCTCGGGGTTCATGCCGCGCGGGCGGTGGTACGCCAGCATCGTTCCGCTGCTGGACGGGCGGATGGCGGTGTTCAGCGGGTTCGTGGGGTTCGACCACGGCTACCCCACGATGTACGAGTTCGAGATCAACCACACGGTCGATTTCTTCGATCCCAACCGATTCGACCGCCGCAACCCGCAGGCGGCCTGGCGCTCGGTGGACGTGAAGGACCTGCCGAACAGCCCGTTCTCGACGGTCATCAACCGGGCGTTCGTCCCCGACACCAACGTGGTGTGCGACGAACGCTGCATGCGGGCCAACCAGCGCGACGCGTTCAAGCTCTACCCCGAGAACTACCTGATGCCCGACGGGCGCATCTACCTGACGCGCGAGGGCGACTGGGTGAGCCTGCGCACGTCCACCACCGCGTTCATGCGGCGGACCACGCACACCTACTGGGCCACCGTGGGCGGCACCGCCGACCGCCCCACCCTGGCGTTCGAGCGCGGCCCCGAGCGCCCCGACACCATCTCGTCGTACGGCACCACCTACCTGGACCCCAACACCGGGCGGATCACCCTGCTGGGCGGGCAGCCCACCTCGCCGGGCACGCTGCTGCCCATGAACATGACGGCGATCGACAGCACGGTGACCGCCGGCTCGGGGCCCACGCACTTCGCCGGCGGGCTGGGGAGCCGCAAGCGCGAGGAGTTCTACCCGGTGCGCGGCGAGCCGGGCGGCGGCCACTGGACGTTCGAGCCGAACTTCCTGGGCAGCACGCCGCAGGACAACCGGACCATGCACTACGCGATCATCCTTCCCACGCGCCAGGTGCTGGTGATCAACGGCGGCAACTACGACTTCTACGGCCCGGTGTTCTATCCCCTGCTGCTCACCCCGCGCTTCAGCGGCGGGCGGTTCACGGGGTACGACCGGCGGCGGATGAGCGAGGGTGTGGAGCCGCGGCTGTACCACAACAACGCCATCCTCCTTCCCGACGGGCGCGTGCTGATCTCGGGCGGAAACTCGGCGCGCGCCACGGTGCGCGGCGGGGGCGACGCCCAGCCCACGGGGGCGAACGGCCAGCCCGTGGCGGCGAACGGCCAGCCCAAGCCCGACCTGGGGCGGGTGGACGTGGACATGTACTTCTTCGGCGACGGCCCGATGGCGCGCGGGCAGAAGGGGCAGCTCACCACGCCCACCGAGGACTGGGTGGCCGAGATCTACAATCCGCCCTACCTGTTCATCGACCCGAACCGCCGCGCGGCGATCCGCTCGATCACCCCGGTCGCGCCGCCCCAGGGCTACCAGCCGCAGGCGGTGATCGGCGGGAAGACCTTCAACCTGCTGCACAGCAACGCCGAGTACCGGGTGGAGCTCACGGGGCTCCCCAACTCGTGCCGCGCCGGCCAGCAGGCGTCGCTGGTGCTCGACAAGCTCTCGTCGGCCACGCACGGGTGGCAGAACGGACAGCAGTTCCACCAGCTGCCGTTCCGGACGTCGGCGCGCGATGAGATCGTGTTCCGCACGCCCGACGCGCGCCGCGCCAACCTGCCGCCCGGCTACTACATGCTCTTCTACGTGGACTGCCACGGAAAGCCGGCCGTGGCGCGGATCGTCCGCTTCGACGACCAGGCCACGGCGCCGTGATCCGGCGGTGACCGGGAGCGGCGGATGATGGAGTCCCGCCGATCCATACGGTCCGACGAAGGCGGGTATGATGGAGGACGGCGCCGGGGCG
>DASSJS010000511.1:0-5820 GCA_035691085.1 Longimicrobium sp.
CAGCCTCGCGCGGTTTGCGAGGCTTCGTGCTTTCCAGCGCGCGGGCTCACTCGCCCGGGGACGAGACGAGAAACCACTCAGGGCGGTGCGGCTTCAGCCGCCGGTGAATCGAGGCTTCACCCGCCCGTCGCGAGCTCGCACCTCGCACCTCGCACCTCGCACCTCGCACCTCGCACCTCGCACCTCGCACCTCGCACCTCGCACCTTCGCACCTCGTACTTTCGTACTCCTACTCCTCGTCCTCGCCGCGCTGGCGGAGGTTGATGCGCAGGGGGACGCCCTCGAAGCCCCAGGCCTCGCGGAAGCCGTTGTGCAGGTAGCGCTGGTAGCTCTCGGGGATCCCCTCGGGGGCGTTGGAGAACACCACGAAGGTGGGCGGCGCCACGGCGACCTGCGTGGCGTACAGCAGCTTCACCGGGTGGTTCCGGTACGCGGGCGGCTTGGCGCGGGTCACCACCGCGCGCAGCACCTCGTTCACCTCGTGCGTGGGCACGCGGCGCAGGCGCTGCTCCTGCACCTGGGTGATCAGCTCCAGCACCCGGTGCACGCGCTGCCCCGTCTTGGCGCTGGTGAACACGATCGGCACCCACTTCAGGTACGGCGCGCGCTCCCGGATCTTCTTCTCGAAGTCGGGCGCGGTCATCGTCTCCTTCTCCACCAGGTCCCACTTGTTCACCACCATCACCAGCCCGCACCCGGCCTCCCACGCCTTCTCGGCCACCTTCAGGTCCTGCACGGTGAGCGCCTCCTCGGTCGCGTCCACCAGCAGCAGGCACACGTCGGCGCGCTCGATGGCGAGCTCGGTGCGGATGGAGGAGTAGAACTCGACCCCCTCGCCGATCTTGCTCTGCCGCCTGAGCCCCGCGGTGTCGATGAAGACCAGCGTCTGCCCGTGGTACTGCATGGGCGTGTCGATGGAGTCACGCGTGGTGCCGGCCACGTCGCTCACCACCAGCCGCTCCTCGCCCAGCAGCCGGTTCACGAAGCTGCTCTTCCCCACGTTTGGCTTGCCGATCACCGCCACGCGCAGCGACTCGGGCTCCTCGCCCTCTACGTCGGGAAGGTCCCAGACGATGCGGTCGAGCAGGTCGCCGCTCCCCTTGCCGCTGGTGGACGAAACGGGCTGCGGCTCGCCCAGGCCCAGGTCCCAGAAGTCGTGGTGGGCCACGGCGGTGGGCGCGCCCAGGTTGTCCACCTTGTTGACGGCCAGGATGGCGGGCTTCTGCGCGCGGCGCAGGTGCTCGGCGATGGCGTAGTCCAGCGGGTGCGGCCCCGCCTTGCCGTCCACCACCAGCAGCAGCACGTCGGCCTCGCCGATGGCGGTGAGCACCTGGTCGCGGATCAGGCGGTCCATCGGCTCGTCGCTCCCCTCCACCATCCCGCCGGTGTCCACCAGGTAGAACTGCCGCCCATTCCACTCGGCGCGCGCGAAGTTGCGGTCGCGGGTCACCCCCGGCCGGTCTTCCACGATGGCCACGCGCTGCCCCAGCACGCGGTTGAAGAAGGTGGACTTGCCCACGTTCGGCCGCCCTACCACGGCCACCACCGGAAGCTTCACGGAACCGTCCTGCCACGGGTAAACCGCCCCACGTACCAAGGGGGCGATGATGATTCGATCGATGATTCCAACAACCGGCCGCGTCCCCCTCGTCCGCCGGGGATCCCCGAGCCACTCTGGACCACCCGGGGCCTACACCGGGGCGAATGAATTCGCGGCAACAACCACACGAAGTCCGCCTTCGCGGACTACCGGCGCCGGCGCGGCCGCGATGGAGTGCCTCGGCATTCGCATCCGCGCGGCCTCGCCGGCCCGTACCTCCGTACCTCCGTACCTCCGTAACGGCGCGAGCGGCCCAGGGTCAGCCCATGAGCCGCTCGGCACCGGCGGCCAGCCGGCGGCGTCAGCCCGCCAGCGGGGCCCCGCAGTTGGAGCAGGTCTCCTGGCCGGGCTCGTACACCTCGCCGCAGCTGGGGCACGCGAAGACCACCTCGCCCTCGGTGTCCATGTAGTCGGCGATCAGCTCCAGCGCCTGCTCGGCCTGGAAGGTGGGCACCAGCACCCGCGAGATGCTCAGCTCGCCCAGGTCCATGGGGAACGAGCGGTCCGACTGCGAGTAGAGCGCCGCGTCGAGCCCCTCGGCGCGCAGGTTGTCCACCAGCAGCCGCGCCGACAGCTCGCTGCTGTCGCTGTACACCTGGGCGAACCCTTCGATCACCGGGATGGTGCGGTGCTGGTCGCAGAGCGCGGCCTGGCGCTCGCCCGGCACGTCGCCGCACACGGCGCGGCCGCAGATCACGCAGCGAGAATGCGCCTCGCGGGCGGGGTCGTCGTCGCAGGGCACCGGCGCCTGCAGCGCGCCGCACACGGGGCAGCTGTCGCCTTCGGCGTACTGCGTTTCGCAGCGCGGGCAGGTGAGCGCGGTTTCGGCTTCAGTGGTCTCAGACAAGGACGGGCTCCGGTCCGGTCATTCAGGTGGTTGATGTCACGCCGGGAAAACGTTCGCGTTGGCCGGGGTTTGCGCAAGATCCATGCGGGGGAAGTTTTGGTGCGGAGTGCGGACGTGCGGAGGTGAAACGCCGCGAGGGGCGGCGCCCGTGCCGGGCGCCGCCCCTCGCTGTCCCGTTCGATTCCGCGTCTGCCGCGTTACGGGAGCAGGCGGTAGCGGAAGCTGCTGGGGACGCCGGTGGTCTGCACCGGCAGCTCGAAGTTGGCCGTGGCGTCACGCGCCGGGGCCTGCACCGTCACGGTGCCGGTGCCCACGTCGCCGGTGGGGCTGGTGAGCGTGAACTCCAGGCGGATCGGGGCGCCCGCACGGGCGGCGGCGCCCTTCACCTGGCCGCGCACCGTGGTGGTGGCGCCGTCGGTGGTCAGGTTCACCGCGTCCACCGTCACCTGCATGCTGTCGGGGTTGGGCAGGCGCAGCGCGGCGTTGCGGTGCTGGTTCTCAACCGCCGTCTGGCTGCGCGCCTTGGCCTCGTCGGCCAGCGCGCGGTGCGCGGCGAACGCCACCAGCGCCTCGTTCCCGTTCAGCGGGTCCACGCGCATCACCCGCTCGGTGATGGGGAGCAGGTCGGCCCAGCGCTGCATCTTGTACAGCGCCAGCGACTGGAAGTACAGCGCGTTGCGGTTGTTGGGGTCGGCCGCCAGCACCGCCTGCAGCAGCTCCACCGCCTGCTGGTTCTGGTTGGCGTTCAGCATCCGCGCCGAGGCGTCGAGCAGGCCGCCCAGCGCGGCCAGGCGGCGCTGCACCGCGTCGGTGTCGGCCGCGGCGGGGGCCGGCATGGCCACCAGGCGGCGGAACACCGGGAGCGCCCGCGCCTGGTCGCCGCGCAGGAACGAGAAGTAGCCCACGTAGAACGGGGCGTCGGTGTTGGTGGTGTCGAGCTGCGAGGCGAGCTCCCAGCTGGTGATGGCCGCGGTGGTGTCGTGCCGCTCGGCGATGGCCACGCGGGCCGCCTCCATGGCCGCGCCCGCCAGCGCCTGCCGCTGCGGCGCCACCTCGCCCGCGAACTCGGGGCACAGCTCCACCGTGCGGCGGAACAGCGAGTCGGCGCGCATCACCTGGTTCAGCCCCGCAGCGGCCTGACCGGCCACCCAGTAGTTGAACGGGTTGTTGGCGTCGGCCGTCACGCCGGTCATGGCCTGGTCGTAGGCCTGCTGGTAGAAGGTCGCCTTCTGCGGCGCCTGGATCATGGGCAGCAGGGCGCGGTTCAGCGTGCCCTGCGCGGTGCCGGCCTGGGCACTGGGCCGCGCGCCGCTGGCGCAGGTCACCTGCGGCAGCGAGGCGGCGCCGCCGCGGCCGCCGCGCTGCGCCGCCGCGCTCGTGCCGGCCAGCGTGGTGGCCGCCGCGGCCGCGCCCAGCGCGAACAGCAGCCCGTTCTTGATCTTCATCCTGTTTCCCCCGTGTGGGTGTCGTTGCGCCGCCCGGGCCGCGGGCGGGTGTTGAAGAACCCCTGGATCCCCCCGGGGCGGCAGGCTCAGCCCTCGGCCGCCACCCCGTCCGACAGCATGGCGCGGTACGCCGCCAGCGGGGTCATCCCCAGCCGCTCGGCGGCGCGCGCCACGTCCTCGTATTCGGGCTTGGCCCGCTCGCCCCCGCCCGGGAGCGACGAGCGCTTGACCCGTACCTCCACCCCGCGCCAGCTCACCGTTTCCACCCGCCTTGGCAGCACCGTGCGTGCCGCCGCCCAGTGGCGCACGCCTATGGACGAGCCCGCGTGGAAGAGCGCGCCGGTCACCGCATCGAGCCGCGCCGGCTCCGTCACCGCCTCCACGCGCAGGCCCGGGCGCCCCTTCTTCATCAGCAGCGGCGTGGCGGTGCAGTCCAGCGCGCCCGCCGCCAGCACCGCGTCGATCAAGGGCGGCACGTACTCGGGCGGGAGGTCGTCCACGTCGCACTGGACGACGACCACCTCGCCGCCGCCCGCTTCCGCCGCCCGCGGCTCGATCAGCACCAGCCTCAGCACGTTCGGCCGGTCTTCCGGGTCACGCGTGCCGGCACCGAAGCCGCTGGCAACGGGCGTGTACGCGGCGGGCGCGGCGCGCCCGCCGGTGAGCGCGGCCAGCAGCGCGGCTCCGGTCGGCGTGGTACACTCGCCCTGGAACGAAGGGTCCGTTACCTCCATGCCGTGCAACAACTTGAGCACGGCGGGCGGGGGCACGGGAAAGTGCCCGTGCGCCATGTCGACCCAGCCGCGGCCCAGCGCCACGGGGCGCGTGTAGTATTCCGTCACCCCCAGCTCGGCGCACCCGGCCACGGCGCACACGATGTCGATGATGGCGTCGAGCGCGCCCACCTCGTGAAAATGGACGCGCTCCACGGTGGTCCCGTGCACCGAGGCCTCGGCCTGCGCCAGCAGGGTGAAGGCGTGCACCGCGCGGTCGCGCACCTCGGGCGCCACGCCGGTGCCGTCGATGATCTTCACCACGTGGTGCAGGTGCCGGTGGGCGTGCTCGTGCGGCAGCTCCAGCAGCAGGCGCGTGGCGGCGATCCCCTTGCGGTCCACCCGCTCGGCGCCGATGCGCACGTTGCCCAGCTTGAGCCCCGCCACGAAAGACTGGAGCCACTCCAGCGGCAGCCCCAGGTCCAGCAGCGCGGCGATGGTCATGTCGCCGCTGATCCCGGCGAAGGGATCGAAGATCAGTCCGCGCAAAGCTCCCGTCCGTTTGGGTTGAGGCCGCGCAAACTACCCCGGCGCCGAGTCTCCGTCAAACGCGCGAAGGCCGGGGGATCTGACAGGTACGCGGTGGTGCGGAGGTACGGCGGTACGGGGGTACGGCGGTGCGAGGCGCGGATGGGACCACGCGCGGAAGGGCACGCACCGGCGGCGAATCGCCGTGTGCGTGCCCTTCGGATGCCGCGAGGCGGGACTGGACCGCCGTGCATCAGTCGCGGCGGCGGGGCGCGGCGGGTGCGGCGGGCGGCGCGGCAGCGGGAGGCGCGCTGCTCTGGCGGATCTGCTGGCGCACCAGGTAGTTGAGCCTGCGCTCGAACAGGTCGTTGCTGCCGCACTCCATGCTGCTGGCGTTCCACGAGCGGCGCTTGGCGCGCACGTCGGTCTGCGTGCGCAGGATGGTGCGGCCGTCGTGGCTGTCGGCCACCTCGCCGCGGAGAGCGAAGCTGAACACGGCCGAGTTGCTCAGATCGCTCGCGCCATACGCGTTCTGCTGGCTCACGAAGTAATCGATAGCGTAGCTTTGTTGACATCGAAAAAAAAAGGAAAAAGGTTCATCGCGGATTTCGTTGCAGCAGGTCGCGCGCACCGATCCTGTCGACGAGTGGCTGCAGGCGGCGCTCGCGCTGAGTATCGAATTTTTTT
>DASSJS010000512.1:0-15228 GCA_035691085.1 Longimicrobium sp.
TCGTCGAAGCCCACCACGCTCACGTCATCCGGAACGGCGATCTTCAGCTCGCTGAGCGCGCGGCACAGGCCCAGCGCCACCAGGTCGTTGTAGCAGGTGACGGCGGTGGGGCGCTCGGCGGCGGAGAGGTCGCGGAAGAACTCCAGCCCGGCGCGGTAGCCGTCTTCCAGGTGCGCCCCGGCGCGCACCACGTCGGCGTCGGTGAAGATCACGTGGCTGCCGCTGCAGGCGCGCCGCACCCCGTCGATGCGCTCCTGGCTGTGCCACGAGTACCGCGGCCCCGCGAAGTGCACGATGCGGGTGTGCCCCTGCTCGATCAGGAACGCCACCGCCTTCTGCGACGCCTGCTCGTTGTCCACGTCGATCAGGGAGGCGGGCACGCCGCGCAGCTCTTCCAGCAGCACGAAGGGGAAGTTGCGGCGCTTCAGCTCGAACAGGTGCGACAGGTCGGCGTCCTCGTCGAGCACGGGCGTCAGCACCAGCCCGTCCACCCCCTTGCGCTGCATCAGCTCCACCGAGCGGCGCTCGGCCTCGTACTCGCCCTCGCTGCTGGTGACCAGGAGCGTATAGCCCGCCTCCTGCGCCGCGGCGCGGGCCCCGGTGACCACCTCGCCGTAGTACGGGTTGTCGACCTCCTTGATCACCAGCCCGATGCTGCGCATCTGCGGGCCGCCCTGGCCGCGGCCGTCGGGGCCGCTCTTGCGGTAGTTGAGCGATTCGATGGCCTGCAGCACCCGGTCCCGCGTGCTGCGCTTGACCGTGCCCGTGTCGTTCAGCACCGCGCTGACGGTGGCCTTGGAGACTCCCGAGAGCCGCGCGACGTCGTTGATGGTCGGCTGGTTGGTGCTCTTCATCGCGGGGCCGGGAACGGGGCGGGGGAGGGTGACGACTGGGATGGCGGCACTGCGGCGGGGCAGATGAACCGCGCTTGAACTGCTCTGAACAGGTTCGGGTGTGTTCAGGTTAGAGGAAGCCCATCGGACTGTCAAGCATCATGTTCAACCAGTGGGCAAAATCCCTCCAGGCGGCGCCCGGTGTGTACCTGTCGCGTGAAGATTCAACAGTGGCGCGAAATCATTGGGTCGATCCCTTCCCGGAATCCCTTGGCCGGCGCTCGCTCCGGGAGCCCCGCGCGGGTAGCCGGGCCGGGATCTTCCGAGTTGCTGGAGAAGGTGCTTGACAGCGTGCACCCCGCAAATGTACTGTCTCTGAACCAATCTGAACTCGTTCGGATTCGTTCAGGTGCGCGGCGGCCCTGGCCGTGCCCGCTTCGAATCCCCGCCCTCACCTGCCCTGAGCCCGCCCATGTCCCTGCTTCCCCGGTTCCGGACCCTGTCGCGCGTGGTGGCGCTCCCCGTGCTGGCCCTGCTGGTGCTGGCGGGGTGCCAGAAGAAGGAGAGCAATGGCAAATGGGTGGTGGGCTTCGCGCAGATGGGGCACGACAATCCCTGGCGCATGGCCCAGACGGCCAGCCTGAAGGCCGAGGCCGCCAAGCGCGGCTACGAGCTGGTGGTGACCGACGCGCAGGACCAGACGGCCAAGCAGGTATCCGACGTGGAAGACCTGATCGCCCGCGGCGTGAACGTGATCCTCCTGGCCCCGCGCGAGTACGAGGGGCTGTCGCCCGCGCTGCAGGCGGCGAAGGATGCCAACATCCCCGTGATCCTGGTGGACCGCGAGGCCGAGGGGACGCCGGGTGAGGACTACGTGACCTTCCTGGGGAGCAACTTCGTGGACCAGGGGCGCCGCGCGGCCGAGTGGCTGGTGAAGGAGACCGGCGGCACCGCGGGGATCGTGGAGCTGACGGGAACGCCCGGCTCGTCCGTCGCGACGGATCGATCGAAGGGCTTCCGCGACGTGATCGCGCAGCACCCGGGGATGAAGATCATCGCCAGCCAGACGGGCGAGTTCAGCCGCGCCACGGGGCAGCGGGTGATGCAGAACCTGGCGCAGTCGCTGGGCCGCCAGATCACCGCCGTGTACGCGCACAACGACGAGATGGCGCTGGGCGCGCTGCAGGCGCTGCGCGCCGCGGGGCTGGAGCCCGGCAAGGACGTGCGGGTGGTGTCGGTGGACGGCGAGCGCGCCGCGCTCGAGGCGATCCAGCGCGGCGAGCTGGGCGCCACGGTGGAGAGCAACCCCCGCTTCGGCCCCATCGCCTTCGAGACCATCGAGCAGCTGCGCAAGGGCGAGCGGATCCCCCCGAAGAAGCTGATCACCGACCGCTTCTTCGATCGGACGAATGCCGCGCAGTTCGTGGCCGAGGCGTACTGAACAGCAAACAGGTGCGCTAGTGCGTGAGTGCGCGAGTGCGTGGGAAAAGCCACGATCCTCGCGCTCTCCAACGCACTGGCGCACTCACGCACTCACGCACCTGTTCCCCTCCCATCCCCGCGCCGATGACGAGTCCCCCGCCCGACCCCATCCTCCGCATGGAGGGCATCGTCAAGCGCTTCGCGGGCGCCACCGCGCTCGACCACGTCGACTTCGAGCTGCGGCGCGGCGAGGTGCACGCGCTGGTGGGCGAGAACGGCGCCGGGAAGAGCACGCTGATCAAGATCATGACCGGTGCGTACCGGCGTGACGGCGGGCAGGTGTGGCTCGAGGGCGAGCCCGTCTCCTTCGCCACCCCGGCCGACGCGCAGGCCGCCGGCGTGATCGCGGTGCACCAGGAGATCCACCTGCTGGCCTACCGCAGCGTGGCCGAGAACGTGTACCTGGGCCGCGAGCCGCGCCGCTGGGGGCTGGTGGACTGGGGGCGGATGAAGCGCGAGACCGGCGCCCTCCTCGACCGCCTGGGGCTCGCCATCGACCCCACGGCCACCCTCGGCACCCTCAGCACCGCGCAGCAGCAGATGGTGGCCATCGCGCGCGGCGTGTCGCTGGGCGCCAAGGTCCTGGTGCTCGACGAGCCCACCAGCTCGCTAGCCGAACGCGAGGTCGCCATCCTCTACGGCCTGATCCGCCAGCTGCAGACGGAAGGCACGGCCATCGTCTACATCTCCCACCGCTTCGACGAGCTGTACACCGTCTGCGACCGGGTGACCGTGCTGCGCGACGGGAAGCTCGTGGGCACCCACCGCTTGGCCGACCTGGAGCGGCTCGACCTCGTCTGCCTGATGCTGGGCAAGCCGCGCGAGGCGCTGCGCCAGGGCACCACCGGCTTCGGCCACCACGCCGCCGAGGCCGACGGCGGCACGCCCCTGCTGCGCGCCGAGGGGCTCCGCCGCGGGCAGAAGCTGCGCGGCGTCTCGCTCGACGTGCGCAAGGGCGAGATCCTGGGCCTCGCCGGGCTGCTGGGATCCGGGCGGACGGAGACGGCGCGCGTCCTCTTCGGCGCCGACACGGCGGAGGATGGCACCATCGAGCTGGACGGCAAGCGCGTCTCGCCGCGGACGCCGGACGACGCGATCGGCGCGGGGATCGCCTTCGTCTCGGAGGATCGCAAGGGCGAGGGGATCATCCCCGAGCTGTCGGTGCGCGAGAATCTCACGCTCGCCGCGCTGCCGACGCTCACCCGCGCGGGTGTCGTCGATCGGGCGAAACAGCGCGCGATCGTCGAACAGTTCATGACGCGGCTGGGGATCAAGGCGACGAGTGCCGACCAGAAGATCCGCGAGCTCTCCGGCGGCAACCAGCAGAAGGTGCTGCTGGCGCGCTGGCTGTGCATGAACCCCGCGCTGCTGATCCTGGACGAGCCCACCCGCGGCATCGACATCGGCGCCAAGGCCGAGATCCAGGCGCTGATCAACGAGCTGGCGGGGACCGGGCTGGGCGTGCTGATGATCTCGTCCGAACTCGAGGAGCTGGTGGAGGGAAGCTCGCGCGTGGTGGTGCTGCGCGACGGGCGGAACGTGGCCGAGCTGCGCGGCGGCGACATCTCGCAGCAGTCCATCATCCACGCCATGGCCGAGGGAAGCGCCGCGGCCCCCGCAACGCTGGAGGGCTGAGCGATGAGCGCAACCGTGGCCGCGCGGCCGCAGCCGGGTGGGATCGGGCGGTGGTGGACGGCGCTGGGCCCCACCGGCGGCGCCCTCGCCGCGCTGGTCGTCCTCGTTGTCGCCAACTCGTTGTTCACCCCGAACTTCGCGACGGCCGGCAACTTCTGGAACGTCCTCCTGCAGCTCTCCGTCACCCTGCTGGTGTCGGTGGGGATGACGTTCGTGATCGCCACCGGCGGCGTGGACCTTTCCGTGGGCTCGGTGATGGCGATCTCGGCCGCCGTCGCCGCTATCACGGTGGACCAGGGGCTGTTCATCGCCATCCCGCTGGCACTCGTCGCCGGCGCCGCGGTGGGGCTGCTGAACGGGGCGTTCGTCAGCTACTTCAAGGTGCAGGCGATCGTGGTGACGCTGGCCACGCTGCTGGCGGGACGCGGCCTGGCGCAGGTGATCAACCGTGACGGCGCGCTGCTCACCATCGACGACCCCGAGTTCCTGGTGCTGGGCCGCGGCCACCTGGGGCCGCTCCCCGTGCAGGTGCTGATCGCGGCCGTGGTGGTGGCCCTGGCCGTCTTCCTCCTCCGCTCCACGCCGTTCGGGCGCTACGTCCTTGCGGCGGGCGGCAACCCCGCGGCGGCGCGGCTGGCCGGCGTCCCGGTGAACCGCACGATCGTCTCCGTCTACGCGCTGAGCGGCGTGCTGGCGGCGATGGCGGGGCTGATCGAGGCGTCGCGCCTGGGCGCCAGCGCCGCGGCGCGCATCGGGCAGGGCGCGGAGCTCGACGCGATCGCCGCCGTGGTGGTGGGTGGCACGCTGCTGAGCGGCGGGCGCGCCACGCTGCTGGGCACGGTCGTCGGCGCGCTGATCATGCAGGTGATCGCCACCAGCTTCAACATGCTGCTGATCCCGTACTCGTGGGCGCTGGCCTTCAAGGCGCTCATCATCCTCGTCGCCGTGTATCTCCAGCGCCCGAGGAGGGTGTGATGGATCATCCGACCGAGATCGGCGGCGGCCGCGGGGGCTCGGCGCTGGCCGCGCCCCCGGTGCAGCCGGCCGGCGCGCCCGTGCCCGTCGCGCCGCCCAGAACGCGGATGGGGGCGAAGGCCGCGTCCATGCTGCAGCGGCAGGGTGCCGTGGTGGCGCTGATCGTGGTCTGCGCGTTCGGCGCCATCCGCTACGAGCCGTTCGCCACCCCGCAGAACCTGCTCAACGTGCTGCGGCAGAACAGCATGCTGGGGATGGTGGCACTGGGGATGACGATGGTGATCCTCACCGGCGGGATCGACCTGTCGGTGGGCTCCGTGCTGGCCGTATCGGGGATCGTGGCGGCCACGCTCTCGCCGTACGGCACCCTCGCCGCCGTGCTGGGCGGGTTGGCGGCCGGCGCGCTGCTGGGCACGCTGAATGGCGTGCTGATCACCCGGGCGCGCATCCAGCCGTTCATCGTCACCCTGGCCATGATGATCGCGGCGCGCGGCGCGGCGCTGGGGGTGACGAACGAGGATTCGGTGCGCGTGGACCGCGTGGCCACGGGCTTTTTGTGGCTGGGGCGCGGGCGGGTCGCGGGAATCCCCGTGCCGGTGCTGCTGGCGGCGCTCGCGTTCGTGACCGGCTGGGTGGTGCTGCGCTACACCCGCTTCGGCCGCTACGTCTACGCCGCGGGCGACCACCAGGACGCCGCGCGGCTGCTGGGGCTGAAGGTGGACCGCGTGCTGATCGCCACCTACGCCATCAGCGGTGTCCTCGCGGCGCTCGCGGGGATCGTGCTGGCCGGGCGCCTGGGGAGCGGACAGCCCGTGGCCGGGAACGGGTGGGAGCTGGACGCCATCGCCGCCGTCGTCGTGGGCGGCACGCTGCTGAGCGGCGGCCAGGGAGGCGTGGGGTCGACCGTGGTGGGCGTGCTGCTGCTGGGCGTGATCTTCAACCTCTTCAATCTCGAAGGCACCATCACCCCGTGGTGGCAGGGCGTGCTCCGCGGCGTCTTCCTGTTGGGCGTCGTCGTCGTCCAGAGCCGCCTGCAGCGCCGCGCCGCCCGTGCGGAGTGAATCGATGCCCACGGGGCGGGGGATGATGGAGATGCGGATGTGGCGCTGTGCCGTCCTCGCCGCCGCGGCGCTCGCCGCCTGCGCCTCGCCCTCGCCGCGTGCAGGATCGGCGGATGCGCGGCCGGGGACGGGGAGCGCGTCCGCCGACGTGCAAGGCGCGACGTACACCAATCCCGTTCTCGACGCGGATTTCCCCGATCCCACCATGATCCGCGCGGCGGACGGGATGTACTACGCGTACGGCACGCAGACCGAGCGCAACGGCGAGATGATCAACATCCAGGTCGCCCGCTCGCGCGATCTTGCCACGTGGGAGTCCATCGGCGACGCGCTGCCGCGGAAGCCCGGGTGGGCGAGCCGCACGCAGGATTTCTGGGCGCCGCACGTCTCCCTGCACGGCGGCACGTACTACCTGTACTTCTCCGCCAAGCCCGACGCGGCGCTGAGCGACTCGACCCGCGGCCTGTGCCTGGCGGTGGCGACGGCGAGCCGGCCGGAGGGGCCGTTCACGGACAGCGGCCAGCCGCTGCACTGCGGCTCCAGCTTCGTGAACATCGACCCGATGGCGTTTGACGACCCGCAGACGGGGAAGCGGCTGCTGTACTGGGGGAGCGGATTCGGGCCGGTGAAGGTGCGCGAGCTGGCGGCCGACCGCGTGTCGTTCGCGCCGGGGAGCGAGACGATCGACCTGATCCCGGCGGTGCCGACCTCGGATTCGACGGACTACCAGCGGCTGGTGGAAGGGGCGTGGGTGACCTACCGCGCGCCGTGGTACTACCTCTTCTACTCCGGCGACAACTGCTGCGGCCCGCGCGCGCACTACGCGGTGATGGTCGCTCGCTCGCGCAGCGCCACCGGCCCGTTCGAGACGCTGGCGCACGCCACCGGCGCCCGGACGAGCGCCATCCTGGAGCGCAGCGAGCGCTGGAATGCCCCCGGCCACAACTCGATCATCACCGACGCGCGCGGCCAGGACTGGATCGTCTACCACGCCGTGGACACGCGCCGCCCGCGCGCCAAGCCGTCCGACGACATCAACACGCGCCGGGTGATGCTGATGGACCGCCTGGTCTACGTAAACGGCTGGCCACGCGTGGACCGCGGGCCGTCGGGCGGACCGCGGCCGGCGCCGGCGGCGTGGTGAGGTGGATTCGAGGGGGGGGAGGGCAGGGGCGAATGAATTCGCTGCAACAACCACACGAAGATCGCCTTCGCGGACTACTGGCTCTCGTGCCGCCGCGGCGTTGGCGCGCGGCACTGGGATCGTGACGGTAGTTGCGGGAATGGAGAGGATGTCATCCCGAGGGAGCGCCGCGCCGAACTGCCGATCGCACAAGCATTTGGCGCGACCGAAGGATCTATGGCCGAGGCTCGAGCGTGAGGCAGCCTGACGCTCGGAGGCGAGTATAGGGAGCTCCTTCGCCGGCCGCCCGGCATCGGAGCGAACGAGAGATCGCCCGGCGGCCGGCTCAGGATGACGTGATTGGGGATGGCGAGGCGGAGACCCGCGAGCAGTTCAGCCTCGCGCAGTTTGCGAGGCTTCCCGTGGTTGTAGCTGCGGCTTCAGCCGCCGGTGCGCGGGGTGTCCGAAGCGGCTGATTGCAGGATTTCGCCGACGCCCGGTCACGCCTCCGGCGGTGGGCAGTACGGCAGCCCCTCATCATTCCACCGCAGCTCTACGAGACAGGCGTTGCGAGGGGCGGTCTCGGAGCCGAAGCGGGCGTGCGTCACCAGCCACTCTCGCCCGTCCGCCGCGCGGAACCAGGCGCAGTGCCCGGGGGCGAAGATGCCGTGCTCCGGCATGGAGTGGAGGACGAAGCCGCGCCCGTCGCGCGTCACGTTGACGAGGTTGCCGGAATCATCCTCCACCAGCGCGCCCACGGCGTAGAAGCCGAAGTAGCAGCCGCCGCTGTAGAGGTAGACGCGTCGCCCCTGCGGGTTGACCAGCCCGCCGACGGGACCCTCGACGGTGCTCCAGCGCACGGTGTCCGTCGCCCAGTCCACGCCGGGGATCTGCTTCCACGGCATCCGCCGCGCACCATCGAACAGGTGCCAGTCCTCGGATGGACGCGCGAGAACCGTCGGCGGCGAGAGCAGGCGGGTGAGGTCGCCGCTGATGGCGGCTTCGACGATGCCGGTGCCGTACGGCTCGCGATCGGTGAAGTCCATCGCCCAAGCCAGGCGCAACGACCCGTCCGGCACGCGGTACACGTCGGCGTCGATGGCGAAGCCGGTGTCCGGCGTCAGCACGTGGCCGGTGTCGGTGAACGGGCCTTCGGGGCGCTCGGCATCCGCGCGGCGGATCTGGTGGCCGATGTGCGCCTGCTCGCCGATCCCGGCGCCGTGCGAGTACAGCATCACGTACGGACGAGCGAGCCCGGAGACGTAGCGGACGCACGGCGCCCAGAAGGCGTATCGCGTCGCGTCGCCCCGCAGCGTGGGTCCGATCGGGTGCCAGGTGGCGAGATCGTTGGAGCCGAACGCGGGAAAGGCGCCGGCGGATGCGATGCCGCCACGCCCGTCGCTGGTCTCGTCCCGCGTGACGTAGACGTAGAAGCGGTACGCCGCCGGAACACCGTCCGGGATGGCGAGCAGGTACGGATCGCCCTGGTCGGCGGCTTCCGCGAAAAGGGGCCGGTAGCTCACCGGCCCCGGAACTGGTACGGAGGAGTGCATCGGATGACAGTCAGTCGTGGATCGATCGGGGTGGCGCTGCTCGGCGCGCTTTCGCTCGCGGCGTGCGACCCGCCGCGCCCGGCCAGCGGCCCCGCGGCGGGCTCGGCCGCGGGCGCCTGCACCTTCACCAATCCCGTGGCGCACGGCGCGGACCCGTGGGTGGAGTTCCACGACGGCTGGTACTACATGGCGCAGTCGCAGAACCCGGAGGGTCAACCTAGCACCATCTGGGTCTATCGGTCGAGAAAGCTGAGCGACCCGATGCGCGACAGCGTGAAGGTGTGGACCACGCCCGCCTCGGGGTGGAACCAGGGGAACGTGTGGGCGCCCGAGATCCGCTTCGTGGACGGCCACTGGTACCTCTACTACGCCGCCGGCCGCACCGGCCCGCGCGACGCGCCGTTCATCAACCAGCGCGCCGGCGTGCTCCGGGCCACGAGCGACAACCCGCAGGGAGCGTGGGAAGACCTGGGCCCGCTCGACACCGGCGGCAGTGTATCGACTCACGACGACGACGTGTGGGCCATCGACTTCACCGTGGAACGGATCGGCGGGCAGCTCTACGGCCTCTGGAGCGGGTGGGCCGACAACACCCCCGTCGCCCGCACGCCGCAGTACCTGTACATCGCCCGCATGTCGGATCCGCACACCGTCAGCGGCTCGCGCGTCCAGATCGCCGCGCCCACCGAAAGCTGGGAGCGGCGGGTCGATCCCACCGACGGGCTGGACCTGAACGAAGGCCCGCAGGTGCTGACGCACGGCAGCGACGTGTTCGTAACCTACTCCACCCGCGAGAGCTGGACCCCCGCGTACCGGCTGGGGATGCTGCGCCTGCGCCGCGGCGCCGACCCGCTGCAGCCGTCGAGCTGGGCCAAGACCGGCCCCGTCTTCCAGATGGCCAACAACGTATTCGGCCCCGGGCACAACGGCTTCGCCAAGTCGCCGGACGGGACGGAGGACTGGCTGGTCTACCACGCCAAGGTGGACACCGGCCCCAACTGGAACCGCGTGATCCGGCTGCAGCGCTTCACCTGGCGGCCGGACGGGTCGCCGGACTTCGGCGAGCCGGTGGCGAACGGCGTGCCGCTGCGGGTGCCGTCGGGAGAGGCGTGTGAGCGCTGACGGTTCGATGGACGCGACGGTCCGGACGGAGCTGCGTGAGAGCCCGCACCGGAGGCTGAACGCGCTCACCGGCGAGTGGGTGCTGGTGAGCCCGCACCGGGCGCTGCGGCCGTGGCAGGGGCAGGTGGAAGCGGTGCCGGCCGACACGCGCCCGGCGTACGACCCCGCCTGCTACCTCTGCCCGGGAAACACGCGCGCCGGCGGCCACCAGAACCCGGATTACACCGGCACCTTCGTCTTCGAGAACGACTTCGCCGCGCTCAAGACGGGGACGCCGGACGCGGAGATGAACGTGGAGGGGCTGATCGTGGCCCGCGGCGAGACGGGGATCGCGCGGGTGATCTGCTTCAGCCCGCGGCACGACGTGTCGCTGCCGGAGATGGACGTGGCCGGCATCCGCCGCGTGGTGGACCTGTGGGCCGAGCAGTACGCCGAGCTGGGGGCGCGGCCCGACATCGGCCACGTGCAGATCTTCGAGAACAAGGGCGAGATGATGGGGAGCAGCAACCCCCATCCGCACGGCCAGATCTGGGCGCAGCGCTCGCTCCCGATGCACGCCGAGCGCGAACTGGCCCGCCAGCGCGAGCACTACGAGCGGCATCATCGGACGCTGCTTTCCGACTACCTGCGCCTGGAGGTGGATGCGGACGAGCGCATCGTCTTCCAGAACGAGCACTTCGTCGTCCTCGTCCCCTTCTGGGCCGTGTGGCCCTTCGAGACGCTGGTGATCGCCCGCGACCCCGTGGCCGATCTCACCGCGCTGGACGATGCCGCGCGCGACGGCCTGGCCGACGCGCTGAAGCGGCTGACGGCGCGCTACGACAACCTGTTCGGTGTCTCGTTCCCGTATTCCGCCGGCTTCCACCAGGCGCCCACGGACGGAACGCCGCACCCCGAGTGGCACCTGCACATGCACTTCTATCCACCGCTGCTGCGCAGTGCCACCGTGCGCAAGTTCATGGTGGGCTACGAGATGCTTGGCGAGCCCCAGCGCGACGTGACCCCCGAGTCCAGCGCCGATCGCCTCCGCGCGCTCCCCGAAACGCCCCGCGCGACGGCCAGCGTATGACCGCAACGATATCTGGAGAAATGCGCCAGCCTTTCCCATGTCATCCTGAGGCCGGCTACGCCGAAACCGCGTCCACTCCAACGGTTGCAGGCCGAAGGATCCATGGCCGGCCGATGCGACCCATCGTCGGGAAGGCGGCGAATGCGGGCGATGGCGTTGCGTCGATTCTAGATCCTTCGCGCTGCGGCCATCCGCGTGGACGCTCGTTACAGCGTGGTCGCGCTCAGGATGACATCATTGGAATCGTGGCGGATGAGAACGATCGCGCATCCACGGCTTTAGATCCTTCGCGCTGCGGCCATCCGCGTGGACGCTGGTTGCAGCGTGGTCGCGGTCAGGATGACATCATCGCTATAGCGGCGAATGGAGAGTTGGGCAGGCCTCAATCATGTCATCCTGAGGCCGGCCACGCCAAAACTGCGTCCACGCCACTGCTTGCAGGCCGAAGGATCTATAGCCGGTCGATGCGATACACCATCGGTCTTGCGGCGAATGCGGGCGATGGCGTGGCGTCGATTCTAGATCCTTCGCGCTGCGGCCATCCGGGCGGACGCCGGTTGCGGCGTGGTCGCGCTCAGGATGACATCAACAGCGTTGGGTGGATGAAGAACGGCCGTCCGTCGATGGCTCTCGCGCCGGAGGCCGTGCGATGAGGCTCCTGGTGACGGGCGGCGCGGGGTACATCGGCAGCGTGGTGGTGGCGCAGCTGGCGGACGAGGGGCACGAGGTGGTGGTGCTCGACCGGCTGTCGCAGGGGCACCCGGCCGCGGTGGACCGCCGCGCCGAGCTGGTGGCGGGTGACCTGGCCGACCGCGAGCTGATCGACACGGTGATGGACCGCCACCGGCCCGAGGGCATCCTCCACTTCGCCAGCCAGACGCTGGTGGGCGAAAGCATGGAGCGGCCCTTCCTGCACCTGGGCGAGAACGTGCGCAACGGGCTGAACCTGCTGGAATCGGCCGTGGAGCACGGGGTGAAGCGGTTCATCCTCTCCAGCACCGCCAACCTGTTCGGCCTGCCGGACCGCGTGCCGATCGACGAAGAGGCGCAGATCCGCCCCGGCAGCCCATACGGCGAGAGCAAGCACATCCTGGAGCGGATGCTCTACTGGATGGACGACCGCTTCGGGCTGCGGTACGCGTCGCTGCGCTACTTCAACGCCGCCGGTGCCGTAAGCCCCGACCGCGGCGAGTACCACGACCCCGAGACGCACCTGATCCCCGTGGTTCTCCAGGTTGCCCTGGGCCAGCGGGAGAAGGTGATGATCCATGGCGACGACTACAGCACGCCCGACGGCACCTGCGTGCGCGATTACATCCACGTGAGCGACCTTGCCGACGCGCACGTGCGGGCGCTGCACGCGCTGGACGGCGGAAGCCGCACCTACAACCTGGGGAACGGCCGCGGCTACAGCGTGCGCGAGGTGATCGAGGCCGCGCGCGCCGTGACCGGCCACCCGATCCCCGCCGAGGTTGGCCCGCGCCGCCCCGGCGACCCCGCCGTGCTGGTGGCCGCCAGCGACCGCATCCGCCGCGAGCTGGGCTGGGAGCCGAAGCATGATCTGAATGCGATCATGGAGAGCGCCTGGGCGTGGCACCGGGCGCACCCGCACGGCTACGGCGAGCGGGAGTGAGCGCGGGCGCACGCGGCGGGCGTCGCTGAACAGGTGCGTGAGTGCGCGAGTGCGTGAGTGCGCTTGGGCTCGCGCGAACGCCGGCTGACGCGCTGGAAACCCGGCCCGGCAAAAGCCCCCCCCCCGCGAAGCGCGGGGGAGGGGGTTGGGGGAGGGGGCCCGCCGCGGCATGCACGGACCTCGGCCTTGAGCTCGACTACCATCAACCCTTGCAGGCCATAGAATGCCCACCACCACCGAAACCGATCCGCGCGAGGCGGTGCTGCGCGGCTTCCACGAGCGCTACGGCGAGGCGCCGGCGTGGCTGGCGCGCGCCCCGGGGCGCGTGAACCTGATCGGCGAGCACACCGACTACAACGACGGCTTCGTGCTCCCCATGGCCATCGACCGCGCCGTGTGGATCGCCCTGCGCCGGCGCGCCGACCGCCACGTGGAAGTGCACTCGCTCGACTTCAACGAAACCGGCTCGTTCAGCCTGGCCCAGCTGGGCGGCTGCGAGGGCGGGTGGATCGAGTACGTGCGGGGGGTGGCGTGGGCGCTGGAGAAGAAGGACCGCAAGCTCCCGGGATGGGAGGGCGTCACCGCGGGTGACGTGCCGATCGGCGCGGGGCTTTCCAGCAGCGCGGCCATGGAGCTGGCCACCGCGCGCGCCTTCGCCGCCGTCTCGGGCTTCGCGTGGGACACGCGCGAGATGGCGCTGCTGGCGCAGAAGGCCGAGAACGGCTGGGTGGGCGTGCACTGCGGGGTGATGGACCAGATGATCTCGGCGGCGGGCGAGGCTGGCCACGCGCTGCTGATCGACTGCCGCTCGCTGGAAACGCGCTCGGTGCCGCTCCCGCCGGGGACGTCGGTGGTGATCCTGGACACTGCCACCCGCCGCGGCCTGGTGGACAGCGCCTACAACGAGCGCCGCCGCGCCACCGCCGATGCCGCCGCCGCGCTGGAGGTGCCCGCGCTGCGCGACGTGAGCGTGCGAATGCTGGAGCGCCGCGCCGCCGAGATGGACGAGCTCACGTACCGCCGCGCCCGCCACGTGGTCACCGAGAACGACCGCACCCTGCGCGCCGCCGACGCCCTGGAGCAGGGCGACGCCGCCGAGGTGGGCCGCCTGATGAACCAGAGCCACGAGAGCCTTCGCGACGACTACCAGGTCTCGCGCGCCGAGCTCGATGCCATCGTGGAACTGGCCCAGGCGCAGCCCGGCTGCCACGGCGCGCGGATGACCGGCGCCGGCTTCGGCGGCTGCGCCGTGGCGCTGGTCGAGTCATCCGCCGCCGCGCGCTTTGCCGCCGCGGTCGCCGTCCAGTACCAGGCGCGCGTGGGTCTGCAGCCGAAGGTCTACGTCTGCTCCGCGTCCGCCGGCGCGTCGGTCGAGCCCGTGCCCGCGGAGGCCGCGCAGCCGGTGTGATCGATCAGAAGTGCCGAGGAGGAGAGTGTGTGCCGGCCGCGGCCGCCCCCTCCCCCCGGCCCCCTCCCCCGCTCCGCGGGGGAGGGGGAGCACTTCATCTCAGGGATAAGCTGAGGTGTGCCAAGCAGTTGCCGTTGCAGTTCGCAGTTCACCCCTCCCCCCGCGCAGCGCGGGGGAGGGGCCGGGGGAGGGGGGCCGCCGCGGCCGCGCAGGCGCCAGTCGAAGCATCGCGAGGCTTGTGTCCAGTCCGCGCCAGAGCCCAACGCACTCACGCACTCACGCACTCACGCACTCACGCACTCACGCACTCACGCACTCACGCACTCACGCACCTGTTCGCAGTTCAATGATTCCGCGTGGTGATCAGAATCACCCCGTTCATCGCCTGCGAGCCGTAGACGGCCGCCGAGCCCGCGTCCTTCAGCACGTCGATGCGGGCCACCGAGGCGGGGTCGATGCCGGCCAGCGCGGAGCCGGGGGAGAGGGCGTGCACGGGGACGCCGTCGATCACGTAGAGCGGATCGCCGTCGCCCGTCAGCCCGCCCGCGCCGCGGATGCGTACCGCGTAGCTGCCATCGGGGAGCCGCTGCACGTCCACGCCGGCCAGGCGGCCCTGGAACAGCTCCTCCACCCGGGTGGCGTGCGGCGCCATCTGGTCGCCCTGCACCGAGCCCACGGCGCCGGTGATGGCACGGCGGTTCATCTTGCCGTAGCCGACCTGCACCAGGTTGGGGTCGTCGGCCGGCGGGGCGTTGCCGGAGCAGCCGGCCAGCAGCAGCGCCGCGGCCGACAGGGCGAGAGTGCGCGTGGGTGACATCGTTCGTTCCCCGTGGCTTGGGGACGCGGCGGAAGGCCGCCGCCGGGCGCCCGGCCGGGTGCCGGGCCGCCATGGCCGTTCGTGCCGCATTCACCGCGCCATCACCGGCGCGCGGGCGGGCGCCTCGGCGAGAGTGGAAGATCGTGCCGCGCATGAAGGCCGCGTGGCGCGAAGAGCAAAGGATGCGGTGCTTGCCGCCATCCATCAACCTTGATGCAGGGACGGCCCCCATGACCACCATCTCCGACGCACCGGCCGCGCAGGCCCATCCATCCGCCTCCCCCGCGCAGCCCGCCGCGTACGACGTCGCCAGCATCATGGGCGGCCTGTACGGAGACGGGATCATCGGCCTGAAGGGCGCATTCAGCCGCGAGTGGGTGGCGGCGCTGGGCGAAGACCTGGAGGTGGCGTACCGCGACGCGCTGGCCCGCCCCAACGGCGCCGTGGGCCGCGGCCCCAAGCGGCACTACGTGGAGATCCACCCGGAAGACATCCGCGGCTTCGTGGACCTGGTCAC
>DASSJS010000513.1:0-8435 GCA_035691085.1 Longimicrobium sp.
CGCTCGCCTTCGAGCCACGACTCCCATGCCGGCGCGCCGCCCGCGTGGAACCCCGCCAGCAGCTCTCCCCCGTACAGCGCCAGCGCCCCGGCGTCATCTCCACGGGCCAGCGCGTCGTCCATCTCCCACACGTCGCAGCGCAACGCGGCCGGGCCCGCCTCCACCGCGTCACCGGCGCGCGCCTCCAGCACCCCGGGAAGCGCGCGGCGGAGATAGCTGAGCGCGTTGCGCAGCGCCGCCCGGCCGCGCGCGTCGCCGCCGTCGGGCCAGAACAGCGCCAGCAGCACGTCGCGCCGCACCGGCCCGCGCGGGCGCGCCAGCACCAGGAACGCCAGCAGCGCCGCCCGGCGCGGCTGCGCCAGCACGGCGTCGGCGGGCGAGCCGTCGGGGGCGCGCAGGTCGAGCTTGCCCAGCGTGCGGAGGTGATACAAGCGGCCGAGAAGGAAGTGGGGCCGGGAGAGGAAACCACGGGCGGGACGCTGAAGCTACACGGCCCGCGCGGGGCGATCAAGGCACGGATTGCGGCCGGGATACGCTCAGGATACGCCCCCCGTGCCATCATCCATCCGTTTCCGGAAGGCGCGGGTGCCCGAGCCTCTCACGCCCCGCCACCGCCCCGTCGCTCCGCACGGCCGGATCATCCCACCCCTCCGACCCGCGATCTCCCGCATGACCTGGATCCGTCCTTCCCGCGGCGCGTGCGTGGCCGCGCTCCTCGTGCTCGCCGCCTGCGCCGACCGCGAGGGCGCGGGCGTGGTGACGCCCGCGCCCGCCGCCCCGGCCGCCCCGCCCGATCTCCAGCGCGTGGCGTGCGTGGGGAGCCGGACGGAGATCCGCTGCGAATCCCCCGCGCACGGCGGCGCGCGCGGCGACCTGACGCTGGGCGGGCAGGGCACCTACGTGCGGCTCGCCTCGGCCGCGCCCAGCTACGCGGGCGGCTCGCTCACCTTCTTCGTGACCGTGCAGAACCTGCTGGGTCAGGCGATCGGGACGGTGGACGGGAGCACCGTGGCGCCAACGGGCGTGCGCGTGTTCTTCGCCAGCGCGCCGGTGGTGACCCAGGGGACCGGCACCGTGACCGTGGTGGGTGACGGCACCGCCGCCTTCACCGCCGGCGCGCAGCCGTACTACCAGTACGCGCAGATCGTGGCGCCCGGCGCCACCAGCGCGCCGCGCAAGTGGCGGCTCGACTTTCCCGCCACCGTCACCACCTTCACCTTCACGCTCTACGTGAGCGCCCCGGTGCGGTATCCGGATGGATGGGTGGACCTGGGCGCCGCGGCGCTCACGCTCCCGCGCGGCGGGGCGGCCACGCTGCAACCCGTGGTGCGCGACCGCTTCGGCCGCGCGGTGGACGGGGCGCCGCCGGTGGCGCTGGCCAGCTCGGCGCCCGCCGTGGCCACGGTGAGCAACGGCGGGGCCGTGGCGGCACTCTCGGCGGGCACCTCCACCGTCACGGCCACCAGCGGCGCGCTCACCGGGAGCGTGCCCGTCACCGTCACCGCCCCCTCGGGGCTGGCGTTCCTCAACCCCACCCCGGCCACCGTCCTCTCCGGGCTCACCCTGCAGTTCACCCTCACCCTCCTCGACTCCGCCTTCCACGCCTTGCCCACCGCCGGGCGGGTGATCGCCTGGAGCAGCAGCGACACCACCCGGGCGCGCATCAACGCCACCGGGCTGCTGACCGCCGTGGCGCCCGGCACCGCGGTGATCACCGCCAGCTTCGAGGGGCGCACGCTCACCTCCAACCTGACGGTGACCACGGCGGCGGCCGGGGTGGTGCAGCTGGCGCAGGTGGCGGCGGGCGCCAACCACACCTGCGGGGTGACGGCGGGCGGCAAGGCCTACTGCTGGGGGCCCAACCTCACCGGGCAGCTGGGGAACGGGCAGATCGGCGCCACCGCCGCCTTCTACCGCAACACTCCCGCGGCCGTGTCGGGCGGGCTCACCTTCGCGTCGATCTCTTCGGGCGCCTCGCGCAGCTGCGGCGTGACGGCGGACCATGCGGCGTACTGCTGGGGGAACAACGACTTCGGCGCGCTGGGCAAGGGCGACACCGTGCACGCCGTGGTCCCCACGCCGGTGTCGGGCGGGATCCAGTGGGCGGTGGTGGCGGCCTCGCGTGACCATGGGTGCGGGCTCGACACCGCGGGCCAGGCGTGGTGCTGGGGCCACAACCACCTGGGCCAGCTGGGCAACGGCGGCGGCGCCGACAGCCACGTCCCCGTGCCGGTGCTGGGTAGCCACACCTTCGCCTCCATCAGCAGCACCTGGGACCACACCTGCGCGGTGGACACCGGCGGCGCGGCCTGGTGCTGGGGCTACAACCTGCGCGGCGCCCTGGGCGATGCCACCTTCACCACCCGCGCCGAGCCGGCGCGCGTGTACGGCGGGATCAGCTTCGCCTCGGTGAGCGCGGGGATGGGCTACACCTGCGGGGTGAGCACAGGCGGCGCGGGATACTGCTGGGGCGACAACAGCTTCTCCAACCTGGGCAACGGCGGCCTCACCTCGCCCGAGTCGAGCGCGGTGCCGGTGCCGGTGTCGGGGGGGATCACCTGGGCGTCGATGGCGGCCGGGCCGCGCTTCGCCACCTGCGGCGTGGCGGTGGGGGGCGCCGCGTTCTGCTGGGGGCGCAACGACGGCGCGATGCTGCTGGGCGCCGGGGGGATCGGTTCGTCCACCGTGCCCGCGCGGGTGGGCGGCGCGGTCGCCTTCGCGTCGCTCAGCGCGGGGGGGATCCAGACCTGCGGCGTCACCACCGGGGGATATGGCTACTGCTGGGGCCCCGCGCAGACCGGCGCGCTGGGCGACGGCACCTTCACCAGCCGCGCCTTCCCCATCCCCGTCCTGAAGGGCGAGGTGCCGTAACCCCGGCCGCTCTCCGCAACCGATGGACGAATCGCTCCCCGGCGGTCCGTCCGCGGCGGACGCTGTTCCCGTTCATCCGCCACGGGGACCGCGCGCCCTCCGCGGCCGAGATCAGAGCCGGGGCGGTCCACGACGATCCACGGCGACGATCCACGAAGATCCACGACGACGATCCACAACGGTCCACGGTCTACGACGGTCCACGACGGTCCACGACGTTATCCAGTGCCCGGCGGTGAAGACGTGGCCGCCGTCCATCCAACCCTCAAGGAGATCCCGCGATGCGTGTTCGTGACCTGATGGTGCTGGTTCCCCTGGCGCTGGCCGGCTGCGCCACCGGTGGCGGCGGCGGCGGCGGCGCGGCGCGGGCCGAGACGACCGTGAGCCGGCTGCTGGCGCAGGCGGGCAGCCTCGCGCGCCAGCACGGCTACACCCAGGCCGCGTCGCGCCCCGCCACCGGCGCGCTGAACCATGGCCTGTCGGAGGCGGTGGACGTGACGCTGAACGGCGGGCGCGAGTACCTGCTGGTGGGGGTGTGCGACCAGGACTGCGGCGACATGGACCTGCGCCTGTCCACCCCCTCGGGCGCCGTCCTGGCCCAGGACATGGCGAACGACGACACGCCCGTGCTGCAGTTCACCGCGCCCAGCACCGGCAGCTTCCGGGTGCGCGTGATGATGGCCAACTGCACCGCCAACCCCTGCTATTACGGCGTCGCCCTGTATCGCCGCTAGCAGGGCGGGTCACCTCGGATTGCGCCGGCGCGGGAGAGGCACATGGCTTCTCCCGCGCCGGCGTTTCCGTGCTCCCCCGGTCTCGGCGCAAACACCGGCCGGCACCGGCATGGCGACGTGTAACCGCCTTGCATCCAATTGGTTGCGGACGATGGAGAGCGGCGTGGGGAGGGTGGGTCCGGTCAGTGCTCTCCGGATGCCTGGAGGAGCTCCACCAGCACGCCGCCGGTGGACTTGGGGTGGAGGAAGGCGACCAGGTGGCCGGCGGCGCCGGGGCGGGGCGCCTGGTCGATCAGCTGGGCGCCGGATTCGCGGTAGCGGTCCAGCTCGGCCTCGATGTCCGCGACCTCGTAGCATAGATGGTGCATGCCCGGGCCGCGCCTGGCGAGGAACTTGGCCACGCCCGAGTCGTCGCGGGTAGGGGCGAGCAGCTCCAGGCGGCCGGGGCCGTGGCCGATGAAGACGACCTCCACGCCCTGGCTTTCCACGACTTCGCGGCCGTGACCCTTGCCGCCGGTGATAGATTCGAAGAGAGCGAGCGATTCGTCCAGCGAGTGCACGGCGATTCCCACGTGGTGCAGAAGATGCTCGGACATTCGGTTCTCGTTGTTGGGGCAAGGTTTACGATTTTTGCAGAACTGAAACGGCAGCCGGTGAAGCTAGCCCGCAAGGGGCGGCGCGGCTACCACAGACAGGAAGGATGTTGAAATGGCCGACAGCGCGAATGTGGTGACGCTCACCGACCAGAACTTCGCCGACGTCACGGGCGGGGCCGGGCTGAGCATGGTGGACTTCTGGGCAACCTGGTGCGGGCCGTGCCGGCTGGTGGCGCCCTTCGTGGAGCAGATCGCCGACGAGTACCAGGGCAAGGTGACGGTGGGCAAGCTGGACGTGGACGCCAACCAGCGCACCGCAACCCAGTTCAACGTGCGCTCCATCCCCACCATCCTGTTCCTGAAGGAGGGGAAGGTGGTGGACCAGTTGGTGGGCGCGGTCCCCAAGATGGCGCTGGAGAACAAGCTCAAGCAGCACCTGAACGGCGCAGCCGCGTAAGAACGGCAGTGCTGAGTGCTGAGTGCTGAGTGCTGAGTGCTGAGTGCTGAGTGCTGAGTGCTGAGTGCGGGCACCGGCGCGAATGTATAAGTCCGTGAAGTCCTGAGTCTTGGCCGGCGCGCGTCGCCGCCCATGGCTCAGGACTTCAGCATTTTGGGACCGTGGGACACTCAGCCCGGCACCCAGCACCCAGCACCCAGCACCCAGCACCCAGCACCCAGCACCCAGCACCCAGCACCCAGCACTTCCTCTCCCGCATTTTGCCCGTCCCTCTTGCCGATTGCCCCGCGCCCTCCGGACGTTTCCGTGCAAGCGCGTTGCGGCGCAACGACTTGCGCACCGGCACGCAACGTGTACGTGCTGGTGTGGCTTTCCACCGACCGCACTCGCTTCCGGGCCCGCCACGGGATGATCTACCAGTTCCCGCACGACGCCGCGTTCCTCCCGCGGACCAAGCTCAGCTACGTCAGCCTTCCCGGCATCCTGGGCGACGGGAAGCGCGACCGCTCGGGGCGCGTTTCGGGGTACGTGGCCATCCAGCTGGGCGAGCGCTGCTACCTGGTGTTCCTGCGCAACGGCGAGCCGTTCAACTCCGCGCGCATCCAGCCCGGCCAGCGCGGCCCCATCGCGCTCAGCGAGCTGATCCGCGTGGTGGGCACCGAGAGCGAGCGCGGCGAGGGCGGCCAGATCGGCTATTACGGCGCCCCCGAGGCGCAGCTGCAGGCCATGATCGCCACCCTGCTCAACCCGCCCGTGGAGTTCGACGCGCCCATCGACACCACCCGGCCCGACCAGCTCTTCCCCACGCTGCGCGACCGGCGCTTCAGCGGCGTGCTGGAGCTGTCCGACGGCGGGCGCTGCCACTACCTCAGCTTCGAGGACGGCGGCTACCGCGCGGGGTGGTTCACCGACCGCGACGGAAACACCACCGTGGGCGACTTCCTGCGCGAGGAGTTCAGCCGCGCCGGCTTGCGCGCCACGCCGTACCCCGCGTTCGCCGAGATGCCGGTGCAGGCCGGGCCGGGGTTCGTGGACCTGTACCGCCGCATCGTGGGCGGCGTGCTGCGCGAGGTGAGCCAGACGGCCGGGCGCGAGACGGCGCTGGGCCTCCTCCGCCGCGGGCAGGACGCGGCGGCGCAGCAGCATCCGTGCGTGGCCGCCTTCAACGTGACCGACGAGGGCCGCATCAGTGGCGACCCCGTGGCCACTCCCGCCGGGCTGACCGACGGCGTGGCCGCGTGGGTCACCGAGGTGCTGATCGTGGCCTCGGACTACCACGGCGTGGACCCCGCGGCCACCGTGGAGAAGACCGCGCGCGACAGCCGCTTCGTCCTGGCCGAGCACGGCTTCTTCCACCGGCTGCCGTGGGCGCTGGCGCTGTAGCCGCGTCGGCGCGTCGACACGCAGAGGCAACAAACGAAGGGGCGGAGCCACGGCGGCTCCGCCCCTTCTCGCTCCCGCCTTCCGGCGGACCGGCCTAGCGGAACGCCGCCACGGTGGCGGCGGTGCCGTTCAGCACGCGCGCGTTGTCCTCGTACGTGGCCGTGCCCAGCACCTCGCCGGTGGGGGGATAGGTGCGCAGGGGGGTCGACCAGTACTGCACGCGGGTGCAGTTGGCGCAGTTGTTCCCGTACGCCATCACCGTGCGCCACCCCTTGGAGGGCGGGATGTAGCCGTGGCCGTACGAGAACGGGCTGGTGCTGCCGTCCACGTAGCGGTCGTGCCGGGCGCCCTGCAGGTGGCCGATCTCGTGGCCGAACGAGTAGTAGCCCGTGATGCAGCTGTAGTGCGCCACCGCGAAGGCCGAGCTGGCCGTGGCCCGGATGGCCGCCGCCTGCCCGCATGCCTCGCTGTCGTTCACCACCAGCACCACGATGTCGGCCGCGTAGGTGTTGCGCAGCGTGTGCACGTTGTCCATCAGCCCGTCGGTCGTGCCCTGCAGCGCGCTCACGTGCTGCCCGAACGAGCGGCCGCTTTCGCTGTAGGTGACCTGGCCGGTGTACACGCGGGTCATGCTGATCTGGATCCCGCTGTTGGCGTAGCTCTGGTTGGTCTCGTCCACGGCCAGCTGGATCTTGCTGGCGATGTTCCCCGCGGCGCTGGCGGCCGAGGCGGTGTACACCACCAGCACGTTCTGCGTGCTGACGGCCTGGATCCCGATCGCCCCGTCGTTCGGGTTGCGGGCCGCGGCGCCGCCGAAGCGGTCGTTGTCCACCAGCACCCCGGAGAAGTTGCCGGCCGGGTGCTCCTGCGGGAAGCCGCCCTGGTCGATGCGCGACACCGCGTGCAGCCCGCCGCCCAGCGGCTCGATGGCGTACTGCGCGCCGCCCACCGTCACCGTGGCGGTCACGCCGCCCTGCATGTACACCAGCTGCGCCCACCCGCCGCCCTGCACCGGCCCCGACCACGACAGGTCGTCGTCGCCGCGCTGCTGGAGGTGCTGCGGGAGCGCCACCACGTTCACGCCCGGGGCAACCGCCAGGCGGATGGCGCCGCCGCCGCGCAGCTGGCCGCCCGGCGCGGCGGCGACGCGGGCCAGGTGCACCTCGGCGGTGCTGGCGCGGCCGCGGATGGTGGACAGAAGGGTCTGCTGGCCGTGCGTCAGCGCGGCCTCGGGCACCAGCGTCAGCAGGTGTTCCTGCGCCTGGGATGCGTTCATCGACCGGGCCGCGGTCGGGGTGATGTCGTCGCCCTGCCAGGCGGCCTGGGCGAACGACGCGGACAGGGCCAGCGCAAGCCGTGCTCTCATGGGTACGTCCTCCGGTGGTGGGGTAGGGGAGGGCGCGTGGCGCGGGGCGCGTCACGGGCAAGACAGCCGTGCTGCATCCGTTCGGTTCGCCTCGACCGGCGCGGGCGAACGGGTCCCGGTGGGGGGGACGGCTCTCCTGGCTGGTGTTTGGGGACGAATTGCGTATGCCATGGAGCGGGGGGTCGCCGGATGTTTTGGCATGGATCAAGCCACCTTGCGGGCATCCGCTAAGCGGTTGCCCGGCATGGGGATGATTGTTTGGGGACGATTGTTGGGGCGCACTCGTTTGGTGCGGAGTGCACCGCCCGGGTGCGGGCGCCGTCGCGCGCGAACGCGGGGAGAGGCTACCTTGCGGCTCGCTGGCGTAACACCTGCACGCGCGGCGGGCGTTCGCGTGCACCATCCATCATCCTGCCAGACGGAAGAGGCGGCGTGCCGCTGTACGTGGTCAGCACCCCCATCGGCAACCTGGGCGACCTGTCGCAGCGCGCGGCCGAGCTGCTGCGCGCCGCCGACGTGGTGCTGGCCGAGGACACGCGCCGCACCGGGATCCTCCTGCGCCACATCGGCGCGCAGACGCGGCTGATGAGCGCGCACGAGCACAACGAGGCCGGCCGCGCGGGCACCGTGGTCGCCATGCTGCGCGAGGGGAAGTCCGTCGCGCTGGTGAGCGACGCGGGGACCCCGCTCCTCTCCGACCCCGGCGCCCGCATCGTGCGCGAGGTGGTGGACGCCGGCTTCGAGGTGATCCCCATCCCCGGCGCCTCCGCCCTGCTGGCGGCGCTGGTGGCGTCCGGGATCGAGGCCGAGACCTTCACCTTCCTCGGCTTCCCCCCGCGCAAGGGCCCCGAGCGCGCCGAGCTGCTGGACGAGATCGCCGCCAGCCCGCGCGCCGTGGTGCTCTACGAATCCCCCAACCGCGTGGCGAAGCTGCTGGAAGACCTCGCCCTCGCGTGCGGGCCGGCGCGGCGCGTGGCGGTGGCGCGCGAGCTGACCAAGCTGCACGAGGAGTTCTTCCGCGGCACCGC
>DASSJS010000514.1:0-7762 GCA_035691085.1 Longimicrobium sp.
CGAGATGCTCACGGTGATCGCGGCCGACCTGCGGACCGCGCAGGGCGGCGCCGCGCAGGCGGCGAAGTCGAAGGGGCACGCGCCCGACGACGGCGAGGACGAGCCCACGGCCGCCGAGGAGCACGGGGCCGGGCGCGCCGAGAGCGGCTTCACCGTGGAGCAGATGGTCTCGGAGTACCGCGCCCTGCGCGCCAGCGTGATCCGGCTGTGGGCCCAGGGCCAGGGCGAGCTGGGGCCCGCCGACCTGGACGACCTGACCCGCTTCAACGAGGCCATCGACCAGTCGCTGGCCGAGTCGATCTCGCGCTACACCGAAGAGCTGGAGCATTCCAAGGAGATGTTCCTGGCCATCCTGGGGCACGACCTGCGCACGCCGCTGGGGGCGGTGAGCACGTCGGCCAGGTTCATGCTCGACACGCAGGCGCTGGAGGAGCCCACGCTCACGCTCACCGCGCGCATCGCCAGCAGCTCCGAGCGCATGATCCACATGGTGGGCGACCTGCTCGACTTCACCCGCAGCCGGCTGGGCGGGGGGATCCCGGTGGTGCGCGCCGACATGAGCATGGCCAAGGTGGTGCACGACGTGGTGGACGAGATGGCCGCGGCCCACCCCGACCGAGTCCTCCAGGTGGACACGCGCGGCGCGCAGCGGGGCGAGTGGGACTGCGCGCGGATCACCCAGGCGCTCACCAACCTGGTGGGGAACGCGCTGGAGCACGGATCCGCGGGAACGGTGGTGCGGGTGGACGTGCAGGGCAACGACGACGAGATCACGGTGGCCGTGCACAACCGCGGCCCCGCGATCCCCGGCGATCAGCTGAACGGGATCTTCAACCCCATGAAGCCGCGCGACCCCGTGGGCGCCGCCGCGGCCGGGCCGGCCGGAAACCTGGGGCTGGGGCTGTACATCGCCGAGCGGATCGTGCACGCGCACAAGGGGCGGATCGACGTGGAGTCGTCGGAAGAGCGCGGCACCACCTTCACCATCCACCTCCCGCGCCACGTGTGATACGATCGCCGCCCGGAGGGTCGCGCTTCGCTGATCCACCGGGCCGAGCCGGAGGGCGGCGACGCCCTCGGCCACGGCCGTGACGATGTGACGTCCGCATGAACCGCTCGCCGGGGCGGGTGCGCCGCCGGGCGGTTCTCCCGCTCCCCTTTCGCCCCGTGTGCCGCCATGTCCGTGGAACCGCAGGAGCTGGCCAAGCGAGTGCTGCGCAGGGAGTGGGACAGTCTCTCCAGCAGCGAGCGGCGGGTGATCGAGCACGTGCTCACGCGCGCTCCGGTGACCCGCGACACCAACCAGGAGTTCACCGGCGCCCGCCGCTTCGGCGAGCGCATGGCCGACCGGATCGCCGCCTTCGGGGGATCGTGGCCGTTCGTGCTGGGCTTCATCGCCTGCCTGGTGGGATGGCTGGCGCTGAACTCGTGGATGCTGGCCACGGGAAGACGCCCGTTCGACCCCTTTCCCTTCATTCTCCTGAACCTGGTCCTTTCGATGGTGGCGGCGCTGCAGGCGCCGGTCATCCTGATGTCGCAGAACCGGCACAGCAGCAAGGACCGGCTCGACGCGGCGCTCGACTACGAGGTGAACCTCAAGTCCGAGATCGAGCTGCGCTCCCTGCACGACAAGCTCGACGACCTGCGCGAGCGCGGGTGGGCCGAGCTGGTCCTGATGCAGCAGCGGCAGATCGGCCTCCTGGAGCAGCTCTGCCGCGCCGCACCGTCGGCGGAGGCGGGCGGGGAGCGCGCCGGCTGGGTGCGGGAAGCGGATTCCGGCGGGTAGGCAGGCAGCGGCGCACGATGATCTTCACAGACCCCGGAGAACCCGGCCGGACCCTTTCCGGAACGGGGTGTACGGGTAGATGGACCGGCTGCCTTCCACGACGGCCGGGGCAGGACCTCACGGCAGAACGAGGCTCCATGACACCGTCCGACGCTCCCCGGGACACGCTCCCCTCGCCCAGCACCAACGTCTTCCCCCCCGAAGCACCGCACCGGGTGACCGCTTATTCCCCGCCGCGCTGGGCGTCGGGGCTGGCGCGCTGGTGGCACGCCTCGTTTGGGCGGAACGCCTACGCCCGCGGCCCCGACACGGTCCGCTCCGGGCGGAAGAGCCACCGCTTCTTCCAGCACCTGATCGAGGGGGAGGGCGAGGGCGCGGGCGAGGCCTCGCGCCGCGGCGAGAAAGCCGGGAAGTAGCCGGCCCGGCGGGCGGCGGCCCCATGCCGCCGGCCGCGGCGCCGCTTCCGGATTTCGCGGACGGGTACGCCGCCCGCGAAATCCGGCCGCCCCGAAAACCGTTGGGGGAGGTAGGAAGGCGACCGCGAGCCGCGGGAGCCGTTGCCCCTCCCCCGCACCGATGCCGCCGCCCCAGCCGCGCGCACCCTGCGAGCCGAGTGGCGCGGCGGCAAGGAGACCGAATCATGCATCCTTCGGGTAGCACGGGGAGGGCGCACTCGCTGGCGCGCGGCCGGGCCGGTGAACCGCGCACGGGCACTGGCCTCCAATCATCCGTTCCGTGACCTCACCCACCGATCGCCGGCCGCCCACCCGCGAGCGGGACCTCTCCTTCCTGGTGGAGGCCACCCGGCTGCTGGCCGATTCGCTGGACGTGGAGACGACGCTCGAGACCGTCGCGCGGCTCTCCCTTCCGCACCTGGGCTCCTGGTGCATCGTGGACCTCCAGGAATCCGGCCACATGCGGCGGCTGGCGATCATCCACCCCGACCCGGGCCAGCAGCAGCTGGCGGAGCAGCTCCTGGAGGGGTGGCCCCCGCTGCGCGACGATCCGCTCGGCGTTCCGTCGGCCATCCGGACCCGGCGGAGCCAGGTCGTATTTCCGGTGACCGATGAAATGCTCGTGGCGGCGGCCCGCTCGCCCGAGAACCTCGCCGTCCTCCGCGAGCTGGAGATCGGCTCGTTCATGACCATCCCGCTCCTCGCGCGGGGTGAGGTGCTGGGCGCGATCACCTACGTCAGCCCCAACCACGGCGACTCGTTCACCCCCCGCGACCTGGTGCTCGGCGAAGACCTGGCCGCGCGCGTCGCGATCGCCATCGAGAACTCGCGCCTGATGCGGCAGGCGAAGCGCGCGCTCGCGGCCGCGGAGCTCTCGGAGCAGCGCTTCTCGCGCATCATCTCCATCGCCGCCGAAGCCATCATCTCGGTGGACGAGACCCAGCGGATCATCCTCTTCAACGAGGGGGCGGAGCACATCTTCGGCTACGGCAAGAGCGAGATCGTGGGCCAGCCGCTCACCGCGCTCCTCCCCGAACGCGCCCGTGCCGTGCACGAAAAGCACGTCCGCACCTTCGGCGAGTCGTCCGACGCCGCGCGGCGGATGGGGCACCGGCAGGAGATCTCGGGGCGCCGCAAGAACGGCGAGGAGTTCCCCGCCGAGGCCTCCATCTCCAAGCTGGAGGTGGGGGGTGAGCGGGTGTACACGGTGGTGCTGCGCGACACCACCGAGGCGAGGAACGCCACGCTCGCCCAGGAGAAGCTCCTGCTCGCCGTCACGCACGCGACGGAGGCGCGCACCCGGCTGCTTCGTGGCGTGACCCACGACGTCAAGAACCCGCTCGGCACGGCGGATGGATACGCGCAGCTCCTGGAGCTGGAGCTGCGCGGCAGGCTCCTCCCCGAGCAGGTGAAGCTGGTGGCCGGCGTTCGCCGCGGGATCCGTGACGCGCTGGCGATGATCACCGACCTGCTGGACCTGTCGCTGGCGGAAAGCGGCGGGCTTCCCGTGCACCGGAAGCCGGTGGACCTCGCGGAGGTCGCCGCGGAGGCGCTGGAGGACCATCGGGGCGCCGCCGAGGCCGCGGGGCACGTGCTGGCGTGGGAGGGCGGCAGGGAGGTGGTGCCGGTCACCACCGATCCCATCCGGGTGCGCGAAGTGCTCGGCAACCTCCTCTCCAACGCGATCAAGTACACGCCCGCTCCCGGCCGCATCACGCTCTCCGTCGAAAGGGATGCGGGCGACGCCCCACCCAGGCCGGGGAGGTGGGCCGCGGCTCACGTACGCGACAGCGGCCCCGGAATTCCGCCCGGCGCGCGGGAGCGCATCTTCGGCGAGTTCCACCGGCTGCATTCCACCGAGCAGGCGAGCGGGCATGGCCTGGGCCTGGCGATCAGCCGGCTGATCGCCCGCCTCCTGGACGGCGAGCTCACCGTGTCGGGCGAGCCGGGCGAGGGTGCGACCTTCTCCTTCTGGCTCCCGGCCGACACGGAAACCGCGTAGCTGTGGCGTGGTGCTGATCGCCACGCCACACCGACGCCCGGGGCACCGCCGTCACGCCGCGGGTGACGCGGACGGCGACAAGACCGCCTCGATCGCCCGCAGCTCGTCATCCGACAGCTCCAGGCGATCGATCGTCGCGACGTTGGCCTCGAGCTGCTCCACGCGGCTGGCGCCGATCAGCGCGCTGGTGACGGCCGGCTGCCGCAGCACCCAGGCGAGCGCCAGCTGCGCCAGGCTCTGCCCGCGCGCCTGTGCGATGCCATTCAGCCGCCGCACCTGCGCGATCCGTTCGTCCGTCACCTGCTCGCGCTGCAGGAATCCCGTCGGCCGCGCGGCGCGGCTATCCTCCGGAATCCCCCCGAGGTAGCGGTCGGTCAAAAGCCCCTGCGCCAGCGGGGAGAAGACGATCGCGCCGAGCCCCTCTTCTTCGAGCACGCCGAACAATCCTTCTTCCGGCTTGCGCTCGAACATGCTGTACTTTGGTTGATGGAGGACGAAGGGCGTCCGTGACTCGCGCAGGATGCGCGCGGCCTCCCTCGTCTGCTCCGGGCCGTAGTTCGACACCGCGGCGTACAGCGCCTTCCCCTGCCGCACCGCCTGCTCCAGCGCGCCCATGCTCTCCTCGATCGGCGTGTCGACGTCCGGCCGGTGGTGGTAGAAGACGTCCACGTAGTCGATCCCCATCCGGCCCAGGCTCTGGTCCAGGCTGCTGAGAAGGTACTTCCGCGACCCGCCGTCGCCGTACGGGCCGGGCCACATCCGGTAGCCCGCCTTGGTGGAGATGATGAGTTCGTCGCGGTGGCCGGCCAGGTCGCGCTTGAGGATGCGCCCGAACGTCTCCTCCGCGCTGCCGGGTGCGGGGCCGTAGTTGTTGGCGAGGTCGAAGTGCGTGACGCCCAGGTCGAAGGCGCGCAGCACCATCACCCGCGCGTTCTCGAAGGGATCGACGCTCCCGAAGTTGTGCCACAGGCCCAGCGAGATGGCCGGCAGCTTCAGCCCGCTCCGCCCGCAGCGGCGGTACGGCATCCGCTCGTAGCGCGCGTCTCCGCTCATCGTCCCATCCCCCCGCCGAAGGTGACCAGCCCCGAGAACGGACCTCCGTACTCGAACGAGGTGGTCAGGCCGCCCACCATCACGTCGAACATCCCCGCCTCGTAAACCGGCTTCCCGTCGCGCCCCACGTACGACAGGTCCGGCGCGGAGAGGGTGAACGCCACCGCGCGGCTCTCGCCGGGCCTCAGCGTCACGCGCTGAACGCCGCGCAGGCGCCTGACCGCCGGCGTGAGCTGGGCGAAGCGCTGATGCGTGTAGAGGAGCACCGTTTCCGTCCCCTCGCGCGGCCCGGTGTTGCGCACGTTCACGGTCACGCGCAGCTCGCCGCCATGCCGGAGGACGGGAAGGCTGGCCTTCAGGTCCGCGTACGCGAAGGTGGTGTAGCTGAGGCCGGTGCCGAATGGCCACTGCGGGCGGAAGCCGGTGGGCCCGTCGGGGCCGATCTCGTCGGTGTTCCGGTGATCGTACGGGACGAGCTGGTTCACGTTGCGGGGATAGGTGAACGGCAGCTTTCCACTCGGGTTGACCTCGCCGAACAGCACCTCGGCCAGCGCTTCGCCGCCCTGCATCCCCGGCCAGTACGCCATCACGATCCCCCGCGCCCGGTCGGCGATGCGATGGATGACGCGCGGGCGGCCTTCCACCAGGACGAGGACGACCGGCGTCCCCGTCGCCTGGATCGCTTCCACGAGACGAAGCTGAGGCTCGGGGAGGGTCAGGTCGTCGATGTTCCCCGGCGTCTCGGCGTACGCGTCCTCGCCGATGGCGATCACCGCCACGTCCACGTCGCGCGCGGCGCGGGCCGCGGAGGCGGCGTCCATGGTGTCGGTGAAGGCGCTGCCGGGGAGGTAGCGAACGTCGCGGGCGCGCTTCAGCATCGCCTCCAGCAGCGTGCGCGGGCCGTCGGGGTAGTGGCTGGCGTCGGCGCCCTGCCAGGTGTAGGTCCATCCGCCGTTCAATGCGGTGAGGCTGTGCGCCGCGGGGCCGGTGAGCAGGATCCGCGCGTCCTTGCGCAGCGGCAGAACGCCGCCGTCGTTCTTGAGCAGCGTGATGGCCTCGCGCGCGGCCTGGCGGCTGACGGCGGCCGACGCCTCGCTCCCCACGCGGCTGGCGGCGGCCGCGTCGGGGAACGGGTGGTCGAACACCCCCAGCTCGGCCTTCAGCATCAGGATGCGCCGCACCGACTGGTCGATGCGGCTCTCCGGGATCGCACCCTCGCGGACCAGGGCGATCAGGTCGTCGTAAAACTGGTAGTCGGTGGGGGTCATGCTCATGTCGATCCCCGCCTGCACCGCCATCCGTACCGCGTCCTTCAGCGTGGGCGCCACGTGGTGGCGGGTGTTGAGGTAGATGATGTCGCTCCAGTCCGTCACGATCACGCCATCGAAGCCCAGCTCGCCGCGCAGCACATCGGTGAGCCAGTAGCGGCTGGCGTGCAGCGGCTCGCCGTCGATCTCGCCGCTGTTGACCATCACCGCGCGCGCGCCGGCGCGCACCGCGGCGGCGAAGGGGGGGAGGTAGCTCTCGCGCACCTCGCGCACGCTCATGTACGCGGGGGTCCGGTCGTGCCCGGAGCGAGGGTTGGAGTAGCCGAGATAGTGCTTCATCGTGGCGGCGACGCGTCCGCCGCGCTGCATCCCCTCGACCTGGCCCGCGCCCAGGAGCGAGGCCAGCCACGGGTCTTCGCCGAAGGTCTCGTAGAAGCGCGGCCACAGCGGCTGGCGGCCCACGTCCAGCACGGGGGCGAAGTTCCACGGCAGGCCCGACGCGTACGCCTCGTCGCCGGTGATCTCGCCCGCGCGGCGGGCCAGCGCGGTGTCGAAGGTGGCCGCCATCGCCAGGTTCTGCGGGAAGATGGTGCCGCCGCGCGTATAGTTGGCCCCGTGCACGAAGTCGATCCCGTACAGGACGGGGATGCCCAGCCGGGTCTCGCGCATGGCCATCTGCTGGATCTGGCGGATGGCGGCGTGCCACCCCTCCACGGTGAGCGCGCCCTGCTCGGTGTTGAGGATGGAGCCGATGTGGCGGTTGACGATCCCCTCGCGGAGCCTGGCCGGGTCCAGGCGGATGCTGTCGCGGTGCGGCGTGTCGCGCGTGGTGAAGGCGGCCACCGTAAGCTGCGTCATCTGCCCCACCTTCTCCTCCAGCGTCATCCGCGCCAGCAGCGAATCGACGCGGGCGCGGCGCGCGGCGGTGAGCCCGGGCGTCTGCGCGTGCGCCGGCGCGGCGAGGGCGGTGGCGATGACGATGAAGACGGCGGCGAGCTTCCGGATTCGGTTCATGTACCTTCTGCGTGCGTTCTTGCGGTCCGCCGGCCGGGTCGAGGCCGGACGAACCAATTCGCGGTCACGACGTGCGAGGCTCCCCGTCGTCGCGTTGCGGCTCCAGACGCCGGTGCGGGGCTGCGCTCAGGAATCGCGCCAACGAAAAACCGCGATCGCCGCAAGCGCGGCGAACGCGGACGTT
>DASSJS010000515.1:0-6587 GCA_035691085.1 Longimicrobium sp.
CCTCCTCGTCGTCCAACCCGCGCGAGTAGCTCATCTCGTCGTCACTGACGAAGTAGATCTCACCCGTCTGGCGGTCCAGGAACCAGTGCTGCAGCCCGTCGCCGCTGCTGAGCGCCATCTCCAGTTCACCCTGGTCGATCCGGATCTTCGCCATGCGGTCACCTCACGTTGCGTAGCGCCCCGCCTCCACCGTCTCGCGAACGCGGCGGATGTCGTTGCCGTACACGCCCAGCGCCAGGCTCACCTCGATGCGCGCCTGCTGCCCGGTGAGGTGGTCGGCGAAGATGCACCCCATCTCGCGCAGCTGGTGGCCGCCGCCCTCGTAGGCGTAGGTGTCGAGCACGCGCCCGCGGGACGATCTCGTCGCGACGATCACCGGCTTCTCCGCCTCGATCCAGCGGCGGATGCCGGGGAGCACGGCGGGCGGCACGTTTCCCCGCCCCATCGCCTCGATCACCACGCCGTGCGCGCCGGTGTCCAGGCTGGCCTCCACCAGCCGCGAGTCGGCGCCGGCCACGATCTTGATCAGGTCCACCGGGGTGACCAGCGCGCGCGGGCTCAGCGTGGGCCTGCGGCGGCTTTCGCGGTAGAACAGCGCCCGCCCAGTGTCGGTGATCCCCAGCGGGCCCCAGTTGGGGGAGCGGAAGGTGCCCGCCTGCTCGGTGTGCGTCTTCACCACCTCGGCACCCTGCACGATCTCCTCGTCCATCACCACCATGGTTCCACGGCCGCGCGCTTCCGGCGACGCGGCGACCTCCACCGCGCTCATCAGGTTGGCGGGGCCGTCCCAGCTCAGCTCGCTGGCGTTGCGCATGGCGCCCGTGATCACCACCGGCACCTCGGCGGGGAGCGAGCGGTCGAGCAGGTACGCGGTCTCCTCCACCGTGTCGGTGCCGTGGGTGACCACGATGCCGTGGATGCCGTGCGACAGCGCGTCCAGGATGGCGTCGCGCAGCTCCCACATCCGCTCGATGGTCATGTGCGGGCCGGGAAAGCGCCCGAACTCGCGCACCTCCAGCTCGGCCACCTTCTCGATCCCGGGCACCGCCTCGAGGATCTCCTGCCCGGTGAGCCGGGGGACGGCGCCGCCCGCCTGCGCGTCGCGGCGCATGGAGATGGTGCCGCCGGTGGCCAGCAGCAGCACGCGGGGAAGCCGGTCAGCCACAGAGCACGCTCCCGCCGTTCACGTTCAGGATCTCGCCGGTCACGTGGCGCCCCAGCTGCGAGCAGAGGAACACGATGGGCCCCGCCACGTCGTCGGCGGTGGCGATGCGGCCGAGCGGGATCCCCGCCTCGATGCGCGCGCGGCCGGCGGACATCGGCTTCTCCACCATCTCGGTGTCGATCCACCCCGGCGCCACGCAGTTCACCGTGATCCCCCGGGGCGCCAGCTCCACCGCCACGCTCTTGGTGAGCGCGATCATGGCGCCCTTGCTGGCCGCGTAGTCGGCGTGGTAGGCCTCGCCGCGCTGGCCGGCGGTGGAGGAGACCAGCACGATGCGGCCGTTGGGCGCCACGAAGCGCGAGGCCAGGCGCACCGTGTAGAACACCGACTCCAGGTTGGCGCGCAGCGTCTGCGCCCACTGCTCGTCGGTCATGTCGGCGATGGACACGTCGTCGGGCACCCAGATGCCCGCGTTGCCCACGAAGATGTCCACGCCGCCGAACTCCACCAGCGCGCGCTCGAAGAGGAGCTCGGCGCCCCACGGGGTGGAGATGTCGCCCGCCTGCGCGTACGAGCGGCGGCCCAGCTTGCGCACCTCGCCGGCCACCTCGTTGGCCTCGGCCTCGCGGCTCAGAAAGCCCACGCCCACGTTGCAGCCGGCGCGCGCCAGCATCAGCGCGGTGGCGCGGCCCACGCCGCGCGACGCGCCGCTCACCACGGCGTTCTTGCCGGTGAGCCCCAGGTTCAGGCCGCTGTCCACTTGCCCCCCAGCTCCGCGGCGTGGTGCCGCTCGGTGTCCAATATCTCGCGCAGCAGCGCCGCGGTCTGCGCGTCGGCCGTGCCGGCGGCCAGGAGTGCCTCATAGCGGCTGACTTCCTCGTCCTCACGCGCACGGGCGGCATCCTCCCACCCGTCGATCCCGGCCGCCTCGAGCGAGGGGTGCAGGTCGTCCGGCGTGGCGCCCAGCTCCAGCAGGCGCGCGGTAAGGCGCGAGAGGTGGTGCTGCTCGTCGGCGTGCAGCTCGTTGAAGCGCTCGCTGAGCGCCGCGTCGGCGCGGTCCTCGGCGGCGGCGGCCAGCGCGCGGTAGAACAGCGCGTGCTCCTTCTCGGCCACGCGGGCCTGCTGGAGCGCGGTGATCAGGTCGTCCGGCACGGGTGCGATGGGGGCGTGTCTGGGTAAGCTCGGGTAGCGGCGTGGAACGGGCATCAAGATGCCTCTCCACGCCGGGCAATGCAAACCCGCCATTGAGCTCACCCCGGATCTTTGGGCCCTGCGCCCGATCTATCATCGCCCGATTAACGTGATTGCTTATGATAAGCAGCTTGCTTATCATAAGCACATCTTTAAAGGAGCCGATGATATGTCGCGAACCGCATCCGCCGGCGGAGTTCCCAACCTCTGGAACCCTTACGGCCTCCGCAGCAGCCCGTTCTTCCAGAACGAGCTGCGCGCGGGAGACCCCAGCCATCCCGTGTCGCTGTTCGTGGGGCGCGAGGAAGAGTCGCTCCGGGTCCGGCGCCGCATCCTGAGTGATCCCGCCAGCCGGACGATCGTCCAGGGCGCGGCGGGCGTGGGCAAGACCAGCTTCGTGAACTGGATCAAGTCCGAGATGACCCGGGAGGGTGTGGTCACCTACGAACATCCGATCCGGATCACCTCCGACAGCACCCGGCTGACGTTCGTGGCCGATTCGCTCCGCATGCTCGCCCGGATCCGGTCAGCGTCGGGGCTGAGCGGCAAGAACAGGGAATTCTGGGAACGTACGGCGCGGTTCCTCGAAGGCGCCGAGCTGGTGGGCGGCTCCGCCACTCTCCACGGCTTTGGCGTGGGCGTCAGCCGCAGCTATGTCGCCCCGCAAGCGCCCACCGATTCGCTTTACGAACACCTGGGGCAGGCCATCGCACACCTGCGGGATGAGCTTGGGGCGCCCATCCTCCTGCACGTGAACAACATGGAAAACCTGGAGGATCCCGCGGCCACGGCCGTCCTGATGCGGGACCTGCGAGACTACCTCCTGCTGGAAGGCGCCCACTGGATCTTCGTGGGAGCGCTCGGGATCGAGGATGACGTCTTCCGCGTTTACACGCAGGTGAGCGGCATCTTTCCCGCCGCCGAGACGTTGCAGCCGCTCGAGCCCCGGCAGATCGAGCAGCTGCTGCAACGCCGGTACGAGCACCTCGCGCTGCCGGGCCAACGCCGTGTGGCCCCGGTGGAGCCCGCGGCCGCGGCGGAGCTGTACCGGCTCTACCAGGGCGACCTGCGCAACTTCCTCCGGCTGCTGGGCGACGCGGCCGAACGCGAGCTGGGGCTGCACGGCGCGCAGCCGATGACGACGTCCGCGATCGTCCGGGCGGTAAGCACCGACTACGCCCTCATACTCCATCGGCAGATCGGCGAGGGCGACTTCGCCTCGCTGGGCAGAATCATCGGAGCCTTTGGCGGCGCGGACCCGGAATTCCGCGTGACGGACGCCGCGCGCATCCTGAAATACTCGCAATCGGCGGCAAGCCAGTTCGTGGAGAGGCTCAGTGCCCACCGGGTCGTGATCAGGACGCGAGCCGAGGGAAGAAGCGTCTACTATCGTCCCATCGGGTCGGTGCTCGTCGCGTTTGGTGTTTCACCCCAGGCGTTGGCCACGGTTTCCAGAGCGTCGCAGCCAAAGACGGCGCGTGGAGCGGGAAAGCGGAAGAAGTGACCCATGCGGCAGGGGAGATGGGTATCCCGGTTCCTTCCCGGAAAACCAATCTCGCGGCGCAGCCCCGATCATCACCCATCATCGCCAAGTCGCTTATCATAAGCGACCCCGCCACTCCGCCGATGATACCGCGTCTCGCGCGTCACGAGCAGCCCTCCACGTACTCGACGGCGGGGTAGACGCCGCCGCGCATGCGGGTGACCACGCGACCGTCGGTCTCGTAGACGATGCGGTGCAGCGTGTCGGCGGGGGCGCCGGGGATCACCACCACGTAGTGGCCGCGGTTGTCGTACTTGTGCGGCAGCACGCGGGCATCGGGGTGCGCCTGGCGGACGGCCGCCTCGGGGTGGCCCAGGCGCACGCCGCTGGCCGTGGCCACGCTCGCGCTGTCGCTCACGTCCACGCGCACCACGCGGCCGTCCTCCACCATCAGCGACACGTGGGCGGGGCCGCGCCGGGGCCGCACGTAGTCGCACGGCTCCAGCCCGTTGATGCGGTCCAGCCCGCCCACGGCGCGGTCCGCCTCGGCCACCGTCATCCCCACGCGCACCGGCCCGATCCCCTCCGCCCGCAGCACCCAGCTTGAAAACTCGCCGGCCGCGTCGGCCGATGGAGGCGCGGCCGGTGCCGGGCCTGAAGTATCCAGCCGCGCCGCCGGCGGCTGGGCGACGGTGGTGTCACGCTCCGCCCGGCCCTGCTCATCCGCATCTCGCGCGCAGGCACACAGCGCCATGGCACCCGAGACGAGCGTGGCGCGGGCGATCCGATCGATCTTCATCCTCATCTCCCCTCCCCAGGTCAGGAAACCGGCACCGCTTCCACCACCGTGCGCGGACGCCGAAGCGTGGCGCAGAGCGCGGCGGCGCAAAGGCCGAGCACCGCGCACAGCGTCCACAGCGTGCCCGGGCTCCACGCGTACAGCGCGGGGCCCACGGCGGGCGCCACCACCAGCCCCGCCGCGCTGGTGAGGCCGAATACGGACTGGTAGCGCCCCTGCACCTCGCGCGGGGCCAGGTCCGCCACGTACGCGGCCGACACGGGCGCCCACACGATCTCGCCCAGCGTCCACACGACCACGGTCGCCATCAGCCAGGGGAGCCCGGGCGCCACCGCCGTCAGGGCAAGGCCCACGCCCATCAGCGCCACGCCGGTGGACATCGGCAGCCACGGCGGCAGGCGGGAGGTGATGGAGGCGACAGGGAGCTCCAGCAGCAGGCAGGTGAGGCCGTTCAGCGACATCATCACCCCGTACGCCTGGGCCGGGAACCCGCGCGCCCGCACCTCCAGCGGCAGCACGGCGATGTCCTGGTGATACACCACGTGCGAGACCAGCGACGCGGCCAGGATCACCAGGAACGGATGGTCCGCCAGGATGCGGGGGATCAGCGAGACACGCGGCGCCGTCATCGCCGCCGCGCGCGCCTTGCGGGCCACGTCATCCGCGCTCCTGGGCACCGCGAACAGCACCAGGATGCCGAAGAGGAGCGAGGTGGCCGCGTCGCCCAGGAACACCACGCCGGGGTAGCGCGTGGCGAAGAACCCGGCCGCCGCGGGACCCATCGCGTATCCCAGGTTGATCGACATCCGGTACATCGCGAACGTCGACACGCGCCGCCCCGGCGGCGTCACGTCGGCCAGCAGCGCGGCCGACGCGGGGCGGTACATCTCGGCCGTGACCCCGGAGAGCGCGGCCAGGGCGATGGTGAGGGCCAGCCCCTGCGCCTGCCACAGCCCCACCAGCACCGCCGCGGACGAGAACATCGACAGCACGATGGTGCGCCGCCGGCCGATGCGGTCGGCCAACTGCCCGCCCACGATCCCCGCCCCCAGGCTGCCGACGCCGTACGCGGCCGCCGCCATCCCCGCCTGCGCCGGCGAAAAGCCGCGTTGCGTGAGCACGAGGACGAGGAAGGTGAGGACGAACGAGCCGAAGCGGTTGATGAACGTCCCCGCGTAGATGATCCACGCGCCGCGCGGCAGCCCGCGCACGTCGGCCGCCAGCGCGCCGAAGGCTCCGGGCCGCGCCACGCTCATCGGCCGCTCCAGCGAAGGGAGAGAATCGACGTCGTCGAGAGCATCGTCATACAGAGAAGAAAGCGCCCGCGCCGAATGACGTCGGCGCGGGCGCGGGAAGGCGGTGCGCGGTCACGGTCACGCGAGCGAGTCGGGCGTGAGCAGCGCGAGCGCGCCGCCCGCGCCCCAGCGCCGGTCGAAGTCGGCGAGCCCGTCGGGGTCGGCCTCGGCCTGCGCCTGCAGGGCGTGGGTGAGCAGCGCGTCGGCCGCCAGCAGCGGAAGCGCGTCCTCTCGGCCGCCCGTGGTGTGCAGCAGCCCGCGGTAAAGGCTGAGCGCACCCTCCGCCAGCGCGTCGGCCACGGAATCGGAGCCTTCCGCGGGGAGAGCGGCCAGCATGGCCGCCATCAACGCCGGCGGAGCGTCGCCCGCATGCCCCCGCAGCCACGCCGCCGCGCTGGATTCATCGAAACTCACGAAAAGCCTTTCACTGCGGATTCATCAGCGCTGACGCGCCGTATCATTACATCCTCGGGCGACGGTGCGCTTCGAACGCGCCGCGGCCCCCTCCCCGCGCCTGAGAGCGCGCGACCCTCCCCCGTACCGGGAGAGGGTGGTGGACGCGGCGCCGCCGCGCCCTGCAACCTCAACCCGCGCCGAGACTTCGGAGGCGCCGGTGACTCGTCCCGCCACCTGCCGAAGCACCCAGCACCCAGC
>DASSJS010000516.1:0-5722 GCA_035691085.1 Longimicrobium sp.
CAGCCTCAGAAACGCCGCGTGAGAGGAATAGCCCGACCGCGACAACAGCGGCCGGGGCTTCGGGATGAGGTCGGCGCTTGCAATTTTGATGTGACTCTAGACGCAGGCGGCCAGCACCCGGAGTGCCGGCCGCCTGCGTTGGCTTGGACGCGCGGCGAATCTCATCCGCCGGGGGGATGGAGAGCGCCGGGGTCAGCTGCAGTTGTGCACGAGGCTGCGCTCGCGGAAGCGCACGGCCTGCCCGGTCACCGGGATCCGCGCCACGTCCACGGGCTGCGTCAGCGCGGCGGTCGTGGCGCAGCGAGCACCGGGCGACTCCTTGCGCAGCACCACCTCCACGTGATCGGAGCGCTGGTAGGCGCTGTCCACCAGGATGCCGTACCCGCCGCTGTTCCGCCCGCCGAGCGCCGCCACCACTAACATCTCGCGGGTGAAGTCGATCTGCGGCGCCGGCGGCTCGGGCGAGTGCCGGTTCCAGATGTCGCTCCAGGTCTGCTGCCAATGGGCCGGGTCGCTGATCACCACGCGGACGGAGTCGAAGATGCCGCTGTTCGTCGTCAGCGGATACGGCTCCGCGCGCAGCCGGGTGATGGGCAACACGTTGCTTGCGGACGACTTTTCGCCATCGATCGGCGCGGAGCTCCCGGTGGGCGCGGAACAGGCGGCGCCCGCCAGCAGCGCGGCGATCCCGGCGAGGGCGAGGTGGTGCATGGGTACTCTGGACATCAGTGGTTCTGGATGGCTATGGCGGGACGATGAGTTGCGCGGTCGCGGCAAGAACGCGCGAGGCCAGCGGGCAGTGACATGGCGGACGCGGCGGATCACGCCCTTGAGCGCCGCAGCACCACGAACGCCCACGCGCACAGCGCCGCCGACGCGGCGGTGATGGCGAGGTACCACGGCTCCTCGGCAAGCCCCGGCCTCTCGGCGATCATCCGCGCGATGTGCGCAATGGTCAGCAGCCCGAACACCACGCCCGTGGTGATGACGTACGCCCTCATTTCGCCCTCTCTCCGCTAGCTCCGGCGGATTTGCGGGATCGTGGACCCGGGATGGTCACTCGCCTGCCGCTATCGGGTGTGATGCGAATCCGTGCGCGGACCGGCGCCTGGCGCCACCGTCTTGCTACACCCGGCGGTGTGCGGCGTGTTTCGACCTGCGTTCTCGGTAGAAGTGCAGAACCATCTGGCAGGCAAACACCAGCACGAACGCGCCGAAGAGGGCGAGCGCAGCCTGGATCGCGTAGAACGCGACCGGTTCCTCGCGGGCGTACATGTACCAGGCCTCGCTGCGGGGCTGGCCCTTGCTCCGCATGTCCATGCGCCCCGACATCAGGTCCCGCACCACCAGAACGAGCATCTCCACCCCGAGCCCGGCCAGCACGATGCCGCCCACCAACAACATCGCGCGCTCGGCCCATCCCTCGCGCCTTGCGTGCGCGTGGCCGCGACGGGTGATGCGACGCGTGGGGCGGTGCTTCCGTGAGCGTTTCATCGCGGCACTGTCCCTCCGCGCATCCGCGGGATCAGGGAACGGTGATGGTGGTGGACGCGCTGCCGGCGTTGCCTTCGGCCGGCTGCACGGCGCTTACGGCGAGCGTGTACGTCCCGGCGCCGGGGAGCGCGATCGGCTGCGCGGGGGTGAAGGTGCTGGTGGTATCGAAGGTGAGCGGCGCCTGCGCCACCGGGTTCCCTTCCGCGTCGGTGACGGTCGCGGTCACGGCGAACTCGGTGGGCAGCCATGGCAGCGTCGGGTCGATCTTGCAGCCGCACATCATGGTGACCCACGCCGTCACGTTCAGCGAGCGTTCCTCGACCGTGGTGGAGAGGACGTTCACGATCAGCCCGGGGATCACCAGCACCACCCCCGGCTCGGCGCCCAGGTCCGCGCCGGGGGTGACCCACATCGTCTGCGTGACCGAGTGGCCGTTGGGCTTGTCGTTGGTCAGCGACTCCGCCGTGAACTGTACCAGCGTGGGCGCGGCCAGATCCAGGCTCACGCGCAGCCCGGCGGCGGCCGGTAGGGTGGGCGGCATGGCCGACAGCCAGAGCAGGCTCTGCGCGCCCGTGCTCTGCGTGGTTACCACCGCCTGCCGCGTGGCCGACGGGTTGAACGCCTCCAACAGGTTCCCCGATCCGCCCGAGGCGATCCCCTGCGCGAGCACATCACCGGATGCCGCGTTCCGCAGCGTGACCTGCGAGTAGCCCGCGTCGGGCCCGAGGAACTTGCCGCCCTTGGCCTGCACGCGGACGAGGATGGGTGTGGATGACATAAGTAATTGTTGGAATTGGTTGAACGATATTAGGTGACAACTGCGAAGCGCTCGTCACTACAGTAGCATCTTGGACGAGTACACGACGATACAGATAGCACCGAGGTAAAAGGCTGACACCATCACCCCGTAAACAATACCCGGACCGTGCTTAAGAATAATCGGCCTTTGCACGGACGAGACATGGGTGTCATCGGGTCTCCAATTGTATTCGACAAATTTTACGGCGTAGTGCTGGTACGTGGCGCCCGCGGCAATTGCGATCAGGAAAAAAATCCAGGAACCAAAAACAGCCCACCGCTCAATTCCGATAAATAGCGGAGCCCCTTCCCGCAATCCAAGAAGTTTCGTCTGGATTATCAGGGGTAGAATTAGCGCCGCACTACTGAGCTGAATAAACGTTTTCGCAGTATCGATGTACGCATTGATGATGTTTAATTCGTGCTCGTTTGAGCGGTTCCTGTTAGCCATGATCCACCCTCCGTAGGCTATTATGGATAGGATCTTACGGGAGTTCACGAAGCTTTTCAAAGTATCGTTGCGAGTGGTGCACCTGCGCCACCCTTTGGACTACGTTTGCCGGCTACTTCGTAGAACGCCACCATGCGGGCGAACGCTGCCTCTCGTCCCTAGAACTTCCAAGGAGCAGCCGATAATCAGCTGCTCGTTTGGAACGCCACCCCACCGCGCCTACCTTCCGGACCAGCCGCAGCCTGCAACACCGTCTGGCATCCCGATGCCGGCCCTGCTCACAACGGTACGCACATGCGCATGGACCTCACCGTCACCCGGCTGGACGAGCGCAGATACGAAACCGTGATCCGGCGCGACGACGGCGTACGCTTCCACGTGAAGGGCGTGGGCCACATGTTCGCCATCCCGCACGACCTGGCGCACCTGGCCATCGAACAGGCGCTGGGGCTGCGCCGCGGGTTCTGGGGGAGCGTCGCGCACGGGGCGGTGTTCGACAGCATGACGCACCTGGGCGGGCACCGGAAACCGCACGCGGCGGAGAAATCGCGTGATGTGCTGCGGGCCAACCACGACACCATCATCGAAGCCGAGGTCCTGGTCCGCATCTTCAACGATGCGCTGGAGCAGGGGCACGGGGCGGATTCTCCCGTGCTGCGCGCGCGCCTGCGCGAGCACCGGTGGACCCCGCCCGGGCAGCCGCCGCGTCCGTTGACAGACGACGAGATCGCCGCGGCGTGCGCGGCCTGGGAACGGATGCTGGAGCTCTGGACCCATCTTCCCGCCGGCGGGCGGCTGGAGCTGGAGTGGGAGGCGGAATCGCCCCGCCCCAGCCGCCGCGCGCGTTGAGATCGCCGCCGTCCGGACCTACGGGTTTGCCGGCCACTCCCCGTCGAAGGCCACCACGCGGGCGAACGCCGCCTCGCCGCCCTGGAACTTCCAGGGGAAGCAGCCGATGATCAGGCGGCGGTTCTGGATCTCGGGGGCGCTGATCTCGCCGCCCAGGTTCTCGATGTGCATGCAGTTGTGGCCGAACAGCTTGTTGTGCGTGAGCTGGTAGTCCTCGTCGGGGAACAGCTTCGCAACGGCCTCCGGCCCGCCGAACTTCTTCTCGGCCGCGGCGCGCACGCGGTCGCAGTGGCCGTGCATCCCCTTGCCCAGGAAGCGGCCGATCGGAAGGTCCATCGGGTGGTCCGTGCTCACCACGTCCACGCCCCAGATGTGGATCTCCTTCTCCAGCAGCCACGGCACCATGTCGGGGTGCGCGCCGGGGTGCATGTGGATGTACTTCTCCTCGTCGGCGTCGTCGCCCCACTGCGCGTAGCGGTGCCAGCCGGTGTGCAGGATCAGGATGTCGCCCTTCCGCACCTCCACCCGCTTCTCGATCATCTCCGGCGTGTACACGGCCAGCTCGTCGATCTCGTCGGTGAGATCGACGACCACGCCGGGGCCGCACAGCCAGTTCATGGGGATCTGATCGATGGTCATCCCCTTGGTCACGAAGTGCCGCGGCGCGTCCAGGTGCGTGCCCATGTGGTTGGACGTCTGGATGTACTGCGCGTTCACGCCGTGCTCGGCCTTGCGCTTGATGTACTTCACCTCGAACGGCGGGTAGTAGGGCCAGAACGGCGCCTGCTCGTTCAGCGGCTGCGACAGGTCGTAGATCCTCATTGTGCTACGGTCTCCGGGTCTGGTGAACTGGTTGATCGAACTGCGTTGACGAACGGTTCGAGCGAGCGCCGGCCCCGCGGGGGCCCTCTTCCTGGCGCTTGAGGGCGCCTGTCCCTCCCCCAAAAACAGCCTGGGGGAGGGACAACTTCGGTGTGCCCAGCGGCCTGCGGCGTGACGCCGCGTCTGCGTGGCAGGTGGGGCAGGGCCGCCACCGTGCCGTTGCCGCGATGCATCTTCTACCGCCGCAACGCCTTCAAGCGAGTCCGCGAAGGCGGACTTCGGGCCGTTGTTGCCGCGATTTCAATCGCCCGGCAATCCCCGCGCCTGCGCCTGGGCCGGCGTTACGAGCGCTCCCCCGCGTTCGCTCGCGCCCGCTCGAATGCCAGCGGCAGCGCCCGGCTCACCAGCACGCCCACCAGATGGCGGCGGTAGTCCGACGATGCGTGGATGTCGTACGGCGGGTCCACGTCGGCGCGGGCGGCATCCACCGCGGCGCGGATGGCGTCCGCACTCGCGTCGGTGCCGGCGAGCGCGGCGGCGGCGCCGTGGGCCAGCACCGGCCCCTCGCCCACGCCCAGCAGCGCGATGCGCGCGCCGGAGCACTTCCCGCCGTCGTCCAGCTGCACCGACGCGGCGATGCCGGCCAGCGCGAAATCACCGTGCCGCCGGCTCACCTCGATGAAGCTGTGGCCTGAGCGGGGCGCCGCCACGGGAACCTCGATCTCGGCCAGCATCTCGTCGGGCTCCAGCGCCGTGGCGAACAGGCCGGTGAAGAAGTCGTCAGCGGCGATGGTCCTCGTCCCGTTCGGCCCGTGCACGCGGAAGCTGGCGCCCAGGGCCAGCATCACGGCGGGGAGCTCGGCGGCGGGGTCGGCGTGGGCGATCGAGCCGCCCATGGTGCCGCGGTTGCGGATCTGCGGGTGCGCCACGTACGGCATCGTCTCGGCGATCAGCGGCGCGGCGGCGGCGATCTCGGCGCTGACCTCCGCCGCGTGCTGCCGCACCAGCGCGCCGATGCGCAGCACGCCGCCGTCCGTGCGGATGTAGTCCAGCCCGGAGATCCGGTTCAGGTCGATCAGCACGCCCGGCATCGACAGCCGGAAGTTCATCGCCGGAACCAGGCTCTGCCCGCCGGCCAGGAGCTTGGCGTCGTACCCGTGCTCCTGCAGCAGCGCCAGCGCGTGCTCCACGCTCTCGGCGCGGTGGTAGTCGAAGGCGGCCGGCTTCATGGCGTTGCCTCCGCGCAGCATTGCCGGGCGAATGAATTCGCGGCAACAACCACACGAAGTCCGCCTTCGCGGACTGCAG
>DASSJS010000517.1:0-4041 GCA_035691085.1 Longimicrobium sp.
GTGGTTCGCGCGGCCGCCGCGGCGGCCGCGCTGCTGGCGTTGGCCGCCCCCGCGGGCGCGCAGTCGGTGCTGGCCAGCCGCGGGCTGGGGTACCCGCTGGAGCCGCTCGACGCCCGCTCGCGCGGGCTGGGCGGGATCACCACCGGGCTGGCCGAGCCGGTGCCCTCGTTCATCAACCCGGCCTCGGGCGCGGGTATTCCGGCGGCGGCGTTCCTGGTGGCCTTCCAGCCCGACGTGTACGACGCCAGCGGGAGCGGGGTGAGCGCCAGCGGCACCACCGCGCGCTTCCCGCTGCTGCTGGGGGTGTTCCCGGTATCGCCCCGGCTCTCCATCCAGGTGGGGTACGGCTCGTACCTGGACCAGCACTGGCAGGTGCAGCAGAGCGATTCCATCACGCTCAGCACGGGCCGGGTGGCGGTGAACGACCGCTTCGTCTCGTCGGGCGGGGTGGCGCGGCTGCAGGGCGGGGTGGGGTACCGGGTGACCGAGCGGCTGTCGCTGGGCGTTTCGGCCGAGGCGTTCACCGGCGCCGCCAACGACACCACCACCCGCGAGATCGGCGGGCTGAGCACGGCCGAGACCGCGGTGACATACGCGTACAGCGGCGTGCAGGGCGGCGCGGGCGTGCGCTGGCAGCCGGCCACGGCGTTCAGCGCCAGCGCGGCGGTGCACGGCGGCGGGCGCATCCGCGCCCGGGCCGACGACGACAGCCTGGGCACCAGCAACCGCGAGTACACCAGCCCGCTGCGCGCCGACGTGGGCGCCAGCGCGCGGCTCAACCCCAGCACCATGCTGGCCGCCTCGGCCAGCTGGACCGGGTGGTCGTCGCTCAACGACGAGCTGTCGGCGTCGGGCGGCTCGCGCGACGCGGCGAGCGTGACGGCGGGGGTGGAGTACACCGGCGTCACCTTCGCGCGCAAGACGATCCCGCTGCGGCTGGGCGCGCGCTACGGGCAGCTCCCCTTCCGCTGGCAGGGCGCGGGCACGGCCTTCCCCAACGAGAAGGCCGTCAGCGCCGGCCTGGGCTGGTCGCTGGGCGGCCGCGCCGCGCTGATCGACGCGGCGGCCGAGCGCGGCTGGCGCGGCGGCGGCTCGGCCGGCATCGACGAGCCGTACTGGCGCTTCTCGTTCTCGCTGCAGGTGCTCGGACGATAACGCCGGTACGGAGGTACGGAGGTACGGAGGTACGGAGGTACGGAGGTACGGAGGTACGGAGGGTACGGAGGTACGGAACTGCTTCGCGCAGATTTCCCCTCGCCCGGCACATGGCCGGGCGGGGGGATTTGCGTTGCGGCGCGCGGTCGATCAAGTTGCGGGAGTTGATCCTCCGTCGTCGCCGGGCAGGAAGGGTCGCGCCGCCGGGGAGGATGCACGCCCGAATCCGCGGTTGCTGGCTGTTCCCCTGTTCCTGTTCCCTGTTCCCTGTTCCCTGTCGTTCCAGGCCCGTTCCTTGCGCCCGCCCGCGTGCACCCGAAACCTTCTGCCGGGCGCGGGTTTATCAGTTCCGCAGCGGCGTTCTCCCCGCCACGTACGGCGGCGCCGCGGTGGATGACCTTCCGGAGGCATGATGAAGCTCAAGCGTACCGTGGTGGCGCCCGCGCTGGTGGCCGGCGTGGCCCTGGTCTCGGGCGGCTGGCTGCTGCAGCAGGGGGTGAACGGGCAGCAGAGCGTCTTTCAGCAGGCGCGCCTCTTCGACGAGGTGCTGCAGTACGTCGAGAACCGCTACGTGGAGCCGCAAACCGAGAGCGACCTTTACCAGAAGGCGATCGAGGGGATGCTGCACGAGCTGGGCGACCCGCACACCGTGTTCATGACGGCCGACGAGTACGCCCAGCTGCACCTGCAGACCAGCGGCGAGTACGGCGGCCTGGGGATCCAGATCGCCCCGCGCGAGGGATACATCACCGCCGTGGGCGTGCTTCCCGAAACCCCCGCCGAGCGCGCCGGCATCCGCGTGGGCGACGCCCTGCTCGAGGTGGACGGCAAGGACGCCAAGGGGTGGACCGACGACTTCGCGGTGAAGCAGCTGCGCGGCCCCGTGGGCGTTCCGGTGCGCCTGAAGGTGCGGCGCGTGGGCGTGGACCAGCCCATCACCTTCACCATCAACCGCGAGGAGATCCACGTCCGCTCGGTGCCCTACGCCTACATGGCGGCGCCCGGCGTGGGCTACGTGGACCTCACGGTGTTCGCGCAGACCAGCAGCCAGGAACTGCGCGCCGCCATCGACCGGCTGAAGCAGCAGGGCGCCCGCAAGCTGGTGCTGGACCTGCGCGGCAACCCCGGAGGGCTGCTGGACCAGGGCGTGGCGGTGAGCGACCTGTTCCTGCGCCGCGGCCAGTCCATCGTGGAGACGCGCGCCCGCGACCCGCGCGAGAGCGAGACCTTCCGCGCCAGCACCGACGAGGCGTACGACCTGCCGATGGCGGTGCTGGTCGACCCCTACAGCGCCAGCGCCGCCGAGATCGTGGCGGGCGCGCTGCAGGACCACGACCGGGCGCTGGTGGTGGGGAGCACTTCGTACGGCAAGGGCTCGGTGCAGTCGCTGTTCCGCCTGTCGGGCGGCAACTTCCTGAAGATGACCACCGGCAAGTGGTACACGCCCGTGGGCCGCAGCATCCAGAAGCCGTTCAAGCCCGGCGAGTCGGAAGACGAGGCCGAGGGCGACTCGGCCGCGGCCGACACCAGCGCCGCCGCGCGGAACGACACCACCAAGCGCCGCGCCTACCGCACCGACGGCGGGCGCACGGTGTACGGCGGCGGCGGCATCGTCCCCGACCTGATCGTGCGCGACACCACCACGCTGGCCGAGCGGGCGCTGATCACGGCCGTGTCGAAGAAGGCCGCCACCTACAGCGACGTGCTGCTGCGCTACGCCGTGGAGTACGAGCGCCGCACGCCCAGCCTGCAGCCGAGCTTTGCCGTGACGCCGCAGATGCGCCAGGAGTTCTACGACCGCCTGCGCCGCGCCGGCGTGGAGGTGACGCCCGAGCAGTGGGCCGGCGGCCAGCGCTGGATCGACCTGCAGATCGGCAACGAGATCGCCATCTCGCGCTTCGGCCGCGCCGCGGCCGCCCAGCGCAACGACGTGGCCGACCGCACCCTGCAGGAGGCCGTGCGCCTGCTGCAGCGCGCCCCCACGCAGGCCGCGCTCTTCCGCGAGGCCGAGGCGGCGCAGCGGGTGGCGCAGGGGCAGCCGGCGGGGCGGTAAGACAGGTCTTGAGTGCTGAGTGCTGAGTGCGGAGTTAGGTCGAAAGGGGGGAGATCGCGCGAGCGGTCTCCCCCTTTTTCCTGCCTGCGCTCCAACAGGGTCATGGATGAGTCGCTGAGCGACATAAATATGTGCGAAATAGATAGATATGCGGGTTCATCACGGTCGTTTGATGTACATATCGAACAAACTCTTGCCTGATCGGGCCCCGGTGAGCAGATTGGCCGTTCACTTCGTCGCGATCGGCCCGGCTGCCCGGCATGAATCCTGTACTTCACTGGACACCTCTCGTGTGGACGCTGCGAATCGCGGTGTTCGTGGTGCTGGTGGACGGCCTGGGGCTGCTTACGCTGGTCACGGCGCGGTTCTACCGCTGGAAGCACATGAAGCGGCTGGTGCTGGCCGGCCTGCCGCGGGTGCGGAAGCTGGGCGGCGAAATCGCCGGGGCGGGCGCGACGGTGGAGCTGGGGCAGAGCCCGGCAGAGGTGCAGATCGCCGCGCTGGAGAGGCGGGTGGAGGACCTTCACCGCCGGGTGGACGACTTGATGAATGGCCGTTCGAACGGGGAGGAAAGCGACCATGGCGAAGCCGGTGCGTGATGCGGCCTACTGGCAGCGGGCCCGGGCGGAGATGAATGCGTTCCATGCTGCCGAGAAGGCAAAGTTCGACGAAGCTTCGAGCCGCAAGCGCGAGATGCAGGAAGCGTTGCAGGCCCGGGAGTGCGCGCGGACGGGCAACCTGGTCGACATCCGCTGGAACCACGTGGCGGTGCCGGGGACCTGCGGGCCGGGCGGGCACATTCTGACGGTGTCGGTGCCGGCTCCCAGGCGGAA
>DASSJS010000518.1:0-30496 GCA_035691085.1 Longimicrobium sp.
TGGCGAGCATTCGCCGTATCCACGAAGGCTGCGGAGACGCACGGAGGACCGGGAGGGCTCGATTCCCCCTGATGACGCAGTGAACGAAGCCTGCAGGCGCAGATGACGGGGTGAACGACGGAAGCGGTGTTCCTGCAAAAAGATTTCGATACTCAGCGCATTCCAGGCCTGCAGCCACTCGCCGACGTGCTCCGGTGCGATCAGGCTGCAACTAAATCGACGAAGAACCACAAAAATGTGCGGAAGGCCGTTGTGCTTACACGTCCTTACCTGGTGTACTATGTCTACGAGGATCAGTTCGTGGAGGTAATCGCGGTGATGCACCAGCGCCGCAATCCCAAGGACTGGCAGGTCCGTGTGAAATGACGAGAGGCCCCGCACCGGATACCGGTTCGGGGCCTCTGCCGTTTTCTGCTCGCCGGGGCGCCGGCGCGTCAGTCCGCCGCACACCACGTCTGGCGCTGTTGTTCGTCGCGCGACGAACCACTTCCGCCTGGGGTGTCTATCTTGTACATTTAGAGCCCAAGACTTTTCTCGCGGCGTTCCATCTCCCCCGTAGGCTGATGATCGACGACAACAACACCGTTCCCGGTTCGGAGCCTTCGGACGCAGCGGGTTGCGCGAGCCGGAATGGGCTCTCTCGCCGGCGTTTCGAGCCGAGCTCGACCGCCGCCTGGAAGCGCACCGGCTCAACCCCGAAGCAGCTCAAACGTGGGAAGAGGTTGGGGCGGAAATGCAGCAGTATCTCGCTACGCTCAAGGCCACCGCGGCATGAGCCGGTCAGGTCGGGAGGCGCCGAGGTACACGCGCGACGCTAAACTGGACATTTAGGACGCGGCGGCGTGGTTTCACCGGACGTACTCGCCTGCCGTAGCCCAGAAGTTCCTTCGCGCGGTCAGCGCATGTGTGGCGCACATCGCGGAATTTCCCGGGGCTCACGAGCTGGTTTACCGTAACGTTCGCGAGGCGGTTGTTCAGGGTGTCCCGTACTCCGTCTTCTACGGGTACGAAGGCAACCGAGTCACCGTCATGGCCGTCGTGCACTGGCGCCGCGATCCGCGCGACTGGCAGGTCCGCGTGAAATGACGAAAAGGCCCCGCACCGGATACCGGTTCGGGGCCTCTGCCGTTGTTCGTCCGCCGGGCGTTGCGCGTCAGTCCGGGAAGGTGACGGTGGACGCGCCGGCGGGGTTGGAGCCGGAGATCAGGTCGACGATGGCTTCCATCTCGGCGCCCATCTGCTCCAGGCGGTGCAGCACGGTGCGCGAGTGGCCGTAGTCGAAGTAGAGGGACACCGCGTCCTCGTTGGCCGGGTGCGTCTCGATGATCTGGTCGTCCAGCCGGCGGTGCAGGTCGCCGCAGATGAAGTCCACGGCCTTCTGCACCCGGCGCTGGTCTTCCAGCGTCTCGATGCTCACGTCGCCGGTCAGGCGAGGGAGAAGGTGCTCTATCATCACCAGGCTCTCGGGCGGAGCCGCTACGGCGCCGGAGCTCCCGTGGGCGTCCGCCACGATCAGTTCCGATGCCGAGGTCAGAGCCCGAAGCTCTTCGAAATTGCAGTGAAGGATCACGGAGCCTCCTTTGTGCAGCCCGTTCCTGCGCTTACCACAAGGCAAGGGGCGGGCCATTCCACGCATGGTGATACCCCGCGTGTTCCCAGTTTGTTTACGACCGGGGCCAGCGGACGGTTTCAGGCTGCTTCCCATAAGTGGAACGCGTGGCGTGGAGCGTTCCTGACGGCGCGGTGTTCGTCCCCCGTGAAGGACGGATGCGCCCGGGCTGGAGGGTTGGGTTTCACGTGGCGAGTACGGCGGCCTCTCTACAATTGCACGAGCCCGCCGTGAAACGCAAGTCCCTCCGTTTCAGCCGCCCGCCGTCAGAAGCTCGCGGGCGCGCACCACCCGCTCCACCGCCTGTTCGGGCGTGTCGCCCAGCGAGGTCAGGTGTCCCATCTTGCGGCCGGGGCGCGCCTCGGCCTTTCCGTACAGGTGCAGCGCCGTCATCGGCACGCCCAGCGCCGGTGCGGCGCCGGGGCGGCCCAGCGCGGTGCCCGCGTGCTCGCCCATCAGGTTGGCCATCGCCGCCGGCCGCAGCAGCTCGGTGGAGCCCAGCGGCAGGCCGCAGACGGCGCGCAGCTGCTGCTCGAACTGGCTCACCGGGCAGGCCTCCAGGGTGTAGTGCCCGGAGTTGTGCGGCCGCGGCGCCAGCTCGTTCATCCGCACGTGCCCGTCGTCGCCCACGAACATCTCCACCGCCAGCAGGCCCACCACGTCCAGCCCCCGCGCCATCGTCTCAGCGACGCGCCTCGCCTCGTCCGCCACGCCGGCCGGCACGCGCGCCGGGACGATGGACAGGTCGAGGATGGCGTTTCGGTGGACGTTCTCGGCCACGGGAAAGCAGGCCACCTCGCCCCGCGCGGTACGGGCGCAGACCACGGACACTTCGAGCGTGAAGCGGACCCACTCCTCCAGGATCAGCTCCGCGGGCCCATCCTCCGCGCCGCCGGTGACGGCCTGGAACGCGGCGTCCGCATCGGCCACGTCGCGGATCACCGCCTGCCCCTTGCCGTCGTAGCCGAAGCGCGCGGTCTTGAGCACGGCGGGGGTGCCGATCTCGCGCAACGCCTCGCGCAGCTCGGCGCGGGTGGAGACGGCGCGGTAGCCGGCGGTGAGCACGCCCAGGGCGCGCGCGGTGTCCTTTTCGCGCACGCGGTGCTGGGCCACCTCCAGCACGCCGGGCCCGGGGCGTATCGGAACGATGCGCTCGATGTCACGCAGCGTGGCGACGTCGGCGTTCTCCCATTCGAGCGTGATCACGTCGCAGCGGCCGGCCAGCGCGCGCATGGCGGCGGGGTCGTCCATCGGCGCCCGGAGGTGCTCGTCGGCCACCTGCGCGGCGGGGGCGTCCTCCCCCGGGTCCAGCACCACCACGCGGTACCCCATCCGCCGCGCCTCCAGCGCGAACATCCGCCCCAGCTGCCCGCCGCCCACGATCCCCACCGTGCCGCCGGGGAGCACCACCTCCGCCCGACCCTCCATCGGCTTCTCCATCGATGCGCTCACGCGGCGGGGTCGGGGCGGAGCGCGTCCTCGGCCATGCGCGCGGCGTAGGCACGCAGCCGTTCGCGGATTGCGGGCTCGTGCGCGCCCAGGATGCGGGCGGCCAGCAGCCCCGCGTTGGCCGCGCCCGCCTTGCCGATGGCCACCGTGGCCACGGGGACGCCCTTCGGCATCTGCACGATGGAGAGGAGCGAGTCGAGCCCGTTGAGGGTGGAGGAGAGGACGGGGACGCCGATCACGGGGAGGACGGTCTTGGCGGCGGTCATCCCCGGGAGGTGGGCGGCGCCGCCGGCCCCGGCGATGATCACCTGGATGCCGCGGCCCTCGGCGGTCTCGGCGTAGTGGAACATGCGGTCGGGAGTGCGGTGCGCCGAGACGATCTCCATCTCGTACCCGATCCCCAGCTCGTCGAGCACGCGCGCGGCCTCCTGCATGGTGTCGCGGTCGCTGCGGCTGCCCATGATGATCCCCACGCGGGCGTTGCTCAAGCTCTCCTCGTCATCCCTGAAAGGTTCTCGCCGCCCACGCGGCGGGTTGAAACCACGGCGGGTTGAATTGAACCCACGGCGGGTTGAACCCACGGCGGGTGTGAACCCACGGCGGATTGAAACCCGCCGCTGAAAATTCGGGAAGTCCGCCTTCGCGGACTGCTCGTCTGCGCCACTTCTACCCCGGTCCCCTCGCTGCCGAAGTTCCTCCCGGTCCATCCCCCCTCCACCCGCGCAGCGGGGGGAGGGGCCGGGGGAGGGGGGCCGCCGCGGCATGCGCTATCGCCAGCGAGCGTCCCGGATCCGTCTGGTTCCGCGCGATTTTGCCACACGAGTCGTATTTGGGGCGCTGAATGTAGAACCGACCCGATGCACCGGCAACGCGGGGGGCTTGTTTCCGTTTGGGAACATGCATACCTTTGGTGACGAATCCCCTGACAACTCGACCCCGCACGCCGGCGCCCGGATGGATCTCCGCGACGTTCAGAGGCAGGTAGACGCGTACATCTCGCAGTTCAAGGAGGGGTACTTTCCTCCGCTGGTGAACCTGGCGCGGCTGACGGAGGAGGTGGGCGAGCTGGCGCGGGAGCTGAACCATCGCTACGGGCCCAAGACCAAGAAGCCCGGCGAGCCCGACCAGGACGTGGCCCTGGAGCTGGCCGACATCATCTTCGTCTGCGTGGTGCTGGCGAACCAGATGGGGCTGGACCTGCAGGACGCCATCGAGCGCACGCTGCACAAGTACGAGGTGCGCGACGCCGACCGCTGGGAGCGGAAGTAGGGGAACCGCGAGGGGACAGGCGACAGGGAACAGCCCGCCTGCTTCTCCCGCACCCAATCGCAGTCGCGGGCGAGCAGTCCGCGAAGGCGGACTTCCCGGGGTTCCAGCGGCGGGTTTCAACCCGCCGCGTGGCGGCAGACGCCGGGTGTAGCGATCGCGGCACGCGCCGATGCCGGTTCGATCGCCCGAAGTCCCCAACGCACTGGCGCACTCCCGCACTCGCGCACCTGTTCGCAGTTTCGTTTCCCGTACCCCGAAGCGTCCGTGAACCCGACCGTCTTCATCGTCGACGACGAAGCCGACCAGGTGGCGCTGGTGACCGCGCAGCTCGAGCGCGCGCGCCGGTTCGTCACCAAGAGCTTCACGCGCGCGGCCGAGGCGCTGGACGAGATCCGCGCCGACCCGCCCGACGCCGTGGTGTACGACCTGGCCATGCCCGACCTCGACGGCATCGCCTTCACCGAGCGGCTGCGCGAGTTCGACCGCACCCTCCCGGTGATCATCGTCACCACGCGCGGCAAGGAGGCCGAGGCCGAGCGCGCGCTGGAAGCCGGTGCAACGGATTTCGTCACGCGCCCCATCGAGCCCAAGGGGCTGGAGACACGGCTCCGCCGCGCGCTGGAAGAGGTGCCCGCGCGCGAGCTGCTCAGCACCGTGGCGCAGATCAAGTTCGACCGCCACGGCATCGTGGGCTCCCACCCGCTGGTGCAGCAGGTGCGCGAGTTCGTGGACCAGGTGGCGCTGGTGCCGCAGGTGACGGCGCTGCTGCTGGGCGAGAGTGGAACGGGGAAGAACATGGTGGCGCGCGCCATCCACGGCGCCAGCCAGCAGAGCGCCTACCGCTTCGTGGAGGTGAACTGCGCCGCCATCCCCGCCACCCTGCTGGAGGCGGAGCTGTTCGGCTACGAGAAGGGCGCCTTCACCGACGCGCGCCAGGCCAAGAAGGGGCTGGTGGAGGTGGCCGACGGGGGCACGCTCTTCCTGGACGAGATCGGCTCCATGCCGCTGGAGCTGCAGGCCAAGCTCCTCACCTTCCTGGAAAGCCGCGTGTTCCGCCGCATCGGCAGCACCACCGAGCAGCGGGTGAGCCTGCGCGTGATCGCCGCCACCAACGTGGACCTGGCGGGCGAGGTGCGCGGCGGCAAGTTCCGCGAGGACCTGTACTACCGCCTGAACGTGGCGTCGCAGATCCTCCCGCCGCTGCGGCAGATCCGCAGCGACATCCCGTCCATCGCGCGGCACTTCGTGAAGCGCGCCGCCGAGTACTTCGCCAAGCCGATGCCCGCCATCGACAGCGTGGGCGCGCAGCGGCTGCAGAAGTACGACTGGCCGGGGAACGCGCGCGAGCTGCGCAACGTGATCGAGCGGGCGATGATCTTCTCGCGCACGCCGGTGCTGGAGGTGCCCGAGCTGAGCGGCACCCCGGGCCGCGCCGCCGAGGCCAACACCCTCCCCGTTCCCCGCGGCCTCACGCTCGACGAGGTGGAGCGGATGTACATCGAGGCCACGCTGCGCGAGGTGGGCGGCAGCATCAACGACGCGGCGCGCCAGCTGGGCGTGAGCCGCAAGGTGCTCTGGCAGCGCCGCAAGCGGCACGGCATCGGCGCCGGCTGATCCAGCACCCGATCCGCATCTGACGCGAAGGCCCGGCGGGGAGGCATCCCGCCGGGCCTTCGTGCGCTCACCACTTCCGGGATCTCGAGGTGCGTTCCCGAACGGGAACGTGGGTCATCACCGTGGCTCAATCCGGGCGCTCCGATCCCCGCTGAAGCCTGCTGAACCCCGATACAGCCCCTCCAGGAGGGTGCCGGACACCTCCGGCAGCGGGATTCGCGAACGTCCATGTTCCAACGGGGAACGTCTCGTGTTCCCGGACGGGAACGGATCGGCGGTCAGACATTTTGGGCGCTTGCCCTAAGCCGTTGCTGTGCAATCAGTTGATGGTGTCACGCGGATGGGACGAAGATTGCAAAATACAGGCGGCGCGCGTCAACCGCGGCTCTGCGCCGCGGTCCGCACGCAAGTCCAACCTCGGGCGCAAGCTGACGTGGCAGCCGCCACACCGTGCAGGTCTCCTCATCCGCGCCCGCGCTTCGTAGGACATCCCTCCGCCCGCCCTCGGGAACCGCCCTGCCTCCTATCCGCCCTGACAGGCGCCGTCCAAGCGGCGCCACGTCAGCTTTGTGGGGTGTGTGAGATCCTTTTGCGTCAGTTCAGTGTGGAGATGACGTAGGTGACTGCGGAGGGGCCGCTCGCCGCCGCCTCGCGCGCCAGGCGCAGGCGCACGTCGTATGCGCTCACGGTGGCGCCGTTGGGCTGCGTCTGGGTGCCGTGGCCGCGCACGGCGCCGCGTACCGGCGGCTCCGCGGCACCCGCGCGGATCACCTGCACCACGTGCGCCGCCCGCCCCCGCACCGCCACCGGCGTGGTGACGTCGATCGACCCGCGCGTGGACGAAATCGTGCTGGCGCCCGTGGCGAAGCTGATCGGCTCCACCACCGTGGCCGACGCGCTCATCGATGCCCGCGCCGACTGGGCGGCGGCGGGCGTGGCGGCGGCGATCAGCGCGGCGGCTGCGGCGAGTACGGGGGCGGCTCGTCTCATCGGCCGCCCTGTGAAGGCCAGAGGCGCGCCAGCGAATCGATCGCGCTAAACCCATCAACCGCAACATCTTACCTTCGATCGCCCTCCGTCCGTGGGCGTGGCGATGGTGGACGGGTGATCCTCATCCATCACCCTAAGTTGTTGCGGAAGGCGTATTTGCGGCGTAGCGTACAGAAACGCGCCACCGCCGGATGGATCTCACCGGATGCGGAGAGTCATTGTGCATTCACCTCCCCACCCAGAGAATGTCATCCTGAAGGAGCGGCCGAGCCAAAGCCGCGTCCGCACTGGACCCTGGCGGCGACTGAAGGATCCATCGCCCGCTCTCGGAAGCGATCCCCCGAAGCGCACCGGGCCATGGATCGACCGTCAGGCAGATGATGGCGCTGCCTCGATTCCAGATCCTTCGGTCGCCGCCAGACATTGGTGCGGGCGCGGTGCAGGTGCGGCGGCGACGCTCAGGATCCCAGGGGGTTGAGCTCATCCGGAATGCATACCCAGTCTGCCAATCCGGTATCAGGCGTTCAGACGACGGACCCAACAGGGGACGGGATGACGACCGACGACACGCTCCAGGAGCTGCTCGACGCCCAGCGCGCCGCCTTTTCGCGCGGGGCGCCCGACTATCGCGGGCGGATGGACGCGCTCGCAGCCCTGCGCGACGGGCTGCATGCGCGCCAGGAAGAGCTGCTGCGCGCCGTGTCGGACGATTTCGGCGGGCGGGCGCACGAGGAAACGCTGCTGCTGGAGCTCTTTCCGCTCTACGACCAGATCCGCCACGCGCGGCGGCACCTGAAGCGGTGGATGCGCCGGCGGAGCGTGCCCAGCTCGTGGTTCCTGAAGCCGGCCCGCGCCTTCTACCAGTACCAGCCGCTGGGCGTGGTGGGGGTGATCGGCGCGTGGAACTACCAGCTGCTGCTCACCATGGGGCCGCTGGTGGACGCGCTGGCCGCGGGGAACCACGTGATCCTGAAGCCGTCGGAGGTCACGCCGCGCTCGGCCGAGGTGATCGCGGGGATCATCGCCCAGGCGTTCGCGCCCGAGCACGTCACCTGCGTGACCGGCGGCCCCGACGTGGCGGCCGCGTTCACGGCGCTCCCCTTCGACCATCTCTTCTTCACCGGCTCCACCCGCGTGGGGCAGATGGTGATGCAGGCGGCGGCGGCCAACCTCACGCCCGTCACGCTGGAGCTGGGCGGCAAGTCACCCGCCATCATCCACGAGAGCTACGCGCTGGGCCGCGCGGCCGAGCGGATCATGATGGGAAAGCTGTTGAACGCCGGGCAGACCTGCGTTGCGCCCGACTACGTGCTCCTTCCCGCGGGGAAGGAAGCCGATTTCGAGGCCGAGGCGCGGCGCGTCTCCACCGCGCTCTATCCCCGCCTGGCCGACAACCCGGACTACACGCGCATCGTGAACGAGCGCCACTTCCAGCGCCTCCGCCACGCCGTGGACGATGCGTCGGCGAAGGGCGCGCGCGTGGTGGAGTTGCGTGCCTCGGGTGACGGCCCGGCCTCGCCCGACGACCGGGTGATCGCGCCCACGCTCGTCTTTCAGCCCACGGACGAGATGGAGGTGATGCGGGAGGAGATCTTCGGCCCCGTGCTGCCGGTGGTCACCTACCGCACGCTGGACGAGGCGATCGCCTACGTGAACGCGCGCCCGCGGCCGCTGGCGCTGTATTACTTCGACGAGAACGGCGGCCGGGTGGACCGGGTGCTGGAGCGGACCCTCTCGGGCGGAGTGACCATCAACGACTGCGTGTATCATTTGGGCCAGCACAACCTTCCGTTCGGCGGGGTGGGGCCCAGCGGGATGGGGCACTATCACGGCTTCGACGGCTTCGTCACCTTCTCCAAGAAGCGCGGGGTGATGGTGCAGCGGCGCGTCGCGGCCACGTCGATCCTCCACGCGCCGTACAAGGGGCGCACCCGCAAGCTGATCGACACGCTGCTGAAGATCGCCCTGCGCTGACCTGAAAGGCCGGTGCGGGGCGGCCACCGTGTTTTTATCCCAGAGGAGCCAGAGGACCAGAGGGACCAGAGAGAAGCCGTGAGCACGCCAAAGCATCCCCCTGGTTCCTCTGGTTCTCTGGGATGATGCAGTTAGCGATGCCAGAGGTCGCGGAATCGGCCGGCTTCCCCGCTCGGGAGCCGGCCGGTCGTTTTCCTGCGCGCCGTACAAAGGGCCGCACCCGCAAGTGGGTCGACGGTCAGTACCCCACGGCGTCGGTGTGCATCAGGAACGCGGCGCAGACCGCCACGGCGGCGCCGAGCGCCAGGATCACCGCCCCCGAGGTGCGCAGCGGGTCCGTCCCGCGCGCCTCCACCCGGCGCACGACGGAAACGGGGATCGCGACGCGCGCGTGCGGCCTGGCGTGCTCGCGCCCGGTCACGCTGTCGGAGCTGATGGCCACCCCGTCGAGCACGACCGCCTCCCTAGTCGTGAGCGTCACGCGGACCGGCCCGGTGAGGAACTGCCTCTGCGGCTGGGTGGTCACGGGCCGCCCGCTCCAGGTGCTGCACGCCCCCAGCGCGGCGATCAGCGGAAGGGCAAGGGCGAGGTGGCGAAGGATGCGCGACGGAGCAGGCATGCGACCGCTGGGTTCGGAGGTTGAGGATCGCGCCGGAGCCGGGCGGATGCGGGCGCGGAGTGAGCGCGTCCCGAGGCCCGGCGCCGGACCCGATGCTATGAACGTATTTCTCCCGCCCATGCGGACAGCCTCCATGCGAACCGGCCGGCTTCCCGCCCGGGAGCGGGCCGATCGTTTCCGTCGAGACGTCTACTTCCGCACGTAGATCGCCGGGATCTGGACCGTGGCGGCCCCGGCGGTGGCGGGGACGGTGAAGCGGACGGATACCGGGTCGGCCGCGGCGCCCAGGGCGGCCAGGGAGCTGGCGGCCACGGTGAGCGTGTAGTCGCCGGCGGGGAGGCGGGTGACGTAGAACTCGCCGTCGCTGAAGGTGACGGCGCGGCGCGGCTGGGTGTCGCCGTCGCGGCGGATCTCCATGGTGATGCCGCCCAGCGCGCCCTGCCGCCCGCGCCAGCGCACGTGCCCCGCCGCCTCGCGCGTGCGTACCAGCGGCAGGTCCATCCGCGTGTACGCGTTGGGCGTGGGGCGAAGCAGGTACTCGGGGGCGCGCGGGGCCACGTCGGTCACCGTCAGGCTCAGCGTGTCCACGCCCAGCGGGAGCACCGCGTACGGGAGCACCCCCCACGCGCGGTACTCGCCGCCTGGGCCCGACCTCGCCCGCTCGCCGCCCACGGTCACGGGGACGTCCGCGGCGGGCTGCTCGCCGGGGTCCATCACCCCGTTCCCGTTCTCGTCGTAGAACACGCGCCCGGCCACGCCGCCGCGGCCCATCGTCTCGAACGGGCTGGCCACCACGCCGCCGCTTCCGAACGCCACGCCGCCGCCGGCGCTCACGAACGCGCCGCGGCGCGCGCCCTGGCTGTACGCGTTGCTCTGCACGTACGCCGAGCGCGTGCGCGTGATCAGCGCGATGGCCACCTCCGGCGTCTTCGTCTGCCCGTTCCATCCCCCGGTGACGGTGACGTTGGCGCGCTCGCGCGGGCGGAAGGTGGCGCCCAGCGTGGCCGTCTGCAGCCCTTGCGGCGTCCAGTCCACCCGCGAGGTGAGGTTCAGGTCCGGGAACGCGCGCAGCCGGTCGCGCGGCACGAAGAAGTGCGCCTGCACCGTGGCCACGCTGGTGGCCTGGAAGCCACTCTCGTACGCGCCGGTCAGCTGCAGGCGGCGGTAGCCGGAGGTGGCCGACACCTGCCACGCATCCGTCCCGCCCGGGCTCTTCCCCCGCGTCCGCAACGCCACCCCCAGCAGCTGCCCGCGCCCGGGGAGCCCCACCTTCACCGTGCCCCCCAGCTCGCTGAACCATTCCGGGGTGGTGAGCGTGCTGAAGCCTTCCTGCCGCTTCCATCCGCCCGCCGCGCGCCATCCGCCGTAGCGGCCGTAGCGCTGCAGCTCGGCGTGCACGAAGCTGCCGGCGCGCGCGCGGACCTCGGTGCGGATCGCCGGCGCCGGGTTCCACGACACGATCCCGTACGGGTGCGTCTCCGCCGCGGAATCGGCACGGGCCGTGTGATCCACCCCCGCGCCCACGGTGAGCGTGCGCGAGACGCCGCGGCGCAGGTCGGCGTATCCGAACGCCGAGCAGTCGCCGCCGCGGCAGGCGCCCGCGCCGGCGAAGTAGCGCCACTCCCCCGGCGGCACCTGGATGGCGGGGACCAGGAAGGTGAGCTCCTCGGTCCGCTCCTGCCCCGCGGGGCCCAGGAGACGCACGCGCACCGGCGTGGTCCCGTAGCCGATCGGCGTGGGGATGGGCTCCCCGGCGCCGCGGGTGGAGACGCCCACCAGGTACTCGCCCTGGTACACCTCGTACTCCCACCCGGCGGGGACCACGGGGCGGATCAGCGCCTGGCCGAAGAAGCGCGGCGCGTAGATCGGCTCGTTGGTGATCGCCACGCCGAAGAAGGGGCGGGTGATCAGCCCGTCGCTCAGCACGTCGCCCAGCTGCACGCGGCGGATCAGGCTGGAGCGAGGGAAGGCGCGATCGTAGGTGCCGTACGGGTCGAGCAGGCGCACGCCGCCGCTGTCGAACGCCGCGGTGCCGCCGCCCTCGATCGACCCTCCCATCAATGCCGCGCCCAGCGCCGCCCGCCCCCGCCCGCGGAACTCCCCGTCGGTCCAATCCGCCGAGGCGCCCCACCCGGCCGTCCATCCCCCGTTGCGGGAAGGGTAGGCCACGTCCGGCTCGGGCGCGGAACGCAGCGCGCCGCCGCCCGCGCGCAGCCCGCCCTCGCGCCGGGCTTCGTCTTCCGAGCGGCGCACGGCGGGGAAATCCGTCCGGCCGCCCAGCAGGATGCTCACGTTCTCCCAGTCCACCGACACCTCGGCGCCCAGGACGCGTCCGAGCGCCGCGGGGGAGAGGAAGACTTCGCGCTCGCGCCGCACCCACTCCGCCGCGGGAACCGTGAACGCCGCGCGGCCGGAGGATACCACGCGCGACGACAGCTCCACGCGCGTGCTCCACACGCCCGGCGGCCAGGTGAGCGCCACGGTGTCGCCGTGGTCCTCGATGGGGATCTGCAGGTAGTCCGCCGTGGCGCGCAGCGGCACCAGCGGCTGGCCGCGCGGGTCCAGGATCACCGAGACGGTGCGGCTGGCGGGGACGGCGGTCAGGCGAAGCTCGAAGAGGCCTTCTTCCTGCGCGGCGGCGGGGCGGGGGAAGAGGACGGCGGCGCAGAGGACCAGCAGGAGGGCGGCGGCGCGCCCGGGGCGGGGCATGGGGCGCGTCAGCCGATCACCGAAACGGTGATGGTAATGGGCGCCGAGTAGGTGCCGGGCTTGAGCGAGCCGGAGGGGACGGTGAGCCGGCCGCCCACGTACACGTCGGCGGCGAACACGTGGTTCTGCGGCGTGTTGTTGGGGAGGTCGATCACCAGCGGCGAGGCGGCCGAGGTGTAGGAGGACGGGTTGAAGCTGGCGTCCTGCACCGCGCACACGCCCGCCGTCCCCGCCGTCTGGTTCCACACGCACAGCCAGCCGTACTGCGTGCCGTTGAAGCTCACCGGCATGGTGGCCGTGCCGTTGGTGAGCTGCGTGGGGAGGGTGAAGCGCACGCCGTAGCGCACCGTCTTGGCCATGTTGCCGAAGCGCGCGCCGGCCGCCCACGTCCCCACGGGATAGGTGGGGCGCGCGGGAACGGAGATCACCTGCGCCGGGCTGACGTTGCCGAAGTACAGGTCGCGCGTGGTGGTGAGCAGGATCGGCGGAGGCGCCACGATCACGCTGGCGGTGACGGTGGCCTTCCACTGCGGCGGCGTCTGGGCGGCGGCGCGCGCGGCCAGCCCCGGCGCCGCAACCAGCAGCACCGGGAACAGGATGGCCGAGAGCACGCCGCGAAGCCTCATGACACCGGCACCCGCTGGTCGATGGCGGCGGCGGGAAGGGCGCCGCCGGGGGGAAGGTCCTCGCGCTCGGTGTCCACGTGGATGCGCACCGAGAAGGGTCCGTTCGCGCCGGGGGCCACGGGAAAGGTCAGCCGCCGCCGCATGGTGCGATACACGGCGATGTCGTCGTAGAGCGTGGAAACCACGTTGCCGCCGCCGTCCAGCAGCTCGGCGCGCATCCGGCCCAGGTAGGCCGCATTCCCGCCGCGGGTGAAGTCGGCCTGCAACTGCACCCCGTCGGCCGTCCTCCGCGCGGTCGCGCTGGTCAGGTTGACGCTCGTCCTGACGTCGCCCTTCCGGTAGTTGGCGGCCATCACCAGCGTGGTCTGCACGTTCAGCTGCAGCCGCACGTCGCCCTGCGTCTGCTCGATGGGCGGCTGCCCCCCGCGCGACGACACCAGCACCCGCGCCCAGTACTCGCCGTCGGCCAGGTCTCCCGGCGCCTCGACGAGGACGCGGACGATCTGGCGCTGGCCGGGCTGCAGCAGCAGGCGGCGGGGGAAGGCGCGCATCCACGCCATGGCCGAGGGCTCGCCCGCGGGCGGCTCCCTGGTGGTGGGGACGGAGACGTTCCCCGCCGAGTCGGCCTGCGGAAAGCCGTAGGCGAAGTCGATGGTGATCTCTTCGGGGAGCGTGCCGGGGTTGTAGAGCGTGAGCACGCCGGTGCGCGTGCGGCTGTCGATGTACAGCGCCGTGGGGCTCACCGACACCGCGTGCGCGCGCCCCACGGTGCCGGCCACCAGCGCCAGCGCCGCGACGAGCGTGCGCCCGAATGGGATCATCCTGGATCGACCGCGAACTGCCATCGGGTTTTCCTGCGAGTGTGAAGTGCTGGGTGCTGGGTGCTGGGTGCTGGGTGCTGGGTGCTGGGTGCTGGGTGCTGGGTGCTGGGTGCTGGGTGCTGGGTGCTGGGTGCTGGGTGCTGAGATTTACGTTCGGGTGCCGAATCGGTGCGGGTCTCGGGACGCCGCCTTTGAACTCAGCACTCCGCACCCAGCACTCAGCACTCTTTTCCGTTCTACGTTGCCGGATTCGCGACCACCACGTTCACCGTGATGCTCGCGGAATATACGCCCGGCGCCTGCCGTGGGCCGGGCTCGGCCGCGCCGCCCAGCCACACCGTGGCCCCGCCCGAGCCGGGGGGGATGTCGAACGACACGGGGGCGGCCGGGTCGAACACCAGGCTGCCGCCGGCGCGGGGAAAGGTCACCCGCCCGTCCGTGCCGCCGAAGCGGAGCGGAAGGAGGGGGCCGGCGCTCCCCGTCATCAGCCCCGCAGGCAGCTCGAAGCTCACCGTGACGTGGCCCGCGCCCACCAGCTCGATGCTGGCGCGGCGGCCCCCGTCCAGCGGGCTCACCACCGTGGGGATCCCCGAGGCCAGGGTGCCGAAGCGCAGCCCCTGCACCGGAAGCACCGAGACCGTGCCCTGCGCCGGGGCGGGGCACGGCCTGGCGAAGAGGGCCAGGAGCGCGATGGAGAGCCACCACGCACCCGGCCCGCGGCGAAGCGAGAGAACCGCGAACCGCTTCGCCATGGCCGCGATCAGTTGCTCGCGGTGAAGGTGAAGTCGACGTCACCCGTGAAGGTGCCCACGCCCGACGCGGCGTTGCCGGTCACGGTGCCGCCGACCAGCACGTAGGTGCTCTGCACGGTGCCGGGGGCGGCCGCGCTGAACGAGAAGCTGGCGCAGCTGGCCACGGTGGTGCCGGTGCCGCCGCTGGTGGTGGCGGTGGCGCAGTTGGCCGCGAAGCCCAGCGTCTGGCCGCTGGTGGAGTTGGTCAGCACGGTGGGGACCGTGGCGGTCACGTTCACGTTGCTGTTGTGGCCCACCTGGATCTGGCCCAGGCCCGCCGTGGTCAGCCCCGAGAGCGCGGCCTGGGTGGTGCCGCTGCTGTTCAGCGTGCTGCTGGAGCCCATGGCCAGGGTGCCGAACTTGAGCTGGTGCGTGGTGGCGGCGGTCAGGCTGGCCTGCACGGTGGCGCTGGCGGTCACGGTGGCGCTGGCGGTCTGCGCGCTGGCGATGGCCGGCACCGCCGCGAACGCCAGGGCCGCGAGGCTCAGGGCGAGCTTCTTCATGGTCGTGCTCCTCGATGGGTGTGATAAGGGGGGACGTACGCTGCGTCAGTGCAGGTTCGGGTTTGCACGGGCAGTCGGCGCTGTTGGGGAGCAACGCACGTGCCCTCTTCCCCGTGTTCGGAACTTGAGCAGTGGCAAGAATTTATACGCGGCCCCGAAACGTGTCCATGCGTTTCTCGTTCCCATTCGGGAACGAAATCCGTTCCCGTTCGGGAACAAAGCACCTCGTTGCACCCGTTCTGGCGGCTCACGTGTGCCCCGTGCGGATTCACCTCCGACGATTTGCAAGACGCCGCCGCACTCTGCAACACCCCGGCGGGGGTGGCCCACGGGTCGCAAGTGCATGCGGGACAACGGATGGAACGTCCGGCAGATCCCCATCTCCCGATCGCGGGGCGGGGTGGCGGGCGATCGCCGGGAGAGGGTCGCGCGGGCGGCGAAGGTGTCGGGTGACGTGTGTGCCGCATCCCCCGGAAACGGATCGAGGACCAGCGGCCCGCGGGCCGCTGGTCCTCGATCCGTCTGCCGATGAAGGGGCGATCAGACTTCGCGCAAGGCGGCGACGAAGGCTTCGTTCTCGGCCGGGGTGTTGTAGAAGTGCGGCGACACGCGCACGTAGCCGGCGCGGTGGTCCACGATGATCCCGCGCAGCGCCAGCCGCTGCACCGCGCCCGCCGCGTCGGGGTGCCGCACCAGGATGATCCCCGAGCGATGGGCGGCGTCAGCCGCGGCCTTCAGCTCGAACCCGTCGTCCTTCAGCCGCGCCACCAGCTCCTCGGTGAGCGCCTTGATGCGCGCGTAGATCTTCTCCGGCCCCGCCTGGGCGAAGATCTCCAGCCCGCCCAGCGCGGTGTAGACGGTGGGGACGGCGGGCGTGCCCAGCGAGAAGCGGCCCGCGTCGTCGCGGTACTCCAGCTCGTCGGAGCGGAAGGCGAACTGGTTGGCCGCGCCGAACCACGAGGTCACCGTGGGCCGCAGCTCGCCGATCACCTCCTCGCGCACCCACAGGAACGCGAGTCCCGGCCCGCCCAGCAGCCACTTGAGCGGCCCCGCCACGTACACGTCGGCGCCGATCTCGCGCGGGTTCACGTCCAGCTGCCCGGCGCCCTGGTATCCGTCGACCAGGAAGAACGCCCCGGCGTTCCGCGCCGCGTCGCGGATGGGGGCCAGGTCCTGGATGTAGCCGGTGCCATAGAACACGTGGCTGGTGGCCACCACGGCGGTGCGCTCGTCCACGTACTCGGCCCAGCGCGCGGGGTCCACGCCCACGCCGTCGTCGCTGGGCACGCGCACCACCTCGATCCCCGGCCGCGCCAGCCACTGGTAGACCAGGGTGGGGAAGTCGAGGTCGGCGACCACGACCTTGTTGCGCTTCGTGTAGTCGATCGACGACGCCACCGCGGCCACGGCGGCCGACACGCTGGGCGACAGCGCCACCTCGTTCCGCTTCGCGTGCCACAGCGACGCCACGTTGTCGAGCACGTTCCCGATCCGCCCCATCCACAGCTCGTACCATGCGCTGGCGCCCATGGTGTTCCACAGCGCCTGGTACTCGCCCAGGTACCCCATCGAGCGGGTGCTGAGCGCGCCCAGCGAGCACGAGTTGAGGTAGGTGCGCGTCTGCAGGATGGGGAACTCGCGGCGCCACGCCTCGAGCTCTTCGTGAGGGATGCTCATGCCTCCACCTCGTCGGCGCCGCCGGTGAGCTCCTCAAGCGCGCCCCGGTCGTCGGCGGCGCGGGCGTTGATCTCGTCGAGCGTGTCCACGGCGCGGCGCAGGTGGGGGATCACGATGGAGCCGCCCACGATCAGCCCCACGCTGAACGCCTCGAAGAACTCGTCGTCGTTCACGCCTTCTTCCTTGCAGCGCACCAGGTGATAGGTCACGCAGTCGTCGCAGCGCAGCACCATGCTGGCGACCAGGCCGAGCAGCTCCTTGGTCTTCACGTCGAGGGCGCCGGCCTCGTAGGTGCGTCCGTCGAGCGCGAAGAAGCGCTTGATCTCCAGGTTGCCGGCTTCCAGGATGCGCTCGTTCATGCGCTCGCGGAAGCGGCGGAACTCTTCCAGGCGATTGGCCATCGCTCGCGTGCTCCGGGGTTCGGGGGAGCGCGCAACCTGTCGTGCCGCTTCACCGCAGTCAAGCAGAGCGGGCTCCCGGGGCAGGGGGACGGATCGCGAACAGGTGCGTGAGTGCGTGAGTGCGTGAGTGCGTGAGCGCGTGAGTGCGTGAGGGATGGAGCCGGGGGACGCAGGGCGAATGGATTCGCGGCAACAACGACACGACCGCCTTCGCGGACTACCAGCGCGGGCTCGTACGTGACTGCGGTGCGCGGAAGAAGCTCCGAACTGCAAACAAGCCAGCCGCGAGCGAAGCGAGCCCAGGTCCCTCTCCCAGGTTGTTTTGGGAGAGGGACAGGCGATTCCGGACGCGACGCAGTCGCGCTGGGATCGCCAGGGTGAGGGCCCCCCGCACCGGCGTCGGGCATCGCACGCACTCACGCACTCACGCACTCACGCACTCACGCACCTGTTGCAGTTCCCTCACCCCCGCGGGAGTGTCCGTGCCGCCTTGAACGTGAACCGCTCGGGCGGCATGGGGAAGAAGTCGAGGTAGCGCTCCTTCTCCTGCTCGTCGTGGATCCACTCCTCGAACGTCGATGGGATCAGCCCCCCGCTGTCGAGCTGCCGGGTCGCGGCCTGGATGGCGCGGAAGTTGGCGTACTCGTTCTGCGGGTGGCCGGCGTGGCCCTTCACCCAGCGCCACTGCAGCTGGTGCCGCGCGGCGATGGGAAGGAGCGCCTTCCACAGCTCCAGGTTCTCGATCGCGCCGGTCTTCCGCTGCCACCCGCGCGCCGCCCAGCCGTGCACCCACTCCGTCATCGCGTCGACGAGATAGCGGCTGTCGGTGGTGAACACGACGCGCGAGGGACCCTTGAGCGCCGCCAGCGGAACCATGGCGCTGCGGATGGCCATGCGGTTGTTGGTGGTGTCGGGCTCGCTCACCCAGAAGTCGCGGCGGACCCACCCCTTGCCGGGGTGCCAGAACTCCACCAGCCCGGCCGCGCCGCCGGGGCGTGCCTTGTTCTTGAACTGGTTCCCCAGGCAGCTCTCGTCGGCGTAGACGAAGACGAGCGGAAGGTCGGACATGAACGGCGGTGCGAGGTGCGGGGTGCGAGGTGCGTACGGAAAACCGCGAACAGGTGCGTGAGTGCGCCAGTGCGCGAGTGCGCCGGAATGCGGCGAAACACAACGCACTCGCGCACTCACGCACTGGCGCACCTGTTCGCGGTTCATCGGCACGCGCAAATCTAACCCCGGCGCAAACCTCCGCCAGCCGCCGCCGCGCATCACACCGCAAGAAGATTCAATGCCGCCGCCGTTGACAGCCGCCGCCGCGGCCGTATTTTCACGCGGCCCGCAAACCCGCGGCGTCCAAGCACTTGTACAACGTTGCGCAAGGAGACCGGGGTGGCCGAGGCGGCGGTTCTGATGCTGGAGGACGGGCGCACCTTCCGCGGCGAGCAGTACGGCGCCGCCGGCACCGCGTTCGGCGAGGTCGTCTTCAACACCTCCATGACCGGGTACCAGGAGGTGCTCACCGACCCGTCGTACACCGGCCAGCTGGTCACCATGACCTACCCGCTGATCGGCAACTACGGCGCGAACGCCCAGGACCAGGAGAGCGCCCGCCCGCAGGTGGCCGGCTTCGTGATCCACGAGGCGCCGCCCATGTTCAGCAACTGGCGCGCGAGCGAGTCGCTCGAGGCCTACCTGCTGCGCCACGGCGTGGTGGCCATCACCGGCGTGGACACCCGCGCCCTCACCCGCCACATCCGCTCGGCCGGCGCCATGCGCGGCGCCATCGCGCCCGCGTCGGTGGATACGGACGAGCTGCTGCGGCAGATCCGAGAGCAGCCGGACATGTGCGGGCTGGACCTGGCCGACGAGGTGAGCACGCACGAGCGCTACGTGGTCCCCGCATCCGGCGACACGCGCTACCGGGTGATGGCGTACGACTTCGGGGTCAAGAGCCATTCGCTGCAGCTGCTGGCCCAGCGCGGGTGCGAGGTCACCGTGATCCCCAGCAGCACGCCGGTGGACGAGATCCTGGCGCGGCGGCCCGACGGGCTGTTCGTCTCCAACGGCCCCGGCGACCCCGAGGCGGTGCCGCACGCGCTCGACACCATCCGCGAGCTGGCCGAGCACGACACGCCGGTTTTCGGCATCTGCCTGGGGCACCAGCTGATCGCCCGCGCGTTCGGGGCGGAGACGTACAAGCTGCTGTACGGGCACCGCGGCGGGAACCACCCCGTGCGCCGCCTGAGCGACGGGATGGTGGAGATCACCGCGCAGAACCACGGGTTCGCGGTCCGCGGCGGCGAGGGTGGAATCCCCGGCGCCCCCGACCTGCAGGTGACCCACCTCAACCTGAACGACGGCACCGTCGAAGGGCTGGAGCACACCTCGCGGCCGGTGTTTTCGGTGCAGTACCATCCCGAGAGCGCGCCGGGGCCCCACGACTCGCGCTATCTCTTTGACCGCTTTGTGGATGAGATGGCGCGGCGGGGTGCGATGGATACGGAGACGACGCTTGACGGAACAGACGGCGCGGATTATCCTTCGGCCGTATAACTCACCGTCTGCCACTTCGTTACACGCTCTCGCCCCCTGAACGCGCCCGCCGGTCAACTGGCCCCGCAGCGGTTGGTGCAGCCCAGATCCGACGTGACACGCTCTTCCACGGTTGGCGCCAAGTGGCCGGTGCATCCCTTCCAGGCCAAGCCATTGCGTTCGCGCGGGCTTGGACCGGGCCAGCAGACCCGCGCGGTTCCGCGCATCCAGACCGGGGCAACGCCCCAGGCTTCCAGAACCCCCCAGGAGGAGCTTCAATGACCAAGGCGGATCTTGTCCAACGGGTCGCCGATACCATCGGTCCCGGCGTGACCAAGCGCGACTGCGCGGTGGTGGTGGACTCGTTCCTGAACGCCATCAAGGACGCGATGGGCGAGCACCAGAACATCGAGATCCGCGGCTTCGGCACGTTCAAGGTGCGTGAGCGCAAGAGCCGTCTTGCGCGCAACCCGCGCACCGGCGATCCGGTGGAGGTTCCGCCGCGCGCCGTGCCGGTCTTCAAGCCCTCCAAGGAACTCCGCGCGCTGGTGGAAGAGCGCCCGCTCGCGGGGTACTGAAGCAACGAAAGCCGCGGTTCTGCCCACTCGGGCCGGCCCTCCGCACGGGGGGCCGGCCCGTGGCGTTTTTCGCTCCCGGCGCCAAGCGCCCCGGTGCACCGACGGCCATTTCGAAGCTCGGTGATAGACTGCGGCGCAGGCGTGTCGCAGTGACGCTTCGAATGGGGAGTATGAAACTGCGTCACCCTGTCCCTCTATTCAATCAGGGCAGTGCGGTCGGTTCCCCACCGGGCCGAGATCTGCCCCTCAACTGCGGCATTCCTCTTGGACGCCATGCTGTCCTGTGCTGTCCTAGCAATTGCTTCCGGCGCCAATCGTCGGTGACCGAAACGCAATCATTCTTATACAGAGGCCACGATCGGGAGGTATAACATGCCGACGGGTATCTGCCCTAGCTGCTCGTCTCTCTGCGAGATCAGTGATGATCAGCTCTCCCTCGGCCTGCCCTTCACCTGCAGCTGTGGATCCCGATTCGAACAGTTTCCGGAATCCCCGCCCGAAACCCCTGCCCCGGAACCGGCTGCCCAACCGGCAGAGCTTCCGAGACTTGCTCCACCCCCACACGCTATGGTCGCTGGATTCCTCGTAACGAGTCTCTGCCTCGCAGCGATGTGGCTCCGGCGACCTTCGGGCTGGATCGTGTGGCTGTTCCTCCTGAGCGCGATCCTCGTGCTGGTGTGCATGCAGAGGAGACGAAGCTGGAAGGCATACAATGACAAGGCATTCCGTTTCTTCCTCTATGACCGGGCGGTCGAGCTCCTGATGCCGTTGACGGTCGTCACGCTCCTGTACTCGCTCGCGTGGGCGTTCGTCGAGGGGACCTCGGACGAGGGGACACTGAAGAGTTTGGAGGACTGGGAAAGATCGCTGAAATCCGCGCGTGCGTTCGTCTCCCACTTCACCTTCAAGCCTTGGGTCGCCGCGGGCATCATCCTCGCCCTCCTTATCGCCGACCTCGTGATCGTGCGCTACGTCGGGCCGAGCGACCTCGCGGCGAAGTACAAGCACTATCACCGTTGGAGTAAGCGGGTCTTCACCTTCGTCTCGCTGCTGGGTGCGTTTTCCTTCTTCGGTGGTGCGATGGAGACGCCAATCGCGCACCTCCGGCTCCACATGGAAAAGATCGCCTCTGGGTACGGCGCTCTGCGCAAGGAGGCGGAGGGCGCCTTGAATGCTGCGGTTCAGCGGGAGTTGTACCAACGCATCCGGGTTGGACTATCGCCGGAGGTGAGAGAAGTCCTAGATGACGCAGGAGCGCTCGACGACAGTCTCGCGGCGCTGCGTACAAACTATGCGGCGTTGCGACCCGATCATCCCTATATACCGGCGGAGCGCCTGATCGGCGACTATCGCACACGCGGCGCCCTAGCGCGCGCGTTTGGCGACGCGCCGATCCGGTACGATGACCCGTCGGCGCGCGGCAGCGGGCGCACGCTGCCATCGCGCAGCGTACCCGAGTATCCGCCGGACCCAGTTGCCGAGGCAAGCGCAGAGGAGCGGGGGGCGCCGGACCGTGCCGCCCCGACCACGTTTGCCGGTGCCCGGACGACCACACCCGTGCCGCCGGACCTCACCGCCGAGTCCGTGGACAACGCCCGCGCCGCGCTGCGAGCTTCTCGTCCGCTCAGGGAGCAGGCGGTGGCGCTGCTGCGCACCAGCGGGGGGAAGCAACTGCTCTGTCAGTTCCCGAAGTCCCTCACCTCGGCGGCGAAAAGCACGGCCTTCTCGGCGATCGTCGACGACTATCCGATTCTCGGACCGATTATCGACGTGTTTATCGGAGCGTTTGACAAGTCGGTGGAGACGAGAGTAGAGCGCGCCACTGATAGGGTTGTCGATGCTTTGGTTAAAGAACCGGCCCAAGCGGAAGAGATCATCAGCCAGGAAGCGCGGGAGATCGCTTCCTCGGCGCCGCTCCTTCCCCCGCCGACGCTCTGGAGCCGGATTCGCGCGGAGGCGAGCAGCATCCGTTCACGGATCGGAGAGATCGTCCGCGTGAGCCGGCGTGTGTCGAGCATGCTCGCCGAAGAGCCGCCGAGACCCTTCTCGTCCTCGACAGAGCTTTGGCGCGATCCGGGGCCAGACCGACGGATAGGGCCGGGGAGCGAGAATGAAATCGTCGATTGCTATTGTGGCGCACGCTTCGTGGGCAAGCGACCGCGCTACCTGTGCAGGGGACCCTGTCGCTTGTGATCGGCTTCCGAGCGGGTGACTCGGGAACCTGCAACCGAGCGCCCTCCGCGAACGGTGCGTATGTGAGTGGACGGGCGGATCTTTCAAGTACGCGTTGCTAGGCTTAGGCTAGGCTATGAGCTTGGTTACCGTGCTCAGGCCGGTGGCAGTTCCAACGAGCGACTCTACGGCTTCGCGCGAAAACGTGTCGACGGTCGCGACGCTCACCTCGAGTCCTGCGTTGCCATAGCCCCTGTTGCCGCCTCGGCGTTCTCCCGGTGCACGCCCAAGTCAGAGTTCTCACCGGGTCCCGATGATACCGGCCAGGGCGCCATTCTTGCGCGTTCTCCTCCACCCCTTCTGCCACACGGAGACACGCCATGCGCCGCGACGATCGCGAGACCACCTCCACCGCGCGCCCCGGGCCCTACGAGGCCCCGTACCAGGTCCTGCGCGGCTACGACGCGCCGCTTCCCGGCCCGGTCCGCACGCCCGACCGCGGCCCCGTACTGGTGGCCGGCCCTCGCGACCTCCGGCTCGCCTGATCACCCCGCGATCCGCCTCCTCGGCAAACGGTCCAAACCCCGGTCCGCGTGCGTTTCACGCGTGGCTGGCACACCGTCTGCCCGGTGCGGCGGGGACTGACGAGCGTTGCGGACCGGTAGCCGGAGACTGAGATGCTGCTGCAGGAAGTGCTGACGGAGATCCCCGCCGAAGAGGTAATCCAGCGCGCGCGAGACTTCTTCACGCTGCGCTTCACGCCTTACGCGGGGTTCACGGAAGAGGCGGGCGACACCTGGATCAAGTTCGCCACCGAGGCGGGCGACCTGACCATCGGGGTGGGGAAGCAGGGCGAGCGCAACCTGGTGCGCGGCTCCACGTCGCGGATGCACCACGAGCTGAGCCAGTTCCTCTCCACCCTGGCCCCGCCCGAGGAGGTGCGCCAGAGCGTCCCCGGCCCGGGAGCGAGCGGGGCGGGCTGAGACGAACTGCAGGAAGCCAGAACGTGCAGGGGGCGCCCCATCCGGAGCGCCCCCTGCTTCATCGCCCCGTAATCGTCCGTGCCTCAGCAGTAGTTGGAGATCGGCTCGGGGACACAGTACGGCGGGGCGGGGCACGAGTAGCAGGAGTCCTGGAGACCCGTGTGACACTGGTCGCCGCTCTGGTAGGTGTAGCTTTCGGCCCGCACGGTTCCCGCGCGGCCCTTCATCCCCGCCGCGTCGAAGGAGTCCACCGCGATCTGGTCGAGGTCGAGCTTGAGCTTCTTCATGCAAGCCTCCTGGGTGAGCGGGAGAGATGGGCCGCAACGTTGCGGTGCGTCTATTCTACCATCGATCGGCTTTCATCTCCAATACTGATCGAAAGAGAAATTGTCTGCAATCCGCCGGGCGTGGGGGGCTGCCGGCCCGCCCGTGACCGAATCGACCGGGGATTCGTGTCTTTGGCGTACTCCGCGCAAGTCTGGTGTGCGGCTCCACAGCCGCATGCGTGAGGTCTCGCAGTTCCTCTCCACCCCGTTCCACCCGAAGAGGTGCGCCAGAGCATCCCCGGCTTGGCGCCAGCGGCGCGGAGTGACAAAGTACGAAGTACGGCGTACGGTACTTCGAACGCAGATGGGCCGGCTATCCCGCGAGGAGAGCCGGCCCATTCGCTTGTCGCTCTTATGCTGACCCCGCGCGCGCATCCAGCGCCCATATTATGCGCCATATTGTGTGAACGTGAGGAAGCGCTTACATTCGTGGGATACTAGCTGCGCATCGGCGGATCCCCTGCGGACAGCACGAGGCAGAATGCCAGTCCGTTCCTCACGTGTCCTCGCGCGCCGCCACGTGTGCGCCTGTACTCATGCACATCGCCGTGGGATGTGCCTCATCCGAGGGTGGAGGGAATGCACGTGAGCATGAGATCGTGGATCGTGGCGCCGCTGCTGGCCGCAACCGTGCTGGCCGGCTGCTCCGACGGGACCGGGCCGGCCGCCGCGCGTGACGGGCAGGACCCGCTGGTGGAGCAACTGGTGGAGATGGGCTTCCGGCGCGACCAGATCCGGGACGCCGGCGATCACTTCGTGGTGGAGGGCGACATCCGCTTCGACAAGAAAGCGCTCGCGGCGGCTCCGAGTCCCATGGCGCGCCCGGGCGGACCCAGAGGCCAGCGGGTGGTGAGCACCTTCGGCGGCACGCGCAGGACCATCCGCGTGAACCTGGCGGCCGTCCAAGCCGAGAACGCCTCCTGGGCCACCGCCACACGTTCGGCCCTTACCAACTGGAGCAGCATCAACGGCGTCGACATCACGCTGGTGGAAGGCACGCCGGCCGACATCACGGTCTCGTTCGCGAACAACGCCGACTTCACGTGGCCCTGCACCGTGGCCCAGGGAAGCTGGCCGATTTCCGGTAACCCGGGGACGATCGTCCGGATTAACCGGCTGTATGCCGGATCGTATGCCGCAGCCCAGCAGGTGTGGATCATGAGCCACGAGTTCGGCCACAACCTGGGTCTGGCGCACACCAACTCCAGCGACGGAACGCACATCTCCGGAACGCCCACTTCCGACGCGGGGTCGGTGATGAACAGCGGCGGATCGTCGTGCCCGCCCGCGGCGCCGAACTGGTCGGCGTTCAGCGCGGGCGACCAGGCGGCGGTGTTCGCGTTGTACCCGATGCCCGGCCCGAGCGTGTCGGCCACGCAGGGGCTGTCGGGGAACACGGTCCTGAGCTGGAGTGGAATTACCGGCGCCCTGTACTACCAGGTCCGGCGGAACGAGATGTACCGCGAGTGGAACAGCTTCGAAGAGTGGTCGTACGAATACCCGAGCACCGGCGCGTGGGTGGACGTGTATGCCACCTCGTATGACACCGATGCCTCCTGGACCGGCACCTCGAGCTGCCACTGGGACTACGGCCAAAAAACCGAAGCCAGCCGCAACGCGTGGTACGAAGTCCACGCCGTGTACGCGAGCGGAATCGGGCCCACGGTGATCGTGGACGCCAACGACCTGTACTGCTGATCCGGAGGGCGCGCGGCTGGCGTGCCTGCGGACCGACGAAAGGGCCGTCCTCCCACGCGGGGGGACAGCCCTTCGCTTCATCCATGGTCCGGCCCGGCGCCGTCAGCTCGTGGCGCCCCCGCCCGACAGCGCCTCGATCTCGGCGATCACGCGCGACACCATCTCCAGCTTGCGGGGGCGATGCATGAACGAGCTGCGGAAGCCCATCACGGTGATGTCCACCAGCTCTTCCCAGGTGAAGCCGAGGTGCTGGTGCGCGCGCCAGTACTCCTCGGTGACGGTGGTGGCGCTCATCAGGCGGTTGTCGGTGTTCAGCGACAGCACGATGCCCGTGTCGTAGTACTGCCGCAGCGGGTGCGTCTCGAAGCTTTCCACCGCGCGCGTCTGCACGTTGCTGGTCAGGCAGATCTCGATGGGGATGCGGAAGTCGTTCACGAAGCGCATCAGGTCGGGGTCCTCGAACAGCCGGGTGCCGTGGCCGATGCGGTTGGCGCGGCAGTAGTGGAGCGCCTGGTGGATGCTCTCGGCCCCGTACGCCTCGCCGGCGTGGATGGTGGCCGCCATGTTCTTGTTGATCACGGTGTAGAAGGCATCCTTGTGCTTCTTGGCCGGGTAGTTGTACTCGGCTCCCGCCAGGTCGAACGCCACCACGCCCCGGTCCTTGTACGCCACCGTCAGGTCGGCCAGCTCGCGGCTGGTGTCGGGGTCCATGTTGCGGATCCCGCAGATGATGATGGCCGTCTCGATCCCGAACTCCTCCTGCGCGCGCCGAAGCCCGCGCAGCGGCGCGTCCACGGCCTCGGTGAGCGGAAGCCCTTCCTGCGTGTTCAGGATCGGCGAGTAGCGGATCTCGGCGTAGCGCACGTTCTCGCCCGCCAGGTCCTCGGCCAGCTCGTAGGCGATGCGCTCCAGCGCGTCGGCCGTCTGCATCACGCTGAGCGTAATGGAGAAGCGCTCCAGGTATTCCACCAGGTTGCGCGCGTCCTGCACGTGCATGTAGTCGCGCAGCTTTTCGGGGTCGTGCGCGGGCATCTTCTTCCCGTACTCGGCGGCCAGCTCCAGCATGGTCTCGGGCCGCAGCGACCCGTCCAGGTGCACGTGCAGCTCGGCCTTCGGCAGCCGGTGCAGCAGTTCTCGCGTTACTTGCATGGATCGCTTTCCGCGTGGGGCATGAGGTCACGATGCTTCTGTCGCCCGGCCGCGCCCTGTGGATACGCGAACGGGTGGCGTGCCCGTGAGAGCTCGCCACCCGCGTCGGAGGTCAGTTTACCGACCCGGTGTGGTATTCTAGCGTGTGACTTTGCGGCGCGCTACCCGGGAAAGTGCTGAGTGCTGAGTGCTGAGTGCTGAGTGCTGAGTGCTGAGTGCTGAGTGCTGAGTGCGAGGTGCGAGGTGCGAGGTGCGAGGTGCGAGGTGCGAGGTGCGAAGCTTCGTACCCAGCACCCAGCACTCAGCACTCAGCACTCAGCACAGCCGTTCTCGCGGAACGGTACCTGCCACGCCCCGGCGCGTGTTCGACGGACGTAAACCCACGGAGACGCGGATGGCGATTCCCGACGCGGTGGTGGTGGGCTCGGGGCCCAACGGGCTGGCGGCCGCGGTCGCGCTGGCGCGGGCCGGGCGGCACGTGGTGGTGCGCGAGGCGGCGGAGGTGATCGGCGGAGGGACGCGGACCGAGGAGCTGACGCTTCCCGGGTTCCTGCACGACGTCTGCTCCACCGTGCACCCGCTGGCGCGTTCGTCCCCCTTCTTCCGCTCGCTCCCGCTCGAGGAGCACGGGCTGGAGTGGGTCCATTCCCCCGCCTGCCTGGCGCATCCGCTGGACGACGGCTCGGTCGGCGTGCTGGAACGGTCGATGGACGCCACCGCCGCCACGCTCGGCGCCGACGGGCGCGCCTGGAAGCGGCTGCTGGAGCCGTGGGTGGATCGCTGGCTGGTGCTGGCGGAAGACGTGCTGGGGCCGCTGGAGTTTCCCGATCACCCCTTTCTGCTCGCCCGCTTCGGCCTCTACGGGCTGCGCTCCGCGTACGCCGTCGCCCGGAAGACGTTCGACGGCGACCGGGCGCGGGCGCTGTTCGCGGGGAACGCGGCGCACTCCATGGTGCCGCTCAACCGCTCGCCCACGGCGGCGTTCGGGCTCACGCTGGCGGCCGCGGGGCACGCGGTGGGGTGGCCCATCGCGCGCGGCGGCTCCCGCGCCATCTCGCGCGCGCTCGCATCGTACCTGCGCTCGCTGGGCGGTGAGATCATCACCGGGGCGCCGGTGGAGACGATCGACGAGTTCGGCGGGGTGGAGACCATCCTGCTGGACCTGACGCCCCGGCAGGTGCTGCGCGTAGCGGGGCATCGCCTCCCCGCCCGGTATCGCAAGGCGCTGGAGCGGTTCCGCTACGGCGCGGGGGCGTTCAAGCTCGATTGGGCGCTCAGCGAGCCCATCCCCTGGCGCAACCCCGAGTGCCTGCGCGCCGCCACCGTGCACCTGGGCGGCACGCTGGACGAGATCGCCGCGTCGGAGCAGGCGCCGCTCATCGGCGAGGTGCCCGAGAAGCCGTTCGTGCTGATGGTGCAGCCCACGCTCTTCGATCCGTCGCGCGCGCCCGAGGGGAAGCACGTCGCCTGGGCGTACTGCCACGTGCCGTTCGGCAGCACGGCGGACATGACCAGGGCGATCGAGGACCAGGTGGAGCGCTTCGCCCCCGGCTTCCGCGACGTGGTGCTGGCGCGCAGCGTGATGGGCCCGGCGGGGCTGGAGCGGCACAACCCCAACCTGGTGGGCGGCGACATCAGCGGCGGGGCGATGACGCTGCGGCAGGTCTTCTTCCGCCCCGCGCTGCGCCGCAACCCGTACTCCACGCCGGTGGACGGGCTCTACATCTGCTCCGCGTCGACCCCACCCGGCGGCGCGGTGCACGGCATGTGCGGCTACTACGCCGCCCGCGCCGCCCTGCACCGCAAGATGGACGCGCCGGCGCACGGGTGATCACGAACCGCCGGACGTACGCAGGCGGGCCGGTTCGACGGTCCTGCTCCGAAGGAGAAGTTTCACCAGCCGCGCCAGGGAAAGCACGGCGATCGAACCCCAGAGCACCGCCCAGGTCCATCGCCACCCGCCGAACGGCGACGCCGGCGAGACCGGCGCCAGCGGCTGGTTCCAGGGGCGCACCACCGTCGCCCACGCCAGGAACGCATCGCCCACCGGCAGCCGGCCGAACGCATAGGAGCGGCGCCCGCCCCATTGCAGTGGCATCCCCAGCACCTCGGAGGACGCGCGCAGGTCGGCCGCCGCCGCCGGCCGCCCCGCCATCCGCGCCGCCGCGATCCCCACCACCGAGGCCGGCGCGCTCACCCCCAGTACCAGCGGCCCCGAATCCACGTCGCCACGCCCGTGAACGCCGCGCGGGAATTCGCGCGCAGCCGGGAGCAGCCCGGCGAAACGCGTGGCGAACGCGCGCTCGAACGCGGCGTACTCCTTCACCGCCGCGGCTGGGTCGATCTCGTAGATGAAGCGGACCATCAGCGCGGACGATTCGCCTCGCACCTCCCGCGAGCCGTCGGCGTGCGGGAGGAGCCCCGTGGCCGGGTCGGCGTGCGCAAGCGCGGCGCGCAGCCACGCCTCGGCGGTGCGCGTGTAGCGCGGGTTCAGCAGGGTGCCGCAGGAGCGGAGCACGGCCGCGCCCACCGCGTCGTCCGCCGGCCACGCGGCATTCGGGTAGGTCTCCACGAACGGGCCGTGCGTCCGAAATGCGGTATCCAGCCGTTCGCACGCCGCGCGGAACGCGGTGTCCCGTGCCGCGCCGCCGGCCAGGTGCAGAATGCCGGCGCGCAGGTGGCCCGTCCACCCCTCGTAGAACACCCCATGGGGAAGCCCGCCCGCGGGCTCGAACGGTTCCAGCGAGCGCGGCGCCTCGGCCAGCGCGAGCGCCCGCCGCGCCTCGGCGAGCGCCCGGGCACGCGTCGCTTCGTCCTTCACCCCACGGCCGATGTCCACCCAGGCAAGCCCGTACAGCGCCAGGGTAAAGACGCGGCCTTCGGGGAAGAGGCCCTGCATCTGGTCGGCATTCTCCTCCAGGCCGCTCCGCAGGTGAGCGAGCTGCGCGAGGGTGGTGCGGGTGGCGGCGGATGTCGCCGGGCCCGGCGCCAGCGCCACGCGCGCCAGCATCAGCAGCGAAACGAGGAAGACGAGCGCCCAGAGGACGCCCCGGGGCACCGTGCGGGAGGTCGGCCCGCTACGCCTGCGGGGTTTCGTCGCCATGGAATGCGCACGCGGGGAAGGTTCGAGGATCAGCCTGCGGAGAACCGCGGTCCGGCTCTTCGTCGACTCTAATAGCTGATTCTCAGGGAAGAACGGTGCGGGCGCTGGGGAGTTGAACGATGCGCGGCGATCTCGACCAGATCCGTGTATCCACTCGCGCTTCGAATGCCTGGTTTCGAGCTCCGTCGATCAATCCTTCGGCCTGACCGATGATCCAGGATCGCCCGTTATGCCGTGGCCGGGCCTTCGGGATGACGTCGTCACGCTTATCCTCGAAGCACAAAGCAATCGTGCGGATCCGGGATCACAGCCTCCACTCGTCGCGCCGCACCTGCTCGCGGGAGAGGAGGACGTGGTGCTTGCGCGCCTCGACGAGCGCGCGGTTCTCGAACACCTTGATCAGCACCACGCCGGCCGCGAAGCCGCCCACGTGCGCCCACACGGCCACGCCACCCGCGTCACCGCCGCCCAGCGAGCCCACGCCCATCACCACCTGGATGAAGAACCAGTAGATCAGGAAGAACCAGGCGCGGATGTGCACGATGAACAGCGGCGGAATCCACGTCAGCACGCGCGCCTGGGGATACAGCACCACGTACGCGCCCATCATCCCGCCGATGGCGCCGCTGGCGCCCACCGCGGGCACGTTGCTGGTGGGCGAGAAGAACACGTGCGCCAGCCCCGCCGCGATCCCGCAGACCAGGTAGAAGATGAAGAAGCGGGTGTGGCCCATCGAGTCTTCGATGTTGTTCCCGAACACCCACAGGAACAGCATGTTGCCCAGGAGGTGCAGCCACCCGCCATGCATGAACATGCTGGTGAGCAGCTGCGCCCATCCCAGAGTCGACCCCGAGAGCGTGCATTCCTTCGTCAGGTCGCACGGGATGGTGCCGAAGTCGTAGA
>DASSJS010000519.1:0-2143 GCA_035691085.1 Longimicrobium sp.
AGCCTTTCAATCTAACCCCGCCGGCCTTCTCCGTCAACCCCTCGGGCGTCGCTGTTTTTGCGATTTCCGCCGGGGCCTGCCGTCGGTTAACTCTTTCAAGTTACACCACTTACCGCTCTTCGTCAAGGGGCTAACTGCTTCGTTTCGCCGCCTCGACCACCCGTCGGCTCCGTTTGAGCGACAGCCCTAAAGGATATCAGCCTTGAAGGCCGTCCGCAACCCCCTGTCGGGAGTTCGTGGACATCCTGTTTCTAGCGGGGCGCCAATGATACACGGTTCCGTCGCAGAGGTCAACCCCCTTCCATGGCGCGTCGGTAGCGGTCGAGCTGTCCAGAGCGCCGATTCCACAGTTCGGAGAGCGGGCGGTTCGTCGTCCGAATCACGCGCGATCCATCGACATCCGCGATCTTATATAGATAGGGCGCGCAAACGGGCCTCCGCTGTCGGCAGAGGCCCGTGGGATCGATGCGGAAATTCCGGACAGCGGCTCAGCCGATGTTGGGCGCGGCGAAAACGGGGGCCACCACCAGGGCGGCGGCGCCGCGCAGGCGGGTCTGCTCGTCGTGCGGCTCGGGGATCACGGGGGTGGCGGCGGCGCCCTGCGTGAGCGTGCGCTCGGCCAGCGCCTCCAGCACCTGCAGGCGGATCAGGTCCCACGCGGCCGCGATCTCGCCGCCAACCACGATGCGCGCGGGGTTGAGCGCGTTGACGATGGCGGCCAGGCCCAGCCCCATGTAGCGCCCGGTGGCCTCCAGCGCCGTGCGGGCGGCCGTGTCGCCGGCGCGCGCGCGGGCGATCACGTCGGCCACGGTCAGGCGCGACTTGCGGACCTCGGCGTAGCTCTCGCGGGTGGACAGCTCGCGGCCCAGGTAGCGGGCCACCACGGCCGGGTTGGAGGTGTATGCCTCCCAGCATCCGCGCGAGCCGCACAGGCAGGCCGGGCCGTCGAGCGAGAGCGGGATGTGGCCGAACTCGCCCGCGGCGTCGCGGTGGCCGCGTACCACGTTGCCGCCCACCACGATCCCCGCGCCCACGCCGTCGCTGAAGGTGACGTAGGCGTAGCTGTCCTGGCTGCTGTCGGTGTTGCCCTGCCCCATCCACATCTGCGCGAGCGCACAGGCCACGGCGTCGCGCTCCACGTGCACGGGGAGCTCCACCGCTTCCTCGAGCGCGGTACCCAGGTCCACGTCGCGCCACCCCAGGGTGGGCGCGTTCACCAGCCGTCCCGTGGTCCGGTCCACCATCCCGGGCACCACCAGGCCGATCCCCTGGCACTCGCCGTCGGCGGCGTGCGCGTCGAGGAGGCGGCGGATGCGAAGGGCGAGCGCCTGCACCAGCGCCTCGGGTTTCGCCGGTGTCGCCAGCAGCTCGGTGGCCAGCGCGCGGCCGCTGAAGTCGGCCAGCATGATCTGCGTTTCGGAGAGGCGGACGTCCACGGCTACCGTCAGCCGGTCGTGCGAGCGCACGTGCAGCAGCGTGGGCTTGCGGCCGCGCGGGCTGGCGCCGGTGGCGCCTTCCAGCAGCAGCCCCTGCTCGATCAGCTCGTTCACCAGCGGCGTGACGATCCCCCGCGCCACCTCCATGCGGCGGGCCAGGTCGGCCCGGGAGATGGGCTGGTACTCGCGCACCAGGTTCAGGACGATCTGGCGGTTGATGTCCTTGGTGGTAGTGCGGGTGGCGCGCTGGAACTTGCGCGGATCGATCTTTCGCACGGCGGAGCGTGAAGGGGGAATGCGCGAGAGCGCAGCGGCTGCCGCGGCGGGCGTGCCGCACGGCGGCGGCGCGAATTTGTACGTTCTCCGTCCCAAAACCTCGGCGCGTGCCGCCGCCGCCGAAAGATGCCGCAGGGGGCACACCGGGCGCAAGCCGTGTATTTCCGCGCGCGAGCGGTCGCTGGGCGGGAACGCGAGATGTCGAAAGGGTTGCGGCGAGTGCGTGACGGATTTATTCTGCCCTTGCTTTGTCAAGAAAGCTGACAAATACGGAAGGCCGCGCCCTGGAACGATTTTCCGGGGTGGCGGGCTTCTCGCACAGCGTGTCCTTTCAACGCCCCGCGCGCCCTTTGCCCCTTCCCACTCCGCACCGCCGTTTTTCCGGCTCGTCCGCGCACGACGCGGCCACGGGCTCTGCCGCGCCGGAGATG
>DASSJS010000520.1:0-6184 GCA_035691085.1 Longimicrobium sp.
GCCCGTGGGACGCGCTGAAGAACGTCAAGTTCGAAGACTGACCTGATCCTGAGAACCATTCAGAGCCCAGCCGGGAATAGAGGGGAACGATGGCCGTACCGAAGAGACGCCAGAGCAAGCAGCGCCAGCGCAAGCGCCGCACGCACGTGAAGGCCGCGATGCCGACCGTCAACGCGTGCCCGCAGTGCGGCGATCCGCACCAGCCGCACCGGGTTTGCCCGAACTGCGGCTACTACAAGAAGGTCCAGCGGATCGAAGTGGACGAGTTCTGAGCGAACTTCCCACACAGGCAAAGATGCGGATCGCGGTAGACGCGATGGGCTCCGACCGTGCCCCGACCGTTGAGGTCGAGGGCGCGGTCGGAGCTTTGCTTGACCGGCCGGACACCACCGTGGTGCTGGTGGGCGACGAGGCCGTGGTTGGCCCCGAGCTCGACCGGCACCCGGGCGTGGACCGTTCGCGGATCACCCTGGTGCACGCACCGGACGTGATCGACCCCGGCGAAAGCCCGATCACGGCGGTGCGGCGCAAGCCCCACTCGTCCATCGTGCAGGGGATCCGGCTGGTCAAGGACGGCAAGGCCGACGCCTTCCTCTCGGCGGGCAGCACGGGCGCGGTGATGGCCGCGGCCGCGATCATGCTGCGCCCCATCCCCGGCGTGGACCGCCCCGCGGTGGGAAGCCCGGTGCCCAGCGCCACGGGCACCTTCTTCCTGATCGACATGGGCGCCAACGTGGACACGCGCCCCCAGCACCTCCTCCAGTTCGCGCACCTGGGCACCATCTACGCCCAGGACCTGATGGGCGTCCCCGAGCCGCGGGTGGGGCTGCTGAACATCGGCACCGAGCCGGGGAAGGGGAACGAGCAGACCGTGGAGACGTACGGCCTGCTCACGGCGTCGCCCACGCTCAACTTCGTGGGGAACGTGGAGGGGCGCGACGTGATCCGCGGCGCCTGCGACGTGCTGGTGTGCGACGGCTTCGTGGGCAACGTGCTGCTCAAGTTCTACGAGAGCATCGCGGGGTTCATGGCGCAGGAGCTGAAGGCCGAGATGGAGAAGCAGAACGTGAGCCTCGACATCAAGCGGCTGTACCAGCGGCTCGACTATTCCACCTACGGCGGCGCCCCGCTGCTGGGGGTGAACGGCGTGGTGGTGATCGCCCACGGCGGGTCGCCCCCGCAGGCCATCCGCAACGGGATCGGCGTTGCCGCGCGCAGCGTGGAAAGCCGGATGGTGGAGCACATCGCGGCCCGGCTCGGCGAGCTGGCCCAAACGAGCGAAGAACAATGATCCAGGCAGCACGCCAGCCCCGGGCGCGCATCGTGGCCACCGGCCGCTTCTCGCCCCCGCGCGTGGTCACCAATCACGACCTGGAGAGCATGGTCGAGACGAGTGACGAGTGGATCCGCAGCCGCACGGGGATCACCGAGCGGCGGCTGGCCGACAAGGACACCGGCGCCGCCGACATGGGCGCCAACGCCGCCCGCGTCGCCATGGAGCGCGCCGGGATCACGGCCGCCGACGTGGACATCCTCCTGGTCTCCACCGCCACCCCCGACCGGCTCCTCCCCTCCACCGCCTGCGACATCCAGGCGCTGGTCGGCGCGAAGAACGCCGCGGCCTACGACTTCGCCACCGCCTGCAGCGGCTTCCTCTACGGCCTGCAGATGGCCGAGGCGCACATCGTGGCCGGCCAGGCGAAGACGGTGCTGCTGGTGTGCACCGAGAAGATGTCGTCCATCATCGACTGGACCGACCGCGCCACCTGCGTCCTCTTCGGCGATGGCGCCGGGGCCGCGGTGATCCAGGCGGCCGAGGGCGACGGGCGCGGCATCCTTTCCGGCTACATGAAGAGCGACGGCACCCTGGCCGAGCTGCTCTACCGCCCGGGCGGCGGCGCCAGGTACCCGCTGGACGTGGCGGTGCTCGACGAGCGCTCGCACTACGTGAAGATGGCCGGCCCCGAGGTGTTCAAGTCCGCCGTGCGCAGCATGTGCGACGCCGCCGAGAACGCGCTGCAGCGCGCCGGCTGCACCGGCGACGACGTGGACCTGCTGGTGCCGCACCAGGCCAACATCCGCATCATCGACGCGACCGCGAAGTACGCGAAGATCCCGTCCGAGAAGGTCTTCGTGAACGTGGACCGCTACGGCAACATGAGCTCGGCCAGCATCCCCGTGGCGCTGGACGAGGCGCGCGAGATGGGCCGGGTGAAGGACGGGTCGCTGGTGTTGATGGTGGGCTTCGGCGCCGGGTTTACCTGGGGCGCGAATGTCGTCCGGATGTGAGAAACTGCTGAACAGGTGCGCCAGTGCGTGAGTGCGCGAGTGCGTTTCGCCCTCGCGCGGATGCCGTCGAAGACGCGGTCCCGAACGCACTTGCGCACCCGCGCACTCACGCACCTGTTTGCAGTGCCCGAGGGCCGCAACGAAACGCAGGATCGATCGAATGACCGGTGAGCGCATCGGCCTGCTCTTCCCCGGACAGGGGTCGCAGGCGGTGGGGATGGGGAAGGACCTGGCCGACGCGTTTCCCGAGGCGCGCCAGGTGTGGGAGGCGGCGGACGACGCGCTCGGCTTCGCCCTGTCGAAGCTGTGCTGGGAAGGGCCGGAAGACGAGCTGACCCTTACCCGCAACGCGCAGCCCGCATTGCTGGCGCACAGCGCCGCGGTGTGGGCCGTGCTGCGTGCGGCCGATCTCGAGGTCGTCTGCGCCGCCGGGCACTCGCTGGGCGAGTTCAGCGCCTACCACGCCGCCGGCTCGCTGGAGCTGGCCAGTGCGCTGCGCACCGTGCGCCGCCGCGGCGAGCTGATGTTCGAGGGCGGCCAGCAGCGCCCCGGCGCCATGTCCGCCGTCCTCGGGCTGGACGACGACATCGTGGAGGGCGTGTGCGGGCAGGCCTCGCACGAGGGCTCCGTGGCCGTCCCCGCGAACTTCAACACGCCGGGGCAGGTGGTCATCTCGGGCGATGCGGACGCGGTGGCGCGCTGCGGCAGCATGCTGATGGACGCGGGGGCCAAGAAGGTGCAGCCGCTGAACGTCTCCGGCGCCTTCCATTCGCCGCTGATGGCGGTAGCCGAGGCCGGCTTGCGCGAGCAGCTGGAGAGCGTGGAGTTCCGCGATCCCGCCTTCCCCATCGTCTCGAACGTGACCGCGCAGGCGGTGAGCGATGCCGAAACGGCGCGCGGCCTGCTGGTGCAGCAGCTCACCAGCGCCGTCCGCTGGAGCTACGTGGTGCGCACCATGCTGGAGCTGGGCGTCACGCGCTTCCTGGAGGTGGGCACCGGCAAGGTTCTGACGGGAATGCTCAAGCGCATCGACCCCGCCGCCGCCGGGATGGGCGCCGCGCTGGGCACCGCCGACCAGGTCCGCGCGTTCATGGAGAGCGCCGCGAGCGCGAGCTGATCTGCGGCTCGCGCGGGGACCGGGGACACACGCGTGGATGGTTGTGCGGGAGTCCGCGAAGGCGGACTTGGGGTTGATCAGCGGCGGGTTTCAACCCGCCGGGTGTGGCACGCGGTGCCGCGGGATCGCACCGATGATTGTGTGGGAGTCGCGGAGCGACTTCGGGCCGTTGTAGCCGCGGTTTCAACCGCCTGGATGTTGCAACCCGCCGCGATAACCCGTCGCGGGTAACCCCGCCGGGGTAACCCGCCGCGGTGCCGCCGAATCGCACGGATGCTTGTGCGGGAGTCCGCGAAGGCGGACTTTGGGCCGTTGTTGCCGCGGTTTCAACCGCCCGGCACGGGGATTCCACCGCCGGACGGGAAACGGCGCACGATCGAACCACCTGCAGGGGACACGGGAGGCGCAAGGGTGGAGCTACAGGGACAGGTGGCGCTGGTGACCGGGGGCTCGCGCGGGATCGGGCTGGCCATCGCGCAGGAGCTGGCCGGCGCGGGCGCGAAAGTCGCCGTGGTGGCGCGGGATGAAGCCCGCGCCCAGCAGGCCGCCGCGGATCTCGGCGAGGGGCACCGCGGCTACGGCTGCGACGTGGCCGACCCCGACGCCGTGAACGCGCTGGTCAAGCGCGTGGAAGACGAGATGGGGTCGCTCGACATCCTGGTGAACAACGCCGGGGTCACGCGCGACAACGTGCTGATGCGGATCAAGGACGACGACTGGAACGCGGTGCTCGACACCAACCTGCGCGGCGCTTTCAACACCATCCGCGCGGCCAGCCGCGGAATGATGAAGCGCCGGCAGGGCCGCGTGATCAACATCACCAGCGTGGTGGGGATCACCGGGAACAAGGGCCAGGCGAACTACGCGGCCAGCAAGGCGGGGGTGATCGGTTTGACCAAGTCGGTGGCCAAGGAGCTGGCCAGCCGGGGGGTTCTGGTCAACGCCGTGGCCCCGGGATACATTGAGACCGACATGACCGCCGACCTGCCCGACGCCGCGCGCGACGCGCTGATGGGGCAGATCGCGCTGGGCCGGCTGGGCCGGCCGCAGGACATCGCTCCGGCCGTCCGCTTCCTGGCGGGGCCGGGGGCGCAGTACATCACCGGGCAGGTGCTGGTGGTGGACGGCGGGATGGTGATGTAGGGCGGGGCGGCGCCCCCGGATCGTTTCAACGTCAGGATCTCCGGCACGCACGGCGGGACGGACCTGAGGAACCCTTTCAGGAGCACTTGGCAATGGCGGACAACATCGAGCAGAAGGTCAAGGACATCATCATCAACGAGCTCGGCGTGGAAGCCGAGAAGGTGACCCCCGAGGCCTCGTTCGTGGAGGATCTGGGCGCCGACTCGCTCGACACCGTGGAGCTGGTGATGGCGTTCGAGGAGGAGTTCGGGATGGAGATCCCCGACGAGGAGGCCGAGAAGCTCCAGACCGTCGGCGACGCGATCAACTACATCACGAGCCACCAGGGCTGAGCAGGCTTTTCCCGCGTGCCGCGCCCCCGCCAGACGGGGCCGCGGCACGCGCTTCTTTTGCGGTTCGCCGGGCCCTCGCCCACCGAGGGCCCGCGAACCATTGACCCGCCCGGCCGGCGGCGCCCGCGCGCGCCGCGGCCCGGGCCTTAACGGAACGCGGAGCGGTTGATGAGTCGCCGAGTCGTGATCACGGGCACGGGGATGCTCACGGCCGTGGGCCTGGACGTGCCCAGCTCGTGGAGCGCCCTGCTGGCGGGGACCAGCGGCGTTGCCCCCATCACCCAGTTCGACGCGTCGGACTTCAAGGTCCGGTTCGCGGCCGAGGTGAAGGGCTTCGCCCCCGAGGAGTACATCGACCGCAAGGAAGCCAAGCGCACCGACCGCTTCGCCCAGTTCGCCATCGCCACCTCGGTGCAGGCCATGCGGCAGGCCGGGTTGGACGAGAGCCTGGGCGAGATCGACCCCACCCGCTTCGGGGTGATCGTGGGGAGCGGGATCGGCGGGATCTGGACCTTCGAGGAGCAGCACCGCAAGCTGATCGAATCCGGCCCCCGCCGCGTGTCGCCCTTCTTCGTGCCGATGTTCATCAGCGACATCGCCGCGGGGCTGGTGTCCATCCGCTGGGGGCTGAAGGGCCCCAACTACTGCACCGTCTCCGCCTGCGCGTCGAGCGCACACGCGGTGGGGAACGCCTTCCGCTCCATCAAATACGGCGAGGCCGACCTGATGGTGGCCGGCGGCACCGAGGCCACGGTGAGCCCGCAGACCATCGCCGGCTTCGCGGCCATGACCGCGCTCAGCGAGCGGAACGACGAGCCCGAGACGGCCAGCCGCCCGTTCGACGCCACGCGTGACGGCTTCGTGCTGGGCGAGGGCTCGGGGATGATGGTGCTGGAGGAGCTGGAGCACGCCCGGGCGCGCGGGGCGACGATCCTGGGCGAGATCGTGGGCTATGGGCAGACGGCCGACGCCTACCACATCACCGCGCCGGCCGAGGGCGGCGAGGGCGCCGTGCGGGCGATGCAGGCCGCGCTGCGCGAGGCGGGCGCCACGCCGGATGACGTCGATTACGTCAACGCGCACGGCACGTCGACCCCCGCGAACGACAAGAACGAGACGGCGGCGATCCGCACCGCGCTGGGCCAGCGCGCGTACGACATCATCGTCGGCTCCACCAAGTCGATGACCGGCCACACGCTGGGTGCCGCCGGCGGGATCGAGGCGGTGATCAGCGCGCTGGTGTGCAAGGAAGGGAAGATCCCGCCCACCATCAACTTCCACGAGCGCGACCCCGACTGCGACC
>DASSJS010000521.1:0-8066 GCA_035691085.1 Longimicrobium sp.
CTGGTGCTCTGGTCCTCTGGTGCTCTGGGTCCCTCTCAACGCACTCGTGTGATCCCGCGAGATGCTCAACCAGGCACCCACGAAAAGGGCGCCGGCTCCCCGTGAGCGGCGCCTTCATCGACGATGTCGATCAACCGGAACCCGCGTTACGCCGCAACGTCGAGAAACGCCGCATCCGTCCGTGGCTCCGGGACGTCGTATCCTTCCTCGCGCAGTCCGTCGAAGTGGAACTCGATGGCGTCGCGCATGTCGGCTTCCACCGCCGCACGCGTGGCACCCGTCGCCACGCAGCCGGGCACGTCGGGAAGGTACGCCGAGAATCCCGATTCCGTGGGTTCGATCACCATCAGGTAGCGCGTCATCTTACCAGCCTCTCGCGGGTGGGCGTCAGTCTTCGAACTGCCTCGTGCCGGCGCACTCGTACAGGTACCAGCGGCCGCCGATGAGGGTGACGCGGACGTTCGCGCAGGCGTTGGGCCAACGCGCCAGCGACTCGTCGGCGTAGAGCAGGGCCGGGGTGAACGGGGGCGAGGTCGGGAAGACCAGGCCGCCCGTGACCACATCCGGCGCGCCCAGCCCCAGCCTGCGCAGCGCGGCCCCGGGTGACGCGGAGAACCGCTCATGCGCCTGCTGCACGTCGCCGGGAGCAATGCCGGCCAGCATCGCGGCGCGCCCGGCGGCGAGCGCATCCAGCTCCGCCGCGTGCGACGAAACGAACGCCTCGGTCCCCGCGCGCGCCGCGGGCTCGATCAGCGCGATCCCCGCCGCGAACGACAGCGCCACCAGCAGCAGCGCGCGCAGGCTGTCGCGGTTGCGCTCCGCCGCGGCGCTCAGCAGCAGCATGAACCCGCCACCCGGCAGCAGGAATGCCCAGCCCAGCAGCAGCCCCGGGTACACCGCGTCGCCCAGGTACCAGGCCGCGGCCACGCAGGGCACCGGCAGCAGCGCGCCCGTCACGCACACCGCCGTGGCCACGCGCCGCACCCGCGCGATCCGCCGCGTGGCCAACAGGTCGGCGGGTGAGAGCGCCGGGCGCGGCGCCGGCGGCACCAGCGACAGCGCGGGTGCCGCGGCCGGCGCGGTCACCGCCCCCTCCCCGCGTGCTGTGCCTGGATGCCGGGGCACATCGCGCGCAGCTCGGCCCGGCGCGCGCGGACGGCGTTCATCGCGCCGTGGCGGCCCAGGCTCCACGCGCGCCAGTCTTCGTCCGCCCCGCTCCAGCCGCGCAGCAGGCGGTCGGCCACGGCGCAGCGCGAGTCGCCGGGCACGGCGTCCATGCGGGCCAGCAGCGCGGGGACCGCGTCGCCGCTCAGCGAGGTGGCGTACAGCGCGTCGAAGCTCACCGGCGCCTGCAGCCGCGCGGCGTTCACCCGCACGATCAGCGCGTCGGGGTTGGCCACGTGCAGCAGGATCACCGCCTCCACCGCCGCCGTCAGCGCGCCGAAGGCAAAGCGCTCGCGCCGGCCGCGCAGCACCGTCCAGCAGAACCAGCCGAACACCGCGCTCAGCCAGATCATGAACGCCGTGGTGTAGATGCGCAGCTCCGTCAATCCATACGCGCTCTGGTACAGCCGCATCCGGTGCAGCGCGCTGGCGATGATCACGAACACCAGCCCCACCATCGCCCCCGCGGCGATGCGGAACACGCGTTCGGCGCGGTCGCCCTCCTTGCGCAGCAGCCAGTGCAGCCCCATCAGCATGGGCAGCACCAGCCCCGCCACCACGCACAGCTCGAAGAAGCCGCGCTTGGCGTAGTCGGCAAAGCTCCCCGTCCCCGGCCGCAGCAGGTGCTCGTAGCTGCCGAAGAAGTGCGGCAGCTGCACGATCACGAAGGCCAGGAACAGCGCGTCGAGCAGCACCAGCACCGTGGCCACCTCCACGATCCCCATCCGCGGCTCCCACGCCTGCGGCACCGCGGCGGCGTTCGTCCCTTCCACCGCGGCGTGGGGAGACGCGCCCGCCGCCGGCAGCGCGGCGGGGGAGCGCTCGGGCGGCAGCACCAGCCCGCGCAGCACGCCGGCGGCGCCCCAGGCGAACACCAGCGCCAGCATCACGTGCCCCAGCGTCCTGGGCACGTCCACGTTGAAGGTGGAGCTCACCAGGTTGTCGAACGCCGCGTCGGCGGCGACCAGGAGCGAGCCGAACAGCAGGAGCAGCGGCAGGGCGATGGCCACGCCGCGCGCGGCGGCCAGCGCGTGCCGCGTCCACCCGTCGCTCGGGATCTCGCGCCACTTCACGTCCCTGAACAGCAGCGGCGCGGCGCCGCAGGTGGTCTGGAGCGCCGCCTCCAGCAGCCCCGAGCAGTAGCGCGCCAAACCCGCGACCCGCACGCTTCCGCCCCGCGCCCGGTACACGGCCAGGCCAAAGATCACGGCGAGCGCGGTCAGGTCCAGCATCTTGAGGGTGGCCGAGTCGCGCCAGCTCATCAGCACGCTCACCGCCAGCGCCACGGGGATCCACCCCGCCTCCACGTCCTCGGTCCCCGCCCAGCTCTGCAGCCCGGCCGCGGCGGCCACCAGCGCCGCGGCCCACAGGGTCAGGTTCAGCCCCCATGGCACCGGGCGGAGGAGCGCGTCGCCCAGCACGCCCAGCGCCAGCGCGGCGGTGGCCACGCCCAGCCCGTGGCGCGTGCGGCGGCTCAGCGGCGCTCGCTGGGGGATGGGGATGGCGATCGATTCCACGCTCATGCTACGGAAGCCTTTCGCTCGGCAACGGTCTGGCCCGCCCCGGTGGACGGACGATGGATGGGAGTGACGCCGCGCTCCTCGCCCGTGTCGGGGAAGGAGCCGCGGCCGAAGAAGACGTGCGACGCGAGCGGGCGAAGGAGCGGCGAGCGCAACGCGGCGCACCCGATCTCCGCGAGCCAGGGCGAGCGGATGGACGACAGCGCGTGCCGCAGCGCCAGGCGCGAGCGGAAGCGCCGCCGGAACGCGTTCCCCGAATACGCGGCCAGCGCGGATGGATCGCCGCTCGCGAGATAGTCCACGGTCACGCGGGCCGCGAGCGCGGAGAGGCGGATGCAGGGGTCCAGCCCGCCGGCGGTGAGCGGCGAGACGGCGCCCGCGGCGTCGCCCACCAGCAGCCCGCGGCGGCAGGCGATGCGCGGCAGCACGCCGCCCACGGGGATGCGCCCGCCGCGCCGCTCGCAGGCCACGCGCCCGCGCAGCCCGAAGCGGTCTTCCACGCGCGCCCGGAAGCGCCGCAGCGCCTGGGCCGGCTGGAAGCGGCCCGCGTAGCCGCCGGTGCCCAGGTGGATCTCCTCGCCATCGGCCACCACCCAGGCCAGGTACCCCGGCGCCAGCTCGGGATCCAGCCAGCAGTGAAACGCGGGAACGTCGCCGGACCGGACACGGAAGACCTCCTCCACCCCCACGATCCACTCGCGGTTCTCGCTCATCCCCAGCGCAGGCGCGACGTGCGAGGATGCGCCGTCCGCCCCCACGATCGACCGCGTGCGCACGCCGCGCCCCCTGCCGCCGCACTCGAGGAGGACGATGGCGCACTCCCCGTCATCCAGCACGCCGCTGAAGCGCGTGGCGGGCGCCCACTCCACCCCGGCGGCGATGCACGCGTCCAGCATCCGCCGGTAAAGGAGGCCCATGCGGCCCACGCGGTACTCGGCGCGCGGGCTCTCCAGCGTCATCCCGCGATCCCGTGGCGAATAGAGCACCACGCGGCGCACCGGCGGGCCGAGGCAGTCGTCCGGCAGATCGAAGTCTTCCAGCGTGCGCCGCACGAAGATCCCCGTGGTGTGCACGGCGCGGTCGACCGAGGCCTTCGCGTCGGCCAGCAGCACGCTCAAGCCCCGCTCGCCCAGGCGGCGGGCCGTCTCCAGCCCCGCCAGCCCCGCCCCGATCACCACCACATCGTAGTCGCTCACCCGCGCACCCACGGGTTGGGGGTGATGGACGAATCCGCCAGGCGGAAGGGGATGGGATGGTGGAGGAGGCTGTTCTCGTGGCCGATCAGCAGCCGCGTGACGGGATCGTTCTCCGTGAGCAGCAGCTCCGGTGCGCGGACCTGGGCGGGCACCTGGAAGACGAGCGTGGTGGTGTACGATTCGCCGGGCCGCAGCGCGCGGGAGAGCGGCACCTGTTCGCCGCGCTCCGCCTCCAGCGCCCGCAGCCCGCTTGCGGACGGCGCGTAGGCGTTGCCGCCGGCGTCCACCAGCCGCGCCAGCCGCGGGTTGGGCGTGAGCGGCGCGTCGCCGCGACGGGCGGAGGTGGTGCCCGGGTCGAACCACACCCGCACCGTCACCAGCTCCCACGCTCCGTCCGCCCGCGCCCCGCCGATCGAATCGAGGCGGCGCGCATCAACCACCGAGTAGGCCAGGTGGCAGTCGATCTCGCAGAAGTACTTGGCGTTCCCCGGCTCCACCTCGCGCGCGCCGGTAGCGAGCGAGAAGGCGGAGAGCGCCGCGAGATAGGCCCCCGCCACACCCGCGCCCACCATCGCCACGCGCCTGGCGGCGAAGCGGCTGCCGCGCGCCAGCAGGATCACGAACGAGATTCCGAGCGCCCCCAGCAATCCCGCCGTCCCCAAGAACGCGAGGATGGAGAGCGCGGCGCTGCCCTGGAAGTTGAAGAGCGGTTGCATCGGATGCATCGGCGTGTCTCCGTCGTGCTGATGGTGGACGACTACGAGTGCTGGGTGCTGGGTGCTGGGTGCTGGGTGCTGAGTGCTGAGTGCTGAGTGCGAAACTCAGAAGTTCACTTTCGGACTTTCGCACTCTCGCACTCTCGCACTTTCGCACTCCCTACGCGCTCGCCCGCTCCTTCACCCGCCCGAACCGCCGGTCGCGGTGGTGGAACTCGTCCACGGCGGCGCCCAGGTCGGCGGCTCCGAAGTCGGGCCACATGCGCGGGGTGAAGTACAGCTCGGCGTAGGCGCACTCCCAGAGGAGGAAGTCGCTCAGGCGCTGCTCGCCGCCGCTGCGGATCAGCAGGTCCACGTCGGGCGCGGGCTCCGCGGCGCCCGCGGCGGTGCCCAGGAGCGCGGTGAACTCGTCGCGGCTCACCTCGCGGCCGGCGGCCAGCGCCGCGGCGCGCACCAGGGTGTCACGGGCGGAGTAGTCGATGGCCAGGCGCAGGTGGAGGCGCGTTCCCCCCTCCGTGGCCTTCTCGGCGCCGGCGATGGCGCGCGCCAGCACCTCGGGAAGGCGGTCGCGCCGGCCGATCACCGTCAGGCGGACGCCGTTCTCCACCAGCCTGGCGGTCTCGCTGGCCAGGTAGCTGCGGAACAGCCGCATCAGCGCACCCACCTCGCGCGGCGGGCGCTGCCAGTTGTCGCTGCTGAAGGCGTACAGCGTGAGCGTGCCCACCCCCAGCCCCGGCGCCGCCTCCACGATGCGGCGGACCGAGCGGGCGCCCTGGCGGTGGCCGGCCACCCGCGGCAGCCCCCGCGCCGTGGCCCAGCGCCCGTTCCCGTCCATGATCACGGCCACGTGCAGGCCGCCCGGCCGGTCGACACCTAAAGTGCTCTGCATCGTAAAGCGCCTCGGCAAAAAAATTTGCGTCACCCCGCCGTCAGCGGTCGCGGACGGCCTGGATGATCGCCTCCATGTGGTTCAGGTACGCCTCCAGCGCGCGCCGGCCGCCGTCGGTCAGGCGGAACTCGGTGCGGGGGACGCGCCCCTCGAACGTCTTGCTGCACTGCAGGTAGCCGCCGTCCTCGAGCTTGCGGGCGTGCACGCTCAGGTTGCCGTCGGTGAGCGACAGCATGTCCTTCAGCTCGTTGAAGGTGAGCGACTCGTTCACCGCCAGCGCGCTCACGATCCCCAGCCGCACCCGTTCGTGGATCAGCCGGTCCAGCTCGGGCGCGCCCGCCTCGGCGCCCCCGGGAAGGGGGCGCAATCCGCCGAGCGGCGCTTCACGCGTGGCCCGCCGTGCCTCAGCCACCGTACCTCCTCGCGATCAGGGTTCCGAACACCACGTGCAGGCCGCCGAACCCCGCGGCCATGAACGCGTCGCCCCACCCCGCGGGCGACAGGAGCGCCGCCACGCCCACCACCATCAGGCTCACCCCCATCACCGGCACCACCCGCACCGAGTTGGTCCCCGCGGTGATGATCCCCGCCCCGTACAGCAGCAGCCACATCCCCGGCAGCAGGTGCCGGTCGCCCGCGTAGAAGAGGACCACGGTGAGCACCGCGCCCGCGGCCAGCGGCGGGGCCAGCGAGAGGATGAACTTGCGCCCCGGCCCCGAGCGGATGGGCTCGCCCATGGCGCGCGCCTTCATCCCCGTGGTCACCACGCCCACCGCCATGGCCACCACGGCGGCCACCACCCAGGTGGCCAGCCAGTTGTCGGGGCTCCCCTGGCGCGAGGCCAGCCACGCGGCCAGCGCGCCGGTGATGCCGATCACCACCTGCCCCCACCCCGAGACCGCCGTGAAGCTGCCCGCGCGCTCCATGGTGCGGCGGATGAACTGCAGGTTGTCCATCGCCGCCTCGTGCAGCTGCAGCGGGGGCGACGGCTCCTCCTCGTCGGGAGCTCTGCGGAAGGGGATGATCTCAGCCATGGCACGATGATGCGTTGCGGGTGCCAGCGTGTCAAGTGCTTTGCGTTGTAAAGCACGGATCATGCCGCGGGACGACAGTACGAAAGTACGGGGTACGAGGTACGGAAGTGCCGGACGGGCGTAGCAGGCGTGGGAGACGCAACCTCGGGTGCGACATTCAAAGCCTGGCGATTCTCCTGCCACGGCCTGCCGATCGAGTGCCGATGTCGACCGCGGACGGCACGCGGCGTACCCTCGCATCATCGCCTTCCGCACGGTCGTTCCCCGTGCCTCGTACCCCGTACTTCTCGTACTGCCGGTTGAAACTCGCCGCGCATGTGTCCGTATCCTCTGCACCGCGGTGGCGGAGCAGTTGACATCGTCCGGAACACGATGCAAGTTGAAGCACTGCTTGCTCGTCCGATGATTCCGGCGAGCACTCCCCACCGTTCGAACGCCGCCGTCCGGCGGCGCCCGGAATCCCACACACGGCCCCCCACAGGAGGATCCCCCCGATGAAGCGTATCGCCCTCGCCCTGACCGCCATTGCCGGGCTGGTCGTGACCACCGCCGCCGCCGCCCCCCAGGACGAGTGGACGCAGCAGGTCCGCCGGCTCCTTCAGCGCGCAGGCCAGACCTTCGAGGAGCGCGGCTATTCGATGACCCACCAGATCTACACCGGGTCGCTGAACAACCGCAGCAACGAGTTCGTCACGCTGCGCCTCGACATCGGCACCCAGTACCAGATCATGGGCGCCTGCGACAACGACTGCAGCGACCTGGACATGACCATCTACGGCCCCGGCGGCAACGAGATCGACACCGACGTGGAGATGGACGACTTCCCGATCGTGTCGGTTACGCCCAGCCGCACCGGCACGTACCGCGTGAAGGTGGTGATGGCCAACTGCTCGGCCGAGCCCTGCCGCTACGGCGTGGGCGTGTTCGGCAAGTAAGCCGCTTCGCCCCTCGCGGCGATCCCCGAAGCCCCTCCGCCCCGACGGCGGAGGGGCTTCGTGCGTCCTGGGAGTGCTGAGTGATGGGTGCTGAGTGCTGAGTGCTGGGTGCTGGGTGCTGAGTGATGAGTGCTGAGTGCTGAGTGCTGAGTGCTGAGTGCTGAGTGGGCGGGTTCCGAGTCCCGCGATCCCGGCGCCGTTCACCGCGTTCGGACGGGTCAAAGGGAGAGATGACATCGTAGAGTTCTCGGAAGCAACGGAACACCTGGCCCGAGCACCAGAGGACCAGGGGGTCAGAGGCGAGCCCTCTGGTCCTCTGGTCCTCTGGTCCTCTGGTCCTCTGGTCCTCTGGTCCTCTGGTGCTCTGGGTGATTCAACGCACCCCTCCCCCGTGCGCAAGCGGCCGCATGGCTCAGCACCCAGCACTCAGCACCCCCACCCAGCACCCAGCACTCAGCACCCCCACCCAGCACTCAGCACTCAGCACCCAGCACCCAGCACGACCCGCCCTCCCCGCCCCCTCCGCACGCCCATCCGTTCCCGCCCGGATTCCGCAACTGTCCACGTTGTTCAAAGTTGTCCACTTTCACAGCCGGTCTTTTCCGGCGACGG
>DASSJS010000522.1:0-15062 GCA_035691085.1 Longimicrobium sp.
GACTCGTCTCGTGATCCCCTGATCGATCCGTTGAGACAGCCGGCCTTCCGTGAGTGGCCGCCGGGGCGAGGGGGGCTCTCCAAAAAAATTTCGATACTCAGCGCGAGCGCCAGCCTGCAGCCACTCGTCGATCGGATCGGCGCGAGCAGGAGACCTGCTGCAACGAAATCCGCGATGAACCACGTTTCGAAGCACGCCGATCCTGCGATCGCTCGTTACGGCAGACGATCTCGTGGACGCGGCGATAGCCGACAGATAGATCCTTCGTCGCCGCCGGAATTCAGTGCGGACCCGGTGCAGGCGCGGCGGCTCCTCAGGATGACATGACCTCGTTGGGCGCGGAATGCACAACGGCTCTCCGCAGTCGGTATGACGGCGGACGGAGATCGGTCGATGATGAGCCGGGGCGACGATCGACGTCGCCCCGGCTCGTTTCACGGATGCGATCCGGACCGCCCGGCGGTGCCCTCACCTCGTGGGCGGACAGGCGGGCGTGTTGCCGTCGCGAGGCGCGCCCACGCCCACGCAACGCGGGGGGATGAAGCTCCGCCGCGGGAACCGGATCGCCTCGGGAAGGCGGGACCACTGCGCCGGCGTCAGGATCTCGCGGAGCACGGCCAGCTCGGCGGCGAGCGCGTCGCGGGTCCGCCGCGTGAGCGCTTCGATCTCACGCGCGGAGGCGCGAGACGGCGCGCGCCTCCCCGTTTCCAGCTCGCCCGTCACCTGCGCCAGCGAGTCGGAGAGGGGCGCCAGGACGGCGCCTGCCGCCAGCGCGCGCCCGGCCAGCCGTTCGCGTTGCGCCGGCGTGAGCGCCAGCGCCACGCCTGAGTCGACGGAAAGAACCTGCGCCGGGAGATTTGGGATGGTGCGCGCGAGCTGGTCTCGCAGCACTGCTGGCGAGCGGCCGGTGGCGGCGGTCCCCGCCACGAGCCGTTCCAGCGGCTGATACGCCGGGTCTCGCCCGAGGGTGACGCGGCCTTCCAGCACGAGCTCGAAGGGGGCGCGCGCGCGTGCCGCGTCGGGGCGGCCGAAGCGGGGGTTCACGTCGTAGCGGTACGCGGAGGCCGCGGGATCGAACCCGCGAACGCGCAGCAGCGTCCTGTCCGGAGCCGTGGTTCCGCCCCACCCGCGCAACCCGTCCGCGCCGTGTGCCAGCCGGTCGGCCAGCCCCAGCGCGTTGCGCGTGGAGAGCGAGAGCTGCACCCTGCGCTGCCCGGGCGGGCGAAGCGGCTCCACGTCCAGCCGCAGGTCGAGCGCCGACGTCCACCCGGCACGGCAGCTGTTCCGGGCGGCAACCCGCGCCAGCTGCCGCTCGAGGCACGCCCGGACCGGCGCGGGGGCGGTGGCCAGCACCCGTTCCATCCCCGCGCGCACCACGGTGTCGCGGACCGCGGCGGGGTCGAAGATGAATGCGGGGTCGTTCGCCTGGCCATCGCCGTTCACATCGCCGTCGACCCACGGGGTGAACGGCACCCCCGATCCGAGCCGGCCCAGGATCCCGAGCCGCGCCCATCGTGCGGGCTGGTACGAAACGCGAAGCTGGAAGGCGTGGGCCTGGTCCTGGTCGGCCGGGGCGCGCGCGAGGGCCAGGGGATCGGGGCCGGCGTATGGCGCCGCGCCGTCCAGCGCCGCCAGCGCGCCCGCGTCGTCACGCGCGCGGGTGAAGGTGTACGACACCTCCACCCGCGGGAGGCGGGCGCTGGCCAGCCGGCGCGGGGTGTAGGGAAAGCTCAACGTAACCGATCCCTGCGTCACGCGTGACCGGCCGCCGGCGCCCAGCGTCCGCACCACGCCCAACCGCGAATCAGCGCGAGAGGTCTCCGCCGCGGCCGTTCCGGTGGCCGTGTCGATCTGGCCGGACGCCGCGAACACGGGGCGTCCGTCCTCGGCCAGGAGGACGAACGCGGGCGAGCGGGGAAGGTTTCCATCCCATGCCACCGGCTGGCCGAGCCCCCACGCCAGTGAGCCGTCGAGCGACACGCGAAGGAACCCGCCCACGCCTGTGCTGCCGCCCAGCGTAACGCGCCGGGTGAGCGGCGCCCGCAGCCCTGGCGCGAACACCGACAGCAGCGCAACGCCCGAAGGCGAGCTTCCACCCGCGCAGCCCGTGGGAATCGCGCCGGCAGACTGGCGATACAGCGGCCATTCCGGCGTCGGCACGCGCTCGCCAAAGCACAGCAGGTCGGTCCGCGCCTGTCCGTCGTCGCCCAGCGCCGTCGCAAGCGCGGCGAGCGGCAGATCGCCGCGGAACTCGCCGGCGCCGCCGTACACGTACCAGTCTCCTCCCGCGTAGGTCCACCCGAGCCGCGGGCTGATCCCCCACTCGGAGGGCACGCGCCGTGAGCCGGGCCCGTACGGCGGTGGTGGCACGGGCCCTCCGGTTCCGGCCGGGTACCACCGCCCCTCCACGCGCGCTCCCGCCGTGACCGACAGTGCCCGCCCGGTCCACGTGTCGCCCAGGTGAAGCGCCACGAGGCGCGCCCGCGCGCGTCCTTCGGTGCCACCCAGGGCGCGCGTGAATGCCGAAGGATGGCCCACGCGCAGCTCTTCGAGGGTGGAGAAGGTGAAGGTGCCGGTGCCGGGGCCGCTGGCCGCCCACGCCGCGTCACCGGCGAACGCGACGCCGGCGGCGACCTCGTGCCCCGCCCCAACCCGCAGCCGCGCCGCCTCGGTGACCTCCGTGCGTTCCTGGCCACCGCGCGACGCGGCGGCGCCGCTCCCGAAGCGCAGGAGCGGGAAGGTGCCGGCCGTGTCGCCGCTCGCCACGCCCAGCCGCACCACGCCCGCGGGGCCCTGGCCCTCGCCGCCGGCACGGCTGGTTTCCATGCCACGGTACACCCGCAGCTCGTTCGACACGTGCCCGGTGAACGAGCTGATCTGCAGGAGCGCGCCGCGCGAGCCCTCGTGGACCGACGTTCCGCTCGAGGGCGTGGCGAGCGGGCCCACGCCCAGGCCCGAGAGTTCCAGGACACGCCCATCGACCCGCGCCATCAGCGAGTGGATGGGCGAGAGATCGTAATCGAGCCGGAGGAGGGCCGAGCCCGCGTCGGTGCGTGCGCTTCGAGCCCCGTCGGCCGGCCCCGCGCCGATCGCCCGCAGCGTTCCGAGCAGCGCCTGGGCCGAGTCCGGGTGAACGCCAGCCTCGCGCAGCACGGCGGGCGACGCATTCTGCAGCGAGAGCAGCGGCGCGCTACGGCGCGACGCACTCAGCGCGGCATACCAGAACAGGCGGTTCCACACAAGCGCGCCGCCCGCACCCATCTGCGCCTCGGCGAGCAGCGCGGCCGGCCCCGCTGCTCGGGGCGAGGGTGCCCATTGCAGCACGGGGGGCGCCAGGCGCGTCCGCACCGCGGCCCCGAAGCGATTCGTTCCACTCAGCGTGGTGGCCGCCACCGTGCCGCCGGAGAATCGGCCCTGCGCCACGTCGTAGGGGCTCCCCGCGACGATCACGCTCGCGATCGCCTCCTGTGGCAGCGACGTGGCGCCGAACGGCGCGCCGTCGAGGGTGACACGGGTCTGCGCCGGCGGCTGGCCAAGGAAGGAGATTCCACCGTCACCGCCGCGCACGCCGGGTACCAGCGCCGCGCGGCCCGCCAGGTCGCCCGGGTCCACCGGTACGGTGCCGCCGCTCCACGAGACGGTGGTTTCCGCGCGGGTCCCCGGGCCCGGTGAGGGAACCGACTGCCGGTCGGGGCGCGGCGGCCGCGCGTGGACGGGCGCCAGCGCAACCGCGGCCGGAGTGAGGCGCAGGTCGCGCCACACGGCGGCGCCACCGGCCACCATCACCGTGAGCGGGCGGTACCCCACGCGCTCCGCGTGCAGCGGAAACGGACCCTCTCCCGCGGGGAGCGGGAGCGAAAACCGGCCCTGCGCGTCGGCCGTGTCTGCCCGCCACGAGCCGCCCGTCCCCCCACCCACGCGGACCAGGGCGTACGGCACCGGCGTTCCACGCGCGTCGTCGAGCACCCGGCCGGCCACGCGCCCCTGCTGGGCCGCGGCCGCGGTGGGGACGGCGAGCCCCCCCGCCGCGATCACCACGAAGAGCCCGGCGAGGATCGCCCGGGCTCCACGAAGGATGGGCGCGCCCCGTTCGTGCGCCCTGCGGTCGGCCACGTGGGCCGCGCCCGCGCGGCTGGGGATCGGCAAGCCGCCTCAGCGAGGGCGTGTACCCCGGGGCGGCGCGGCGGGCGGCACCACCGGGAAGCTGAAGATCAGCTCGATGTCTTCTCCGTCACGGCGAACGCGCATCGTGTACTTCGTTCCCGGCGTGCGGTCGGGGAAGAGCGGCGTCCGCTCGCTCGCGTCGCGGCCGTTGACCGACAGCAGCGTGTCACCGACCGCCATGCCGGCCAGCGCCGCGTTCGACCCGGGAACCACCGTGATGATCTCGGGATACGGGTCAGGGCCTCCATCGGTCAGCGAAAACTTGACCGAGAAACCAAGCGGGGGAGGCGCGCGATTCAGGATGACCGTCCTGACGGCGGGATCGCTGCCCGGTGATGCCTCCTGGGCGAGCGCGATTCCCGGCGCGGAGGTCAGCGCGGCAACCAGCAGGGAAACGAGGTGGCGCATCTTGGCTGTCGGAGAGGATGGGCCGCGTGTGCCGCGAAGCCACCCGTGGATGGGTGATGGTGAACCGGGCGCAGCGGGCCGTGGTTCAACGGCGTGCTTCCTGGCGCGGCGCCATCACGGCCCGGCGCACGTGGGCGCGGAGGCTGTCGAGAGGCATGGTTCCCACGAACTCCAGGTCGTTGACCAGGTAGGTCGGGGTCGCCGTAACCCCGAGTGCACGCACGTCGGCCTGGTCACGCTCGACTGCGGCGAGGGAGGCGGACCCGGTACGGCAACGCTCGAACGCATCCACGTTGCCGATGCCGGCGCGCTTCGCGAACTCCGGCCACGGGATCACCCCGATCTCCCGCTGACTCGAGAACAGGGTGTCGTGGAACGCTTCGAAGCGCCCCTATCGCGCGGCGCACTCTCCGGCACGCGCCGCTTCGATCGCGAAGGGGTGAATCTGCAGCGGCGCATTCCGTATTACAACCGCCACCTTGCCCGGGAACTCGGCGCGGATTGTCTGCAGCTGGGCCGAGAGTGCGCGGCAGGCGGGACATTGGAAATCGGAGAAGACCACGATCGTGGCCGGGGCGACGTCGGACCCCCAGCGGTATCCAGTGGCGCCATACCGCTTCCAGTCATCCACGTGACGGGCCACCACCCCTGGCGCGGACGGGACCCGAGGTGGGAACAGTTCCCTCCGCACGACCAGACCCGTGACCACGACTGCACAGGCGGCGAGGATTCCCTGCACGGCCGCTGAAAAGAATCGGTTCGCCTGCATTCGATGGATCGCTAAAGGTTCCGTGGTCTTCCCGATGCTTCACGCACCGCCAAAGCTGCCACGCGCGCTGCCCGACGGCTGGTGGTCAGCTCACGTCAGTTGCAGATGACGTCGATCTTGATTGGCCGTCCGTTCGAGCCACACACGTACGAGTAGGAAGCAGGGGTGCTCCCGATTGCCGCACACACTCCGGCGGCGTACCCGGCCGCGTAGTCGTCGCACGAACTCTTGCCTTCGGCGACCGCTGCGCGCGCGGGAACGCTGAGGTACACCGAGCCGAGAAGGGTGATCGCGGCAAACAGGGTGGAGCGGATCTTCGCGTATCGCGTCATGAGGAGGAACCTTGGTTGAGAAGGGAGGGGGGATCAGCTCCGGAGGGCAGCGCGCACAGGAAAACTACGCGTCGGATTTTTGGCGTCAACCGAACTTCTCCCCAATTTGCGAGCAGAGCGGCCCTGTTGGACAAACTTGGTCCGTGCCGAACGTGATTCGGCTCCTCCATGCTCCGCGCGAACTGACGATGAAACCCTCGCTACCTGAAACACGAAGCGCCGGAGCGATTGCTCGCCCCGACGCTCCGTGTCCCACTCACCCGGTTGTCCACGCTGCCCGGCACGGCTTGTTTGAAGGTATCCCCGCCCTCGCACCGGCCGCACCGAACAACGTGAACGGCCGAACTTTAGGGACAAAGCGGACGTAAGTCAACCGATCGCCAGAACACCGCCACCGTGGGTGCACTCCGCTTTGCCGCTAGCAAAATCGGGACGCTCATCTCCGATAGGTAGTTGGTTTTCTGCCGAAAAGTTGGACATCTCCGTACATCCACCGAACGTCATCCCGGCGCGATCCCCACGTACACCCCGCGGCCGATCAGCCCCTGGGCATCGTGGGTCACGCGGAGCCCCGCATCCTCGAACGCGGAGCGCATCTCGGCCTCGGTGAACAGCCCCAGCTCGTGGTGCTCGTGGGTGCGGGTGATGCCGTCCGGGCGGCCGACCAGGTACTCGAACTCAAGGACCGAGACCGTGCCCTCCACGCGGCCGTGCGTCATCCGGACGATCTTGAGCTCGGGCTCCTCGCGGGTGAGCACGTGCACGTGGCCGGGGTGGAACTCGCCGGGCTGGAACCACGGCTCCACCACCAGCGCGCCGCCGGGCTCCAGGTGCCGCGCCATGGCCGCCACCGCGCCGCGCATCTCCCCCAGCGTGGCCGCGTAGCCGATGGAGCTGAACAGGCACGTCACCACGCCGAACGTCTTCCCCAGGTCGAAGCCGCGCATGTCGGCGCGGTGGAAGGGAGTGCCCGGCAGCCGCCGGCGGGCGACCCCGAGTAGGCCCTCGTCCAGGTCCATCCCCTCCACCGCGTAGTGCGCGGCCAGCGCTTGAGCGTGCAGCCCGGTGCCGCACGCCACGTCCAGCAGCGTGCCCTCGCCCGGCCCGCCGGCGGCCATCACCAGCTCGCGCACCCGCGCCGCCTCGGCCGGATAGTCCTTCCACGAATAGAACCGGTCGTACAGCTCCGCCGTCTCGCTGAACATCCGTCACGTCCTTTCATGCCAGATCAGGCTTCCAGTTGTGCATTTTGGATGAGCTCAACCCTGTCATCCTGAGTTGAGCTGAGCTGAGGCTGAGGCTGAGCGTCGCCGCTGCACCCGCACCGCGTTCGCACCAAACCCCGGCGGCGACCGAAGGGTCTAAAATCGAGGCTGCGCCATCATCTGCCTGACGGTAGATCCGTGGCCCGGTGCGCTTCGGAGGATCGCTTCCGAGAGCAGGCGATAGATCCTTCAGTCGCCGCCAGGATCCAGTGCGGACGCGGCTTTGGCGCGGCGGCTCCTTCAGGATGACCTTCTCCGGGTGGGGAGAGGAGTGCACAACGACTCTCCGCATCCTGTATCCGTGGTCTCCTTTCTTTGACGGCATCGGGGACGGGAGAGTTTCACCGGAGCATCCGAACAGGCTGGATGGGACGGATCACCCCTGTTGGCGCAAAGTAAACGCCGTGTGTATACCGTTGGCGCACCGGCGGATGTATCGTTCATACCGAATGGAAACCGGAACCTCTTCCGTCCCCGGCACGCCCGAGCGCCCCCGCCGCATCCTGCTGGCGGACTGCGACTCGTACTTCGTGCGCTGCGCCATGCTGGCCGACCCCGAGGGCGCGGGGAAGGCCGAGCTGCTGCTGGTGGGCGGCCGCGCGGACTCGCGAGGGGTCGTGACCTCCGCCAGCTACGCGGCGCGAAAGTTCGGCGCGCACGCGGGGATGCCGATGAGCCAGGCGGTGCGGCTGTGCCCGCGCGCCATGGTGGTCCCCGTCCCCGGCGAAATGGTGAGCCGCAAGCACCACGAGGTGAAGGCCGTGCTCGACGAGTTCAGCCCGGTGGTGGAGGCGGCCAGCGTGGACGAGTTCTTCCTGGACCTGACCGGCACCGAGGAGCTGTACCGGCACGAGCCGCTGGTGGACACGGCGCGCCGCATCCAGCAGGCGGTGCTCGACCGGACCGGGATCTCGCTCTCCATCGGCGGGGCCACGCAGCGCACGCTGGCCAAGATGGCGGCGAGTGTGAACAAGCCGTTCGGCGTGCACGTGGTGGAGCCCGGCGGCGAGGCAGCGTTCATCGCCGGGTTCGACCTGGTGGACATCCCCGGCGTGGGGCCGGCGTTCGCCGAAACGCTGCGGCGGCGCGGCGCCACCCGCGTGCGCGACCTGCTGGGGCTGGACGAGGCCACGCTGGTGGCCTGGGTGGGCGAGGGCCGCGGGCGGTGGCTGTACCGCCTGAGCCGGGGGATGTCGGGCGATGGCGCCATCAACCCCCGCGCGCCGCAGAAATCCATCTCGCACGAGCGCACCTTCGCCCACGACATCGGCAGCGAGGACGAGATCGAGAGCAAGCTGGCCTACCTGGTCGGCGAGACCGGCGCATCGCTGCGCGCCGATGGGCTGAAGGCCAGAACGGTGACGGTGAAGATGCGCTACGCCGACTTCACCGACCGCAGCGCCAGCCGCACCGTGAACGAGCCGCTGGAGAGCGACCGCGCCATCTACGCCGTGGCCCGCGCGCTCCTCAAGCAGCTGCGCGCCCAGCGCCGCGGCGGCATCCGCCTGCTGGGCGTGGGCGTGAGCAAGCTGGGGGACGACGTGGAGGCCGAGCCGATGCTCTTCGAGCCGCCGCAGGGGCTGGAGAGCGAGCGCGACCGCCGCCTGAGCGCCGCCACCGACCGCCTGCGCGGCAAGTTCGGCCGCGAGGCGGTACTCCCCGCCCGCGTGGCGCCCAAGCCCAGGGAGCAGGACTGATCCGAAATCTGCCTGGATGCTCGCCGCATCGATGAAAAACTGACGACATCAACGTGAGTCTTCCATCGTGCTGGGTGCGACCACGGAAGATGAAAGTGGTCGCGGTCCCGGCTGTTGGAGCCTCGCGCGGTTTGCGAGGATTCTCGTCGTCGTTGCTGCGGCTTCAGCCGCCGGTGAGCGGGGCCGGACGGATGTGCGCGATTCGATTCCACCGGTGCCGAGTAACACCGGATCGGCCGGGGTTCGCGCGATGATCCGTCTCGTACCACAAAATGGTTGCATACGGAATCTGATACGCGTATACTGCGCGCCGGCAGATCCGGAACGGCCACCGCCGGCCTCGCGCTCCCGCGCGGGCTGCCGAACCTCCCTCGGGTTCGCGGTGGATCCTCTGCCATCACGCTGACCCCGGCCCGCACTCCCCGGCCGGGCGGCGCCCCGACCCTTCCGCGCAACGCCCGCCGCACGCCCGATCCTTCCCCGCCGCGGGCCAGCATCCCTCCACACAGGAGCCCCTTTCATGCACCAGAAGGAAAAACATACGTACCTGTTCCTGCTCGCCAAGCCGTCGCCCGAGGCGCGCCGCGAGGCGTACGCCCGGCTGCGTGAGCTGGGTGCGCGCTCGCCCGTGCAGCACGGCAGCGTGGCGCTCGAGGCCGTGGCCACCCGCGCCCAGGCCGACGCCGCGCAGGAGACCGGCCTGTTTTCGCAGCGGCTGAGCGGGCCGATGCACGCCGAGAACATCACCAGGCTGAGCGAAGAGCAGCGGCAGGTGGTGGAGCAGTGGAACACCCGCTTCCGCCCCGAATACCGCCGCCTGGCCAACCCCGAGCTCGAGGGCGTGGGGTGGGGCGAGCGCAAGGAGCTGCAGCCGCCCGCGCCGTACACCCCCATCGAGCCCGAGCGCTTCGCGCGGCTGCTGCGCGAATTCAGGATCGAGGTGCCCGAGCGGCCGCGCGGCGAGCAGACGCGGCCGCAGATCTCGCCCGAGGAGTTCACCCGCTACGAGCGCGAGCTGGCCAAGCGGCTCGACGACGCCACGGCCGCGTACCACCTGTCGCGCATCGCGTGGCGGCTGGGCCCGCCCTGGTTCGAGATCATCCTGCGCATTCCCGACGACGTGCTGCGGGAGATCCTGAAACGCCTTTTTCCCGAGGCGGCCTGCTGGAGGATGACGGGTGAGATGTCGGTGGGCATCGTCTTCGTCGAATCGGCCGACTCCGGCGGGCCGCGCTTCGGGACCAGCGAACGCAACGACATCTGCCAGAAGATCATGGACGGGCACGCCTGGTTGACCGATGAGCACCCCACCGGCAACCTGACCTGGGTGTACGACATCCAGTTCGTGAAGATCGACGTGGCCAACCAGGGCGGCGACCCCGACGAGGGCTACTGGCGCGACCCGGCGGTGGAGGAGATCCGGTACCACGGCCACAGCTACACCGGCGGGTTCGACGGGCTGGACGACTACCGCGAGGACATGCGCCAGCGCAACCGGTCGGACCACGCCATCGTGATCCTGGTGACGCCGTACGGAAACTCGTGGTACGCCTACGCCGGCGGCGGGCGGATCACGCTGGCCAGGAAGGACAACTACGCGGGGTGGGGCGCCGGCTACATCGACCGCATCATCGCCCACGAGACCAGCCACCTGTTCGGCTCGGCCGACGAGTACGACGGCTCGGGGACGCCGTGCTCCGACTGCGGCACGCTGCACGGATGCGACCGGATCCCCAACAGCAACTGCAAGGTGTGCTCGAAGGGCCACCAGGACTGCGTGATGGACCGCAACTCGCGCCGCCTGTGCCCCTGGACGCGCGGCCACATCGGCTGGGGCCACCTGTTCGTGGAGCTCACCACCAGCTCCGACGGGCTCTCGGGCACCGACGACGACGTGGAGCTGGACATCGGCGACCGTACCTGGAACCTGGACACCAACGGCCACGACGACCGCGAGAACGGGAACCGCGACGGCTACCCGCTGTGGGCGCCCGAGCTGACGCTGGGCGACATCCGCCGCGTCCTGATCCGCAAGAGCCCCGACGGGGTGTTCGGGGGATGGAAGCTGCGGCGGGTGCACGTGTTCTTCGGCGGCAGCGTGGTGTGCGACCAGAACGGGATCGAGCAGTGGCTGGAGGACGACCACCGCGTGTGGGTGGGATGCACCACCGACCCGCAGCTGGTGAACACGCTCACCGTGAAGGTGACCACGGCCGACGTGTGGTGGGCCGGCACCGACGACGACGTGACGCTCACGCTGGCCGGGCGCAACTGGGACCTGGACACCAGCGGCAACGACTTCGAGCGCGGCAACACCGACACCTTCCACCTGGACCCGGGGACCGGGCTGCGCGTGGGCGACATCCACTCCATCCGGCTGCACAAGTCGCCCGACGGGGTCGCGGGCGGATGGAGGCTGGGCGGGGTGGAGCTGATCGTGAACGGCAGCACGATCTACCACAACGGCTCCATCAACCGCTGGCTCGAGGACGACCACCGCACCTGGTCGGATACGATCTAGCTTCAACGCGGCGACTGGAAAGGAAGCCTCCGCGCCTGCCTCCGCACCGGCGGCTGAAGCCGCAGCAACAACTACGAAAAGCCTCGCAAACTGCGCGAGGCTCCAACAGCCTGGACCTCTACAGCTTGACCTCCGGGATCACATTCATTCATCCTCCGGGGCCGGACGCTGCTGTTGGACAGACTCGGGACGACGTGGTTTGGTGGTCGGGGTGATGTGAAATGCCCTGATCGGCTGCGGAACGCGGATGATGGGTGCGTGTACCGGCGTTCGTGACCCACACTGCCTTCGTCAGCCCATGCCGGTGAACGCGCCGGCCTCATCGCCCAACTTGGGCGGACGCCCGGCCGCCACCACGCTGCGCACGCAGCCGCGGCGGACGGGCGGTCTGGCGTGGGTGGCGCTGGTGCAGCTGGCGCTGGCGCTGCTGCTGGGCTCGCCCGCGGTGCATCGCACGGGACCGCATCCGCTGGGCACCGCGCCCGGCGTCCGCGCGCGAGACGCGGTGGAGCTTGCGTTCACGCACCGCCGCGGCGACAGCGCGCACGAGCTTGCCGTGCGCCTCCGCCACGCGCCGCAGACGCGCGCGGCGAGCGGTGCCGCGCCTTTCATCGCCGCCCAGCAGTGGAACCTGGCGCCGGCGGCCCCTTCCACCGAGCCCGTCCAGGCGGCGGCGCCCGACCCACGGAGCGCCCGCCGGCCGGCGTACTACGCCAACGCGCCCCCTCTCCCGGTCCGTCTTCTCACCTGACGCCGTCCGCAATCCGTGCGGGCGGCCGGACCACACATGCCCGCAACCGGAGAGGGACCCGTGGAAGACTGGATCGCAGAAACGTTCAACGGCGCCAGCGTCATGCAGATGGGGATCGCGCTTTTCATCACCCTGGTGATGGCCTGGGTGTTCTGGATCGGCGCGCGCAACAGCAGCCGCCCGCCGCTGCCGCGCGACGGCGGCCCCGGCGAGACGCCGTGACGTACGCAAGGAGCCGCCCGGCACTCGCTGCCGGGCGGCTCCTTCTTCGTGCCGTACCTGGCCGGCGGGTTCACCTGCTGGTGAGTAAGTGCCTCCCTGTCACGATCCGTACGCCCGCAACCTCCCCAGCCGCTCCTCCGCGGCGCTCAGCGTCTCGTCGGTCTTGCAGAAGCAGAAGCGCACCTGGCGGTCGCCGCCCAGCTCGCGCACGTGGTCGGCGCAGTAGAACGACGAGCCGGGGACGCACGCCACGCCGATCTCGCGCACCAGGAAACGCGTGAACTCCACGTCGTTCGCGTGCCCCAGGTGCTCGAAGGCGCCGATGTCGGTCATCACGTAGTACGCGCCGTCAGGGTCGCTGAACCGGAAGCCCGCATCGCGCAGCACGCCGCACAGCCGGTCGCGGCGGCGGCGGTAGGCGGCGGCCAGGTCGTCGTAGTACCCGCGCGGCATCCGCAGCGCGAACGCGCCCGCCGCCTGCAGCGGCGCCGCGGCGCCCACGGTCAAAAAGTCGTGCACCTTGCGGATGGCGCTGGTCAGCTCGGCCGGCGCGATCGCCCATCCCACCCGCCATCCGGTCACCGAATACGTCTTCGACATCGAGTTGATCACCACCGTGCGCTCGCGCATCCCCGGCAGCTGCGCCATCGACAGGTGCTCCACCGGCCGGCCGGGCTGCGGGTAGAGGATGTGCTCGTAGATCTCGTCCGAAAAGCAGAGCACGTCGTGCTCGATGCACAGCCCCGCCACGAACTCCATCTCCTCGCGGGTGAACACCTTGCCCGTGGGGTTGTTGGGGTTGCACAGGATGATGGCGCGCGTGCGCTCGTTGAACGCCGCCGCCAGCTCGGCGCGGTCGAAGGTCCAGCCGGGCGCGCGCAGCGGCACGTAGCGCGGCGTGGCGTCGGAAAGGATCGCGTCGGGGCCGTAGTTCTCGTAGAACGGCTCCAGCACGATCACCTCGTCGCCGCCGTCCACCGTGGCCATCATCGACGCGATCATCGCTTCCGTCGATCCGCAGGTGACGGTGATCTCGCGCTCGGGGTCCACGTCGAGCCCCAGGTACCACCCGCTCTTCTCGGCGATGGCGTCCCGCAAATCCTTGGCGCCCCAGGTGATGGCGTACTGGTTCACGTCGGCCGCGATGGCGCGCGCGGCCGCTTCCTTGATCTCGGGCGGAGCGGGAAAGTCGGGGAACCCCTGCGACAGGTTCACGGCGCCGTGCTTCATCGCCTCGCGCGTCATCTCGCGGATCACCGACTCGGTGAACCGCGCGGCCTTGCGCGACACGCGCGCCGCGGCGGATTCCAGCGTGGACATGGATTTTCGGGAGATGCGGGGGAATGGACCTTCGTGCGACGGCGCCTCGCGCGCGCCGCCCGTTCCGAAGCTTAGACCTGCGATGCTGCAGCGTGCAAGCGCCGTCAGGCAGTGCCACGTCGCTGAATCGCGGCCACGCACAAACGTCGTGGCAGAAAGCGTCTTGTAAGGAACACGGAGGGCACGGAGCCGCGATGAAGTTCTCCGTGTCCTCCGTGGTTCTCCGTGCCCTCCGTGTTCACTCATGCGGCGCCTGCCCCGCCACGGCCCCACGACTCGAGCGCCGGCATCAACCGCCCGCCAGCGTGGCCGCCTCGTCGGGGTGGGTGAGCCCGGCCTCGATGCGCGGGTCGGGCACCAGCCAGATCAGCGCAACCAGCACGTAGATGGCGTCCGCGATCCACGGGTGGACGAACGACAGGCCGACGGCGGAGGCGTACAGCAGGGGCGAGATCTTCCCCTTGCGGTCGCGCCCCACGGCGGCGGCCAGGCGCGACCCCGGCCCCTCGGCGGCGATGATGCTGTTCTGCAGGATGTAGTACGCGATGGCCGGCATCAGCAGCGTGATGCCATAGACGGCGGTGGGGACGGTGGCGCCCGGATGCTCGCCCAGCCACGCCGTGGTCGCGGGCACCAGCGACAGCCAGAAGAGCAGGTGCAGGTTGGCCCACAGGATCTTTCCGTTGATGCGGCCGGTGGCGTGCAGCATGTGGTGATGGTTCACCCAGTAGATCCCCAGGTACACGAAACTCAGGAGGTAGCTGAGGAACGCCGGCAGCACCTCGTGCAGGGTCCCCCAGCTCGCCCCCTCCGGTATCTTCAGCTCCAGCACCATGATGGTGATCATGATGGCGATCACGCCGTCGCTGAACGCCTCCAGCCGTCCCTTGGTCATGCGGTTCTCTCCGGGGGGATGATCCTGTTTCCGGCCGGAGGTTGCACCCGCTCCCGGCCGTGCGTCAAGGGTTTGCGGCAGGCCCGCCGCCCGAGGATCGGCCACCGGCGCCCGCCGGTTCGTAACGGCCGGGGGGGGATTGGCGTAGACGCGCCTGCCGCGGGTCCGTACATTCTTCGGCCCCCGCGCCGGAGGGCGGCGCCGGGCTGGGTGTGAACCGTGACACTGGGGAGGGCGGGATGCCGACACGCAACGCGAGCGCCGTGTGGGAAGGCGGGCTGCAGGGTGGGAACGGGCGGTTCGAGGGGGAGAGCGGCGCCATCAGCGGGAGCTACTCGTTCGGCTCGCGCTTTGGCGACTCGGGCGGCACCAACCCCGAAGAGCTGCTGGCCGCGGCCGAGGCGGCGTGCTTCAGCATGGCGCTGGCCGTGGGGCTGGAGCAGGCCGGCCACACCGCCACCCGCGTGGAGACGAAGGCCGCCTGCAGCATCAACAAGGTGGCCGAGGGCTTCAAGATCGAGACGATGAAGCTGAAGGTGAACGCCGTGGTCCCGGGGATCGACGACGCGCAGTTCCAGCAGATCGCCACGGCCACCAAGAGCGGCTGCCCGGTCAGCAAGGCGCTGGCGGGCGTGGAGATCACGCTCGAGGCCACGCTGGAATCCGCCTCGTAGCCGCGGTACGGAGGTACGGGGGTACGGAGGTACGGGGGTACGGA
>DASSJS010000523.1:0-23412 GCA_035691085.1 Longimicrobium sp.
CGAGCCGGGGATGCTGCTGGCCCAGTACCGCGCGTTGGCCAGCGACAGCACGTCGGCCTCGCCATAGACGACCAGCGTGGGAGCGGTGATCCGCGCTCCGACCGGGGCCGCGTCCCACGCGCCATCGAAGGCGGCCAGGCCGGTCAGCAGCGTGAACACCGCGTTCTGCGCCTGCGCCACCGGCTCGTCGCAAAAGCGGCCCTGGCGCGCGGCCAGGTTGGCCGGGTTGGCGAAGTACGGCGTGAACACGCTCACGAACAGCGCCTCGCAGGTCTGCACGGCCTGGGCGCCGGGCACCTGGCCGGTCAGGAATGCGCCGATCCAGGCCAGCTGCTGGTTCCACTCCGCCGGCGCCGTGCGCTCGAAGCGGCGCTGCGCGAACTCGGCCGCGAACGTCCCCGAGGCCGCGCCCGGGCTCAGCATCAGCAGGCGCTCCACGTGCGCGGGGTGCTCCGCGGCGTACAGCGCCGCGAAGTTGGCGCCCGCCGAGTGCCCGGCCAACTGCATCCTGTCGATGCCGAAGTGCTGGCGCACCGCCTCGATGTCGGCCACCTGCAGCGCCGGGGCCAGCTGCGCCGGGTCGGTGATGACGGTGGAGTTCCCCGAGCCGCGCTGGTCGAAGTAGATCACGGTGCGGCCGCGGGTGAGCGTGCCCAGGTCCGGCTGCATGTAGCGGTAGCTCAGCCCCGGGCCGCCGCTCACCATCACCGTGGTGTCGGGGCCGGTGCCCTCCACGTGGTAGAACAGCCGCACGCCGCCGGCGCCGGTGATGTAGCCCTCGCGCACTGCTGGCGCGGCGAATTCGTCCGCATGACGCGCAGTGGTGACGTCCGGCGAAAGCGGGTCGGAAGCGTTGTCGCAGGCGGCCAGCGCGGCCACGGAAAGGAGCAGGAGGGAAGATGCACGAAGCTGCATGGGGTGTAACTCTCGCGAAAAGATGTATGTGGAGCAGCGCCACTCGGATGGTTCCGGCGCGCCGAACCATGAGGCACGGCGGGTGCCGAACGTCCGCGAACCCATTCTGAACCGGTTCATGTCTCAGCGGCTCAACGACATGAATCCCATCCATTGACAACTCGGTCTGATTTTGTCAGATGAAGGTGCAGCACGGCTGTCCCACCTGCGGCTAATTTGCCCCGATCGGTTCCACGGACGCGAGGCATCCGCGCCACACACTGAATGGCTCTCGCAGATGGAGAGGCCCTGAAACAGCAGTGAACACGGAGGGCACGGAGGAGCACGGAGGTCACGGAGGAACTGCGATCAACCGTGCCTCCGTGGTTCTCCGTGTCCTCCGTGTTCAAAACGCGGGATCAGCCCCGGCACGCTCCGACCGAAGCACCCGGGCGCGGCTCAGCGCGGTCGCGGCCGCGTGATGGGGATGGAGATCGCGACGTCTCCCCAGGAGAGCTGGAGGACGGCGCTGTCAGGCGTGGCCACGGGGAAGGCGTACTGCAGCGACTCGGTGTACGGGCCGCGCGCTGGACGGATGGGAAGCCGTAGCCGGTCGTGCTCCGGCCCGGGATAAGGGACGTGGTAGGTGCGCGCCTTGTTGCTGAAGATCAGCGTCCACTCGCCGGATGCGCGGGGGATCATCCACAGGCTGTAGGCGCCGGCCGGGAGGCGCGTGCGATGCGCCAGATCCACGTCTTCGCTGAGGTCCAGCCGCGTGGCCTCGTCCGCGCCCGGGCACCACACACTGTCCCACGGCACGATCCCGCCGAACAGCGCCCGCCCGCGCGCCGACGGCCGGTTGTAGCGCAGGGTGACGCGCCCGCTCCCCATGCTCTGCACCAGCAGCGCGGGCTGGCTCTTCCGCTTTGCGCCCGAGGGAACGCGCCCGCACGACGTGAATGCCAGGAGCAGCGCGAGGCCCACGGCGGCGCTGCGGGAAAGGATGCGCATGGAGAGCCGGCGGCGGAGGGAGAAGCAGGGACCCGCCGCAGTATAGAGCGCGCCGGGCGGAGACTCAAACTCCGCCCGGCGTCCGCATGTGGAGGATGGTGTCCGGCACCGCTACAGGATCATGTACACCACCACCACGATGGCAATCACCACCACCAGCAGCCCCGTGAGCATGCTGGGCATCCCCAGACGGCTCAGGGACGAGTTGCCGAAGTCGCCGCGCGCCGTGTCGTGGTCCGGCGGAACCTCGCGGTTGGGATCAGGGCCGCCGGTCGACATCGCCCTCCTCGCCTTCACCCTCGCCGCGGATGCGCTCGGGAACGTTGTGGGTGTCGCGCGCGCGAAGGCTTTGGGCGCGCAGCTCCAGCTCGCGCCCCGATGCCTCGCCCACCTCGGGCGCCGGGCTGGCCTCCACCCCCGACTCGGCCCCGCCCACGTTGCTCCTGCGATCGTCGTCGTCCATCGTCTCCCCCCGTGCAAGTGATGGGCAACGAGGGGAGCAAGAGGTGGGCCGGGGACGGGTTTCGCTCGCTTCTGCGGCACCGCGGCCCTCTCCCCGCGCGAGGCTCCGCCCGCGCTGCCCCTCCCCCAAAAACCGCTTGGGGGAGGGGCGGTCCGGGTGGCCTGCGGGCGCATCTCGCTACGATGGTTCGGCGTGCCGGTGGATACGACGATCGAAGAGGACCGCCAGATTAGATCCGTCCGGAAAGTTGTGTTCGACGCAATAAACCTGACGAATGTCATCCTGAGGCCGACAACGGCATAACTGGCGGCATTGTAACATCTTGCAGGCCGAAGGATCTAAAGGCGGGGCTCGGAACCGAGCATTCGAAGCGCCACTGTATACCCGGGTTCGCTATCATCATCACACGCAACTCGCCCCCGGCGCTCAGGCGAGCGCCGGGGGCGAGGGTTGCCGCGATGCCGGTCAGCCGGTCAGGCTGCGGGGCATCGGTTACGGGTTGGTGCTGCCGCCGCGGCCGTACTCGTTCAGGATCTGCTGGCGGTACTGCTGGTTGGCGAAGATCGCCACCTCCACGCGCCGGTTCTGCTGGCGGCCCGCCTCACTCTCGTTGCTCGCCACCGGCTCCATCTCGCCGCGGCCCGAGGTGCGGATGCGCTCGCCGGGAATGCCCATCGACACCAGGTAGCTGCGGGCCGAGTCGGCGCGGCGCTGCGACAGCGTCATGTTGTACGCGTCGCTCCCCACGTTGTCGGTGTGGCCCACGATCAGCACCTCGGTGCCGGGGTAGCGCTGCAGGCTCTGCGCGAGCTGGCGCAGGTTCTCGCGCCCGGCGGGAAGCACGTCGGCCGAGTTGAAGGGGAAGAGGATGCCGCTCGCGAACGTGACCGCGATCCCCTCGCCCACGCGCTCCACGCTGGCGTTGTTGCCCAGGTCACCCTTGAGGTCGTCGGCCTGGCGGTCCATCTGGTGGCCGATCACGGCACCGGCCGCGCCGCCCAGCACCGCGCCGATGATCGCGCCGCGGGCCGTGCTCCCGGTGTTGTTCCCGATCACCGCGCCGATGGCGCCGCCCGCGCCCGCGCCGACCGCGGCGCCGCGCTGCGTGTTGTTCATCGATGCACATCCGCCCAGCATCGCGGTCGCACAGGCGGCCACGGTGAGCTTCTTAACCAGCACGTTCATCTCCTCATCCTCCCGTCAGAGGGGCGTTCCAATCTCCGGAACTGGTGGGTTCTGCCTCCAGGTTTGCAAGCCCGGTGCCGTTCCGGAGCGACCGCGCGCGTGCCGCCCCCTCCCCCACGCGCGCGCCAAGTTTATTTCCTGCAACCACTTGCGATTTTCGAAGCAGATTGCGGCTTTTCGCCTGATCTACTACGCGACGCTTCGCCGCCATCCGTCGTCACGTACCAGGACACCGAAGCAGGCGCCTGTCCCTGCCGGGGTCCACCCGCACGGCTCCCGAGTGGACACCTCCGCCCGCGCCGCGTCCCTTACAATTTCGCGGCCGCGGCGTGGATGCGGAGCGGGGAGACGAACGCGTGCGTGGGGGGAGTTCGCCTATCGTGGCTCCCCGGTCAGAAATCCACCCAGCAGCGCCAGCAGGTCCTCGGACACCTGGGCGGCGGGGCGTGAGGCGTCGAGCACCTCCACGGGGCCCTTCTGCGGGAACTCGCGGCCGATCAAATCGAAGTAGCGCGCGCGGATGCGGCGCTGCTGCTCGGGCGTCTCGAAGATCTCCTTCTTCCAGCGCGACGACCGCATGCGCTCCTCGGCCTCGCCCGGCGGCACGTCGAGGAAGACGGTGAGGTCGGGGACGATGGCGGGGCGGTTGATCTCGATCAGCCACTCCAGGTCGGCGTGCTGCCCCTGGTAGGCCAGCGTGGAGAGCAGATAGCGGTCGCAGATCACGTCGCGGCCGGCCTGCAGGTTGGGAAGCACCTGCGTGGCCACGTGGTCGGCGCGGTCGGCGGCAAAGAGCAGCGCCAGCGCCTGCGCGTCGAAATCGGCGGCGCCGGGGTGCGGGTCGCCCGGGTCGTGCAGGTCGAAGTTGGCGCCCACCAGCCGCTTCTGCAGCGCCAGGCGGATCAGCATCCCCACGGGGCCGTCGCTGGGCTCGTGCGTGAAGAACGCCTTGCGCCCGGCGCGGCGGTAATGGTCGCGCAGCACGTTGAGCTGCGTGGTGGTCCCCGCGCCGTCGATCCCTTCCAGCACGATGAACCGGCCGCGGCGATCCGGACCTGCGGCGGGCGGGTGGAGCGTGTCGGCCATCAGCCGTGCATGTGGCGGTCGTGTGCGAACGTCAGAGAGAAGTCGTGGCGAATCTACCCTCCGGTGCGCGCCGCGGCGAGCCCTCACCCTGGCGTTCAGGCGCGACTGCGTCGCGTCCTGAACGCCTGTCCCTCTCCCGAACTGCAGGAGAGGGACGGGAGCGCTTCGCGCGGCTACTTCGAACACGAACCAGAGATCGTGCCGCACCCCAGCGCTGCGGACACAGCCTCGCGTAGTTTGCGAGGCTTCCTGTGTTTGTAGCCGTGGCTTCAGCCCCCGGGTGCAGTGCCGCGGACATGCGCCCTCCCTTGACCCCGCGCCCGCCGGCCCGTATCCCCAGCGAATGAAATCGACATCCGACCGCCTGAACCTGCCGCCGGTCCCGGCGATCGTCGTCGCGATCCTGAGCGTGCAGGGCGGGGCGGCGCTGGCCAAGGGGCTCTTCCCCGCCCTGGGCGCGGTGGGCACGGTTGGGCTGCGCATCGGGCTTTCCGCCGCGATCCTGCTCGCCGTGTTCCGCCCGCCGCTCGGCCGGATGAGCGCGGCGCAGTGGCGGGCGGTGATCCCGTACGGAATGGTGCTGGGGGTGATGAACCTGGTGTTCTACTCCTCCCTCGCGCGCATCCCGCTGGGGCTGGCCGTCACGCTGGAGTTCATCGGGCCGCTGGGCGTGGCGGTGTTCGGCTCGCGCAAGGCCATCGACGTCGTCTGGGGCCTGCTGGCCGCTGTCGGCGTGGTGCTGATCACGCCGTGGGCGGGCGGCGGCGTGGACCCCAGCGGCGTTCTCTTCGCGCTCGCTGCGGGCGCGTGCTGGGCCGCGTACATCCTGCTGGGCGGCCGGGTGTCGCGCCTCCTTCCCAGCGGCGCCGCCGTGTCGACGGGAATGCTGGTGGGCGCGCTCACCGCCGTGCCCATCGCGGCGGCGCTCGGCGGGTTCGCGAACCTGACCCCCGTCCTCTTCGCGGCGGGCTTCGGCGTGGCGCTCCTTTCCAGCGCCATCCCGTACACACTGGAGATGATCGCGCTGAAGGCCCTCCCCGCCCGCACCTTCGGCATCCTGATGAGCCTGGAGCCCGCCATCGGCGCGCTTGTCGGCCTGATCGCGCTGAAGGAAATCCTCTCCCCCACCCAGTGGCTCGCCGTGGCGCTGGTGTGCGGCGCCAGCGCCGGATCGACGCTTACCAGCCGGAAAGCCGCTCCTCCGCCCGAGCCCGAAGTCGCCGAGGGGGCGAACGTCGGCTGACGGACCGAGGATCGCGCATGCCGCGGCAGGCCCTCTCCCCCCGCCCCCCTCCCCCGAATAACTACCTCGGGGGAGGGGGAGATCTCTGTGTGGAAAAAGGAATTGGCGCGTGTCCTCGGCCACGGAGAAAGCGTCACGCACGACGGACACAGGCCGCGGCCAGCCGTCCGTTTCCTGCAGTTCGGGAGCGGGGACGGGCGTCCAGGATCCCGGCGCGGTTGGGCGCTTGGATGGCAGGGTGAGGGCTCCGCCGGCGGCGCCGCGACGGATCATCTCCACCCACCCGGCGCATTTGAACCCTCTTCGGACAAACCGGGGCGGAGCCGCCGCAACTGGTCCGCCCCTTGCTCTTCCTCTCCGCCCGTCCACGGCAGTTGCGGGAACCACCTCGAAAGACACTTCGTTGAGCGTGACCGAAGCCGAGCGGACGGACCTGCTCTCCGTCCTTCGCAGTGAATTCAGTTTCGACGAGTTCCGCCCCGGGCAGGAAACCGCCATCCGCACCGTGCTGGACGGCCGGGATGCGCTGGTGGTGATGCCCACCGGCGCGGGAAAGAGCCTGACCTACCAGCTCCCCGCCCTTCTCCTTCCCGGCCTGACCGTCGTCGTGTCGCCCCTCATCGCGCTGATGAAGGACCAGACCGACAAGCTCGACGAGCTGGGCGTGGACGCGTGGACCATCAACTCCTCGCTCAGCGCCGCCGAGAAGCGCGCGGCCGAGGCCGCCGTGGCCGGCGAGGGGAAGATCCTGTATGTGACCCCCGAGCGCTTCCGCGACCGCGACTTCTTCGAGCTGCTGCTGGAGCGGAACGTCAGCATGTTCGTGGTGGACGAGGCGCACTGCGTGAGCCAGTGGGGGCACGATTTCCGGCCCGACTACATGATGCTGGGCGCCATCGCCGAGCGCCTGGGCCGCCCGCCGGTGATGGCGCTCACCGCCACCGCCAGCCCCGAGGTGCGAGAGGACATCATCCGCCAGCTGCGGATGAACGACCCGTACGTGCACGTGGCCGAGCTGGTGCGCCCCAACCTCTTCCTGGAGGTGGTCCCCACCGTCAACGACAGCGAGAAGGACGCGGCGCTCGACCGCTACCTGCGCAACGGCAAGGGGACGGGGATCGTCTACGTGGCCACGGTGAAGGAGGCCGAGCGGCTGTACGAGGAGTTCGGGAAGCGGTACGGCCTGGCGCTGTACCACGGCAAGCTGAGCTCGGCCGAGCGGCACGAGGCGCAGGACCGCTTCATGGCCGGGCAGGTGAAGGCGGTGATCGCCACCAACGCCTTCGGGCTGGGGATCGACAAGCCCGACATCCGCTTCGTGATCCACTATCACTTCCCCGGCAGCCTGGAGGCCTACTACCAGGAGGCCGGCCGCGCCGGGCGCGACGGCGAGCCCGCGCGCTGCACGGTGTTCTACCGCGTGGAGGACAGCGCGGTGCAGGGCTACTTCCTGGGCGGCAAGTATCCAGACCTGGAAGAGGCCATCGCCGTCGCGCGGATCGTCAACAACATGCCGGCCGAGGAAAAGCGCGAGCTGGACCAGATCGCCGAGATGGCCGACGTGCCGCGGCGAAAGGTCCGCATCGTCCTGACCCTGCTCAAGCGGCACGGGATGGTGCGCGAGCATCGCGGCGGCGTGTGGGAGCGCGTGGCGCCCGACGTCACCGCCGCCGACCTGAGCCGCGAGCTGACGGACTACGAGGAGCGCCGCCAGCGCGACCGCGCCAAGCTCGACCAGATGATCGGCTACTGCCGCACGGCGCGCTGCCGCACCAAGATGATCATGGAGTACTTCGGCGAGGAGCGCGCCGACGACTTCCGCTGCGGCCACTGCGACAACGACGCCGCCGCCACGGCCCCCAAGGCCAGGCACAAGGCCGCCAAGGGCGCCCGCCGCGAGGCGATCGTGGACCGCGTGGTGCCGCCGCCGGTGGCCGACGTCCCCGCGGTCGCCTTCGCCGTGGGCGAAGAGGTGGTGCACGGCACCTTCGGCGAGGGGATGGTGATGGCGCTGGAGGGTGACCGCGCCGAGGTCGACTTCGCCGGCCACGGCACGCGGACGATCAAGGTGGAGTTCCTGAAGCCGGTGGGCTGAGGGTCCGGGCGCCGCAGTCGGTTCGATACGGCCGCGGGGTGGGTGCCCCGCGGCCGTCCTGCGTTGAGTGCGTGAGTGCGTGAGTGCGTGAGTGCGTGAGTGCGTGAGTGCGTGAGTGCGTGAGTGCGTGAGTGCGTGAGTGCGTGAGTGCGTGAGTGCGTGAGTGCGTGAGTGCGTGAGTGCGTGAGTGCGAAAGTGCGGCCCGCGGATTAGCTTGGTCCGGCAGGCACCCCCAACCACGGCCTGTTGATGAGTGCAGCCCATCTCGCGCGCGATCCGTGGAACCCGGCCCGGCCGGGCGTGCTGGTCATCGCCTGCTCCGATGGGCGGCTGCAGGAGCAGGTGGACGAGTTCCTGGCCGCGCGGGGGATCACGCATTACGACCGGCTGTACGTGCCGGGCGGCCCGGGCGCGCTCAGCTCCAGCGGTGTGAGCTACGCCCGTGCGGACCAGTTCCGCCGCGAGTGCATGTTCCTCTTCCGCGCGCACGGCATCGAGGACGTGTACCTGATCTACCACGGCGCCGCGGAAGATGGCCCGGCCGACGCCACCTGCGCCGACTACCGGCTCAAACTGCCCACGCACACGCCCGCGCAGATCCGCGAGCAGCAGCAGCGCGACGCACACGAGATGATCCGCGACGGCTTCGGGTGGAACGTGAACCCGCGCATCCACTCCTTCCGCTGCGAGATCACCGGGCGGGGCGCCGTGCAGTTCGTGGAGCTCGACACCCGCCCGGCCTCCGTGCCGCCGCCCGTCCCGCTGTCGATGTAACGCGCCACTTCCCACCCTCCACGCCGTACCGACGAATGTTCATCGGCCATGCCGCCGCGGCGCTCGCGGGGAAGCGCGCGGCCCCGCGTACCTCGCTGGGCGTGCTCCTCGCCGCTGCGACCTTCCTGGACCTGCTCTGGCCCATCCTGCTCCTGCTGGGCCGGGAGCGCGTGGAGATCGACCCGGCGAACACCGCGTTCACCCCGCTCGACTTCGTCCACTACCCCATCTCGCACAGCCTGCTCACCGTCCTCGGCTGGTCGCTGGCGGCGGGCGTCCTCTACTTCGCGGCGACCAGGTACCGGTACGGCGCGTGGACGGTGGGCGTGCTGGTGCTGAGCCACTGGGTGCTGGACTGGCTCACCCACCGCCCCGACCTGCCGCTGTGGCCCGGTGGCCCCCGCGTGGGGCTGGGGATGTGGCACTCGGTGCCGGTGACGCTCGTGGTCGAGCTGCTGATCTTCGCCGTGTGCCTGGCCATCTACCTCGGCACCACCCGCCCGCGCGACGGCGTGGGGCGATGGGCGTTCTGGAGCCTGATCGCGTTCTATCTGGTCGTCTACCTGGCCAACGTCTTCGGCCCGCCGCCCTCGGACGTGCGCGCGATCGCCTGGGTCACGCTCAGCACCTGGCTGCTCCCGCTCTGGGCGTGGTGGGCCGACCGCCACCGCGAGGTCACGCCGCAGCTCCCCGAGACCGCCTTCGGCGCGGTGGACGAGCCGGCCGCGGCGTAGGAAATCGAGCGTCCGGGCGGGATCTTCCCCGGCGGCTGAAGCCGCTGCAACAACGACGAAAAGCCTCGCAGACTACGCGAGGCTTCAACCGCCTCCACGGCATCATCCTGAAGGAGCCCAAGCGACTGAAGGATCTATACTTAACGCCACGCTGCGGCCAGGATGAGGGTCGCTTCTTCCATCAACGGATCAAGCGGATTTGTCGTAGCGCATCCATCACCACCGCGGAGCAGTCGGGACGCCGCGGAGCCATCCATCGCCCACCCCTCGCCCACCGGAGACCGATCGCGATGAAGCGAACGCCATTCCTGCTCACGGCCATCCTGCTGGTGTGCGCCACCACGCTGCTGGCGCACGACCTCTTCCTGCGCCCGGACAGCTTCTGGGTGCGCGCCGGTGCGCCGGTTCGCGTGCGGGTGCTCAACGGCACCTTCAGCAGCAGCGAGAATTCCGTCACGGCCGACCGGCTGCGCGACCTGAGCCTGGCCGGCCCCGCGGGGCGCGCGCAGCTCGACCCCTCGCTCTGGCAGGCGCGCGGCGACACCAGCATCCTCACGGTCCGCGCGGCCACGCCGGGGACGTACGTGGTCGGCGCGTCGCTCCACCCGCGCACCATCCACATGACCGGCGCGGAGTTCAACGAATACCTGCGCGAAGACGGCATCCCCGACGTGCTGGAGGCACGCCGCCGCGCGGGCGAGCTGGGGCGCCCGGCGCGCGAGCGCTACTCCAAGCACGTGAAGGTGCTGCTGCAGGTGGGCGCGGCCCGCAGCGGCGGCTTCGACACGGCGCTGGGCTACCCGGCCGAGCTGATTCCGCTGGACAACCCGTACCGCCTGGCCGCCGGCGGCGTGCTGCGCGTGCGCGCGCTGGTGGACGGCGCGCCCATCTCCGGCGTGACGGTGCTCTCCGGCGGCCGCACTCCCGCGGGCGCCCGCATCGCCGAGCGCGCCGTGCGGACCGACGCCGCGGGCGTGGCGCGCGTCCCTCTGCGCTCGCGTGGCGACTGGTACGTCAAGTTCATCCGCATGGTCCCCATCCAGGGCGACACGGTGGACTACGAGTCGAAGTGGGCGACGCTTACGTTCGGTGTGCGGTAGGCACTGCAAACAGGTGCGTGAGTGCGTGAGTGCGTGAGTGCGTGAGTGCGTGAGTGCGGCCGGCCCAATAAACTGCATTATCGTGCGGTTGTTCTGGTCTCTTCCCCGCGATCGTCAGGTGGCCTGCGGCCGGCGCCGCGGACGAAGCCTTCGCCCGGCTTCAGCGGCGCCCGCGAGCGGCGATTCACAGCGGTAAAAACGGAAGCGCCCGCGGGAATGCCGCGAGCGCTTTTGTTCATGGATCGGTGACTTCGCTACCACTACGTTCGCGGAGGACCCAGCACTTCGGGCCCCTGATAGGCCGCAATGGCGGAACGCGCCTCCGGAGTGAGGGATTCGAAGAACCCCGGCTTGCTCCCGATGCGCCGCCGCGCCTCTTTGCGAGAGGGGGCGGGGACGTCGCTGGCCGCGGCGGAACGGGCCTCCGGCCCTCTCACCTTTTTCGGCCCCAGCGACGGCTCACTTGTACGAGGCGGCTTCTTCATCATCAGATCTCCTGCTCGCAATATACCGGCTTTCCACCCTCGCCATGCAACCTCAAAGCCGAGCTTCTCGTAGTATTGCAGCAAGTTCGGTTCAGGATACTTCGGCCTGAGCCGCGTCGCGCCGAGTGCAAGCCCATAGTTTCCAAGGATAGCGGGATGATCAGCCCTCGCACGGCCACATCCGGTGGTTCTGGCCGCCGTTCAGCGTGGGTAAGCGTCACCGTGTGCCGCACGCCCGATGCGCGATGCCGCGACGCGTGACCTAGCGCAAGACCGCACAGATCCGTGCCATACCAGATCGCGAGCGGAAGAACGGCCGCGCGACGCGGAAGTTGTTCGATCAGCCCAGGCCCGTTCCATCCTCCGACCTCGGCCGGATGCGGCCGTCCTCCCCAACTCTCCCGCCACGCTTGCATGGCAGAGCGATCGATGTCAGCCAAACGCAGCCGCGATCCAACGCCGTAGAACGCATCCGCATCGTCACGGGTGGCTTCATATGCCTCCAGCCGCGCGATGGCGTGGCAGTCCCTCGCCAGTCGATACCCCCCTGACACCGTGTTCCTCCTCCCATCCACCCTCCACCCGGAACTCGTTCACTTCGTCACCATTCCTCAATATCTCAACGGCGAGACTGCGTGCCTGGTAGCTGGGACGGCCCAGTTTTCCCGACGACGTGGCCAATGTGATCGGCTCATGCGCGACGGTCGAAACCCGGGGCCACGACCTGGCCGGTGCCAAGGGCGCCGCGTGTGCTTCCACGCGCATTTCCACGATCGGGATAGGGGGCGGCCGGTAACTCCGGCTGCCACCCTCCCACACCACCGGACGTGCGGGTCCGCATCCGGCGGTTCGGAAAGTCGAGGTCAGAGCGGTCGAAGGCGGGGCAGGCCCATCTGTGCGAAGAGTTCTCCAGGCAGAGCGGTCTTGAGCGCGCCGTGGTTGGCCGTCCTCCACCAGCTTCGTGCGTGGGCCGCCGCCGCGCGGGCCAGCCGGCCGGCGAGTCTCCCCCTGCGTAGCTCGCGATAGACCGGAGCGAGGCTCGTGCGCTTCGGGATGCTCTCGGCGCTGGCGGTGGTGGCCGGGCGAACGGTGCCGCGGCTGCGCACCCTGCCCGCGCGCGGAGTTCTGCCTGGTGCGGGTCCCCATCAGCATCTACCTGGGCTGGATCACCGTGGCCTCTGTCGCCCAACGCCGCGCAGACGCTCTCCGCCGCGGGGGTGGGATGCGTCGAGCCCCGGCGCCGCGGCGTGGGGAGTGGCGATGCTGCTGGCGGCGGGGGCCATCGCCGCCGCCGTGGTCGCCACCGTCGCCAACCTGCCGTACGCGCTCACGGTGATCTGGGCGCTGGCGGGCGCATACATCGGCCAGCGGACGGGCGACACCGCGCTGGGCGGCGGCGCCACGCAGGCGGCCGCGATCATCGCCGCGGTGCTGGCCGCAGCGGCGGCGCTCCTCTCATCGCGCCGCCACCGGTCAGCGACGGCATAGGCTGATCCAGGCGGACCGGGTGGAAACGGCAACGGCAATCACCCACAGAACCAGAAGGACCCAGGGAACGGCCCGGACGGCGGCAGGGCGCCGTACTGGTTCTCTGGCCCTCTGCGTGAGCTTGCGGTTCGTGGCCAGCGTTGCGATCCCACGCGGTCACTCCGCCGGCGAGTGATCGGGGGGGTACAGGAGAGTCTTCACGATCTGGCCGTCGTCCAGCCGCAGCTCCACGGCGCCGCGGCCCACCGGCTCCACGGTGCCATCGGGGTGGTAGACGACTCCCCCGCCCATCGGCACGCCGATGGCCATGCTGCCGGGAAGGGACCGGGCAACCAGCTGCCCGAGGCGCCGCCATCCGTTCGCCTCGTCGTGCGCGTCCACCGAGAACGGGGCGATCCCCAGCATGCCCACCAGCTCGCCGTCGGCGGGTTCGCTGCCCAGCCACCCCATGGCACCCAGGTGCACCGCCCCGGCCGACACACCCACCAGCACCGCGCCCTCGCGCCGCCGCTCGTCGATGTCGTCGTCCATCCGCGTCTCGCGCAACACGCGCAGCCCCGCGCCCACGTCGCCGCCCGCCAGCACGATGATGTCGGCGGAGCGGAGCCACGCGCGGTCGTCGGCGGAGTAGCCGGAGCGGATCATGCGCCGGTGTCGCACGCCCACCATTTCCATCGCGCCCTCGAAGATCGAGAAGTACTCGGGCTGGTCGCCGTTGGCCGCGCCCACGTAGGCCGCGCGCCGCTCGGCGCGTTCGATGGCATCCACCGACACGGCCAGCAGCGGACATCCGCCGGGCGTCGAGAAGAGGAGCTGGCTGTCGGCCAGCAGGTAGACGGGCGCGCCGGAGAACGGTACGGCGAACTCCGCCGGATCGAGCGACATCCGCGTGACCCTGCGTTCGAGTGGGCGCCCCGGAGCAGGCCCCGGAGCAACGAGATCCAAATCAAGCGCGGCAGGCCCACGCGCGAAAGCCCGCGCGTCACCCATCTTCCTGCCTCGAGATAGCAGATCGGCCAGCGGCGTGCCAACGTGGTCGTCCGGCAGAATGTCCGCCGAATACGAGTCCGGCGGACGCATCATCCCCCAACGCGTCGCAACCCAGGCCGAGGACCGGGCCGGGAGCGCGCCCAGGAGCCCGTCCGCCTCCGCGCCGTGGTGCCCGTGCACCAGCACCGAGGCGGGACCGGCGTCGCCCGGGAGGTAGCGGAGGCGGTCGGCGGGGTGCGATGGGTCAAGCGGGACGTGCGCCGGGCACCGGCGCGGAAGACCGCCGGATTTCTCACACCCTCCCGCACACCCACGCGGCAACGCGGCGCCCCCTCGAGATCAGGGAGGCGCCACGTTACAAGGTGGTCTCTGGATTCTGGAGAGAATGGGCCGGGTGGGACTCGAACCCACGGCCAACGGATTAAAAGTCCGCTGCTCTACCGGCTGAGCTACCGGCCCGAAACGCTCAAAACTAACATCAAAGCCCGGCGTGCTCAAGCCGAGCCGCAATCGTGCGCGCCGGGGCACGGCTTTGTCCGTCGATCGGCCCCCGCGCTCATCATTCTTCCTCGGCCGCAGTCCCGCTGTCCGGCAGGCACGCGGCCGAGGATCGCCGCGGTCGCCGCCGACGGATGCCGGCGAACCACGCACCGCGAGAGGCCGAGAGGCGAAGGCCCCGGATCACGAAGGGTCCGGGGCCTCGGTTCCACGGGGTGCGGATCGCCGGTCACGCCGCGCCGGCGTGCACCTTTCCGGCGCGGGCGATCTCCACGAAGGCGAGGACCGCGGGCTCTGTCTCGTCCGCCCGCCACCACAGGGTGAGCGCGGCGTCGATCGGCGGGTCGTCCACCTGGCGCAGCTCCACGCCGCCGGGTGTTTCCGGCATGTCGCCGGCGGCGAGCATCCACCCGTGCCCCGCGCGCACCGCGGCCTCGCGCGCCAGGTGCGAGTGGATCCCCGCGCGCACCGTGGGGACCAGCCCCCGCGCCGCCAGCGCGGCCAGCACCCGGTCGTGCAGCGGCGGGTTCGCCTCGCGCGGAAAGAGCAGCAGCGGGAGCTCCGCCAGGTCGCGAAAGCGCAACGGATCCCGGGCGGCGAGCGGGTGGCTGGCGGGGAGGAGCACGCGCGACGCGCGGGTCTCGGACAGCGGCTCGCACGCCAGGCCAGGGTGCCCCACGGCCTCGCCATACCCCACGCCCACGTCGATGCGGCGGGCTTCCAGCGCGCACCACTGCTCCGCCGACGAGAGGCGGTGCGACACCAGCCGCACCCCGGGCCTCTGCTCGGCCAGGAGGATGCCGGCCGCCGCCAGCTGCAGCTCGTGCGAGCGCAGCATCTCGGCCAGCCCCATGTGGATCTCGCGGCCGCCGCGCGCCACGGCCTGGGTAAGGACCAGGGCGCGCTCGTTCAGCGCCAGGATCGTGCGCGCCTCCACCAGCAGCGCCTCGCCCGATGCGGTCAGGCTGACCCCGCCGGCGGAGCGGACGAAGAGCCGGGCGCCCAGCTCGCGCTCCAGCTGCGCGATCTGCTTGGAGATGGCGGGAGGCGCGTGCCCCAGGACGCGCGCCGCGGCCACGAACGAGCCCCGCTCGGTGATCGTTACGAAGGTCCGCAGCTGATGCAGCTTCACGTGGTGCCTCCGCGCCGGATGCCGGAACCCCCGTTCGGCGCGCCCCGGACGGCCGCTCCCGCCGGGGTACGCGCCTCCTTCCCCGGATGCAACAAACCTTCTGCACGGCACCCGCGCAAGGCGCTCGTCCGCCCGGCGGGCGCACGCCACCCGCCGGGCGCAGGCGGCCACGCCCGGTTTCCATGGAGCGATGGGTGGCGTCGCGCGGATGTATTGGACGGCGATGCGCGGCCGCGCGATGATGCGGGGGCCGCGCGCGGCCGCGTCCACCGGGCGCGTCGCCGCACGCCAGCCGCGGCCGAAGCGAAGCGTGCGCCCGCGACACCCGGGCACGGGAAAGGGACGGCACCATGCACCGATCCATCGCGCCGGCGCTGCTGGCGCTCGTCATCCACCCACCGCACGGAGCCCGAGCCATGACGGAGCCCGTCACCCCGGCCGGAGAGGGTCCGCCGGCACGGACGCGGGAGTGCTCGCCGGGGCACCTCCCCGCGCCCGTCGTGCAGCTCGCCTCCGAGCCGCCGCCGCGCATCCACGCCGATGCGCCGATCGCCGGGCAGCTGGCGCTGGGGCGCGTGGTGATCCAGTACTGCGCCGAGAACCTGCGCATCCGCCCGGTCTACGGGGCGGCCGCGCTGGGCGTCTCCCCGCGCATCGGCCACATCCACGTGACGGTGGACGACGCGCCCTGGCACTGGGCCGACGCCAGCGACGAGCCGCTGATCATCAACGGCCTCCCGCCCGGCCCGCACTCGGTGCTGATCGAGCTGGCCGACCCCACGCACCACATCATCGACCGGCAGACCGTGCGCTTCGTCATTCCGCCAAAAGCGCCGGGGTGATCCCCATCCGCCGGCCCGCCGGCGCGCGCGACGAAGCACGTGGACCGGAACGAGGGTCCACGTGGAGTTGGGCGGGGGGGCGGATGCTGGAGCGGCGGGGAGGAGGACGAAGGGGGGGATGGGCTTCACCCCGCCGCGTCGCCGGGGCCGGCGGCGGCGCGGCACGGGGCGTGGAGCGCATGCAGCGGCGCCACGAGCGCGTCCTCCAGGCCGTGTCGGGCGGCGAGCGTGGCCGGATCGGCATAGCTGAGCCAGGCGCGTCCCGCGTCGTCGGTCCACGCGAGCGCGCGCGGCGGAAGCTCCAGCCCGGCCAGCGGCTCACCCGCCGGATGCGCGCTGGCCAGGGTCACCACCCCGGGGGCGGACACGGTGCTCACGGGGCGTGGGTGGCGGCGGGGAGCACGCAGGCGCGGGCGCGGGCCTCGCCCTCGAGGATGGCGCGGGCGTGGACCAGGAACTCGGCGCCAGCGGGCGTCAGGGTCACGCCCCGCGCGCCGCGCACCAGCAGCGCGCCCCCCACCACCGCCTCCAGGTCGTGGATCTGCTTGGTGAGCGCGGGCTGCGCCACGAACAGGCGCCGCGCCGCGCGGGTGAACGTGCCCTCCTCGGCGATGGCCACGAAGTAGCGAAGATGCCGGAAGTCCATCCGCTCCTCCTCCGTTCGCGAGATCCGCCCGGGATGCGTCCCGGCCGTGTACAATGGTAGCCGAATACACGGTGGACGGCACCCCTCACCCGCGGCGCGCCGGGAGACCGCCACGCAGGGCGAACGACGGGGCGCCGCGCGGCGGCGGAGCCCGGGGCGGAGTGCGCGCGGCCACGGGCGCCCCGCGGCACGTTCGACGCTCAGGGCTGGCCCGCCTTCGCCGCCGCGTCGATGATCACCGCGGCGACCTGGGCGGGCTGCGACAGCATCGGCACGTGGCCCGAGGTGAGCACCACGGTGGTGGCGTTCATGCGGCGGGCCGCGTCGCGCTCGTAGGTGGGCGGCACCATCCGGTCGTTCACCACGATGAACCACGAGGGCTTGGTCCGCCACGCGGCCGTGGTGATCTTCTCGGCCAGGAACGTGGAGTTCCACGGCCCCTGCGTCTCGTACACCAGCGCCCGCTCGGCGGCGGGAAGGTCGGGGACGAAGTCCTCGTCGGCGCCCTGCCGCGTCAGCCACAGGTATCCGGACGCATCCGCCTTCTGCTGGGCCAGCCCGGGCGTGGGCGGGTATCCCCGCACGGCATCGGCGGTGCTCTGGCCCGCGTCGGGCGCGATGGCCGAGATGAACACCAGCCCGGCCACCTTCGGATCGTTCCCCGCCTCGGTGATCACCACGCCGCCCGACGAGTGGCCCACCAGGATCACCGGCCCGCCCATCCGCGCGATGGCGCGGCGCGTGGCCTCCACGTCGGCGGCCAGCGAGGTGAGCGGGTTCTGCACCGCCACCACCTCCATCCCCCGGGCGCGGAGGAGGGGGATCACCTTCGCGAAGCTCGATCCGTCGGCGTAGGCGCCGTGCACCAGCACCACGTTGCGCACCGGCGCCCCCGCGGCCGGATGGTGGCGCGCCGCCGGCGCGGCCGCGAGGAGGGCGAGCGGGGCGGCGAGCAGCAGTTTCATCTGCATCCTGGGTCTCCCGGGGTTCCGGTGGGGCGGTGGAGCCGGCACGCCGCGCGGAGGGAAGGTCTCTCCCCGCGTGGCGGACGGCGGTTCACGGATGCGTTCGGAACGGGGCGCCCGCCGGCCCGTGCCACGGGGGAGCGGATGGCGCCGGGGCGTTCAGGGGTGCAGCGCGCCCCGCAGCGCCGCGATCGACTGGGCGATCGCGCCGCGCGTGGCGGGCGTGTTCGCCAGCGGGTTGAGCATGGCGAAATCGTGGATGGTGCCGTTGTAGCGCACGGTGGTGACCCGCGCGCCGGCCTGCGCCAGCTTGTACGCGTACTCCTCGCCCTCGTCCTGCAGGATGTCGTCGTCGGTCACGATCAGCGCGTCCGGAAGGCCGCGGAGCTGGTCCACGGTGGCGCGCACGGGGTAGGCCCCATATCCCTCGCTCCCGTCCATCCCCTGCAGGTCGAACATCCACTTCATCGTCGCCGTGGTGAGCCACGGCCCCTCGGCGAACGCGCGGTACGATCCCCGGTCCGACAGGTAGTCCAGGAGAGGGTAGAGCAGCACCTGGTAGCTGATGCGGGGCCCGTTGCGCTCCCTCGCCATCAGCGTGACCACGGCCGACATGTTCCCGCCCACGCTGTCGCCGATGATGGCGAGCCGCGACGCGTCGACGTTCAGCTCGGCCGCGTGCTCCACGGCGTACAGCATCGAGGCGTACGCCTGCTCGTTCTGGGTGGGGTACCGCGCCTCGGGCGAGTTGACGTAGTCGACGAAGACCACGGCTGCGTTCACGCCGTTGGCCAGCTCGCGCACCAGCCGGTCGTGCGTCACCCTGTCGCCCAGCACCCACCCGCCGCCGTGGAAGTACATCAGCAGCGGGAGCGTGCCCGTGGCCCCCGCCGGCCGCACGATGCGGATGCGCGTGCTTCCCAGCGGCCCCACCGGCCACTCGGTGTCGGTGATCTCGGCCGGCTGCAGCGCCACGGGCTGCGACTGCAGGGCGGTGAGCCCGTCGTGCGCGTCCCGCGGGCTCAGCGACCAGGTCGGCGGCGAGCCGGCCAGGCTGTCGATGAACGCCTGCGTCACCGGCTCCAGCTGGTGCTTCGCCGCCGGCGCGCCGGCCGCCGCGGGGGTGACGGGGGTGATGGTGGTGGAGCCGATGGGGATGGTGAGTTCCTGGATGCTCATCTCTGTCCTTCCCTCCGGTTGAGGTGGGCGGCGTGTCCACGGACCCGGCGCGGCAGCCCGGCGCCAGGGCCGTATTCTGATGGATGGTGCCGCGCTCCCTCCGCGTCCAATACATATCGGCGACGGCACCCATCGCTCGCCGGAATCGTGGCGGTGCGGGGAGGATCGGCAGGGCGCACGGAACGGCCGCATCCGGCGGGCGCCGTTGCGTGGCTCGTCCGCGTCCACCGAGGCCGAGCGGAGGACGATGCTGGCCGCGCGGCCGGCGCATGAAAAGAGCCCCGGGCCGGCATGGGAGCGCGGCCCGGGGCATATCGCGGAGGCGGCGGAGCACGGGGCGCCGCCGCAGGTCAGCCAGGTCGTGGGTGCGGACCGTGTCCGTTTCAGCCACGCAATGCCGGCGGCAGGCTGGCGTCAGCCATGAAGAAAGGTGATCTACGGCGATCCGCCGCCCGGCTTCCGGGGCCGCATCCCCATCTTCAGCTGCACCTCGGGGGGGACGCCCAGGCTGCGCATCATCGCCTGCGTGTCGCGCAGGCCGCAAACCTCGCGCTGCACCACGTAATACCACAGCATCTCGCCCGCCTCGGCCACCAGCTCGGCGCGATCGGCGTCGTCCGCGCGCTTCGCGTGCGCGGAGTCGTACGCGGCCAGGGCGTCGAGCGCGGTTTTCAGCCTGGCGCCCATGCGGGCCAGCGTGGACGCCTTCTCCTGGAACAGCTCGTATTCCAGCACGTCCACGCCGGAACGGCCATTCATGATCCTGGGCAGCTTCACCGGTACGATCTCGCTCACTACGGGGGGTTCGCCGTCTTTTTGCGCGCTGCATACCCCGCAGCGGGCGCCAGGATCGGTTGCGCCCGGGATCGAGAGCCGGCGCGGCCGGCTACCACTCCCGCGAACGAAGGGGCACCGGAAATGACCGGTGCCCCTTCGTCCGTCCGGCACGCCACCGCCCAGGTTCAGAGCGCCGGATCGGCGGCCAGGCGCAGCGCTTCGGAGGGCTGGTACTCGATGGTGGAGACCAGCGGGCAGCGCAGGCAGGCCGCCTTCCCCTCCTGCCGCCACCACCGGCACTGGGGCCGGATGGCGCAGGCGGGGAGCGCCGGCCCCGAAACCGCGGGCGCGAGCTGCACAAGCTTGGTGGCCAGCCGGCACTCCGACCCGTCGAAGTGCCGGCACCCGCCGCCGGCGCACGGCGCGCCGAAGCGGAACACCTCGGTGGGCTCCACCGGCCCGGTGAGCGCCAGGACCTCCGGCGTTACCGGGAGCTGCTCCGTGAGGTACCCAACCCGTGGCTCCGTTGCCGTTCCGCCAACCACGCCGAACACCACCGCGCCTTCCATCGTGGGCTGCGCGCTGGGGCAGAACGGGGGAGACGCCGTGGCCCTGGGAGACATGGAAGCCCTCCCGCTCAGCTGGTGGCGTCGATCTTGACCGCCTGGATGTCCTTGAAGTCGACCGTGTTGCTGTCATCGGGCCAGGCGATGATCCCGATCAGGATCGGCCCGGTGATCACCTTCGGGTCGCGCTCCAGCGCACGCTTGAGGGAGGCGTTCACGGCCTGCTGGAACTGTTCGGGATCGATGCGCGCTTCCGCCATGGGTACCTCGCCTGGGAGGAGGATGGATGGAGCGGCCGTCGCCGGAGAACCACGAGGCGATGGTCTCTGCGTCACAGCGACGCAGAACACCCATCGTACTGTTACATATATTTCAAGTCAAGATTGAATGTAGAAGAAACACGCCGGCTACACATCCAGATCATTAGCTACAAGGCTGTGAACGTCAGTTTATCGCACGACTTGGCACTCCACCACACAACCGGGAACGACAGGTGCAGCACCAGAATACCGCATCCTATGTGACACAGCGTGTATCATACGTTTATGAATCTCGATTGCCAGATCCATCCTCTCGCCATGGTAGGCCGAAGCGTGACCCGGACGGCTCGTCAAGAAAAGCGGCCCCGCGCCTTCCGGTGCGGGGCCACTCGGTACAGGAGCCCGGGATGAACCGCCCGTCAGCGGAGCAGCCGGCCCAGGAAGTCGCGAACCACACCCGTACGGTCGCGGTAGACGTACCCGCTCCGCAGCCGGTTTCCGTACCGGTCGCGCCACACGCCATTGCGGTCGCGGTAGATGCGGTCCGTACGATAGCCGCAGTTCGCCGTGGTGTTGTGCGGGTTGCCGCGCCCCAGGCACCATCCCGGAGGCGTGGTGCGGCGGCGCGTGCTGCTGTGAGCGGTGCTGCGGGTCCGCGTGGTCGTGTGCCGCGTCACGTGCGTGCCCGTCGACCGCTCCACGTGCGTGCCGCCCGACTGCGTGACGTGCTCCGTGTGCGCCTTGCCCTGCCCGCCGCCGTGGCCGCCGCTCTTGCCCTGCGCCGCCGCCGGCGCCGCGGAAACCGCGATCGCCAGCGCGAACGCGGCGGGGATGCTCCAGTTGAATCGCTTCATGCGCGATGCTCCATTCCAGGGATATCCTGAGTACCTCGTGGGGAGGTGCAAGCCCGATGCCGCACGCGGCAGCCGAAGTCATTGTGGCGCAACCACTAACGAACGTCGCGAAGGACAGCGGGGGCAGGCGCCGCCCTGATCGAAGCCACGATAGCGTGGACACGGCCTTGCCGGCCGGATCCATTCGGCCGACGTCGTTCGCCCTTTTCTCGCGGCGGTTACGAATGGAGATGGATTCGATCCGTCACTTAACAATCTTAGGTCAGAGTATCGATTGACTTGACATAGTTTCGCTGCACGGTTTATCCTCCTGCGGACGCGGCCTCTCTTCCTCCTCCTCCTGACAGGAGCGCGCATGAATCTTCCCGCGGCCGTCTCGCACGCCGCCGGCCTCGCGCAGGCCGCCGCCCAGGCGGTGGCGATCAACGGGGCCGACACGGCGTGGCTGATGGCCTCCACCGCGCTGGTGCTGCTGATGACGGCGGCGCTCGGCTTTTTCTACGGCGGGCTGGTGCGCGGCAAGAACATGCTCAACACGCTGATGATGAGCTTCTCGTCGCTCGGGGTGGTGGGCGTGCTGTGGGCGCTGCTGGGGTACTCGCTGGCGTTCGCGCCGGGGAACGCGTTCGTGGGCGGGCTTGGCCACGCCGGGCTGAAGGGCGTGGGGCTGGAAGGCGGCAGCTGGGGCGCCACGCCGCACCTGCTGTTCATGGCCTACCAGGGCACCTTCGCCATCATCACCGCCGCGCTGATCAGTGGCGCGGTGGTGGAGCGGATGCGCTTCGGACCGTACCTGGCCTTCATCGCGGCGTGGAGCCTGGTGGTGTACGCCCCCGTGGCGCACTGGGTGTGGGGAAAGGGGTGGCTGGGCGGCCTGGGCGCGCTGGACTTCGCGGGCGGAACCGTGGTGCACGTGAACGCGGGCGTGGCCGCCGTGGTGGCCGCCATCGTGGTGGGGCAGCGCAAGGACTACGGCCGCCAGGCGCTGATCCCGCACGACGCCACCTACGTGCTGCTGGGCGCGGGGCTGCTCTGGTTCGGCTGGTTCGGCTTCAACGCGGGAAGCGCGCTGGCGGCGAACGCGTCGGCCGCGCTGGCGTTCGTGAACACGCTGCTGGCGCCGGCGGCCACGCTGGTGGTGTGGATGGCGCTGGACGGCATCCGCCTGAAGAAGGTGACGGCGGTGGGCGGCGGGACGGGGATCGTCGTTGGACTCGTGGCCATCACCCCCGCGGCGGGGTTCGTGGGGCCCACGGCGGCGCTGGCGCTGGGCGCGCTGGCGGCGTTCCCCAGCTACTTCGCCATCGGCTACCGCTCGCGCACGCGGCTCGATGATTCGCTCGACGTCTTTTCGGCGCACGGATTGGGGGGCATCTTCGGCGCGCTGCTCACCGGGGTGTTCGCCAGCGCGGCGTGGGGCGGCACCGACGGGCTGCTCACCGGCAACGCGGCGCAGCTGGGCAAGCAGGCGCTGGCGGTGGTGGCGGCCGGCGCCTACAGCGGCGTGGCCACGCTGGTGATCCTGAAGGTGATCGCCCTGGTGGCGCCGCTGCGCGAGGCCAGCCGCGGGCAGGGAGTGGGGATGGACGTGGTGCAGCACGGAGAAGAAGCGTACGCGCACGGCGAGGGCGCGCTGCTGGTGTCCGCCGAGCCGCATCGGCCGTGGCCGCACGCCGAACGCAGGTCCACGCCCCGGGAGGCCGCATGAAGCTGATCGTCGCCATCATCCGCCCCGAAAAGCTCAGCGACACGCTCGAGGCGCTCTACCGCGCCGAGGTGCGCGGCTTCACCGTGACCCGCGTGCAGGGCCACGGCGGCGAGTTGGAGCCCGTGCAGACGTACCGCGGGACCACAGTCAAGATGGAGCTGCAGGAGAAGATCCGGCTGGAGATCGGCGTCTCCGATTCCTTCGTGGAAGTCACCGTGCAGGCCATCCTGCGCTCCGCCGGCACCGGCGAGGTGGGCGACGGCAAGATCTTCGTCCTCCCCGTCGAGTCCGTCTACCGCATCCGCACCGGCGAGCGCGACGAAGCCGCGGTCACGCCCCAGCCGGCGGATGAGCTGCCGCGGTGAACTGCGGTGGTACGGGGGTACGGGGGTACGGGGGTACGGGGGTACGGGGGTACGGGGGTACGGGGGTACGGG
>DASSJS010000524.1:0-45172 GCA_035691085.1 Longimicrobium sp.
CGAGATAGAATTGCCCACCTGGCCAGCGGCTCTCGCATGCTCGCCACCGGTGACCGGCTGAGCAGCCGATCGACGCATCGAACCGAGACGAAGAACGCCCCGCGGCAGCGATGCCCGCGGGGCGTTCTCCGTCCATCGCCGATCGGACATGGATCGGCCAGAGGACGCGAATCCACGTGTGTCTTGTCGCCGGTTCGCAACGGGAATAGCTTTTCGGCGTTCCACCTCCTTGCACTTTCCCCCGATCAAGAGGCGCCGATGTCCGAGGCAACCGGGCAGGTCCACGACAGGTTCAAGGTGTTCACCGGCACGCCGGGCGAGGGGAACCTGGGCCCGCTGGCCGGCCAGGTGGAGCAGTTCGTCCGTGAGAACCGCGTCGCGCCCAAGAGCATCGGCGTGGAGTTCCTGGAGCGGGCGGGAAAGCTGGTGCTGACCCTGGGCTACCGCGACGACGAGCCTGGCTACGAGGTGCGCCTTACCTCGCGGTCGCTGGGCAAGGTGGACGGGCTGGAGGACCTGGGCGGGCTCGAACAGCGAATGTCGGCGGTGGCGGGAGAGCTGCGCGGCGTTCTGTGCCACGAGCTGTTCGTGACGGACGAGGACGAGTTCGTCATGGTGTTCATGGCGCGGAGCTGAGCCATGCCCTTCCTGACCTCTCTCGATTGCCAGGCCGTGCGGCGCGGCCCGGCGTGGGTGGTGCTTGCGTCCGTGTGGCTGCTGATGGCCTGCGACGTGGGCGGCGATCCGCAGCGCCGCGCGCAGTACGATGCCGACAAGGCGCGCTGCCAGCAGATGGCCGACAGCATGGTGGCCCGCGCCCGCGCCAGCGGCGGCGAGGTGGACGCCGACGAGTTCGAGCCCGCGCGCATGAGCTGCATGTCGTACCGCGGCTGGAAGGACGGCAAGTTCCGCTAGCCGGCTCGACGCCTCCGGTCAACGGACGACTGATCGGCGCACGAATGAACGCCCCGCGAGCAGCGCTGCTCGCGGGGCGTTTCGATGGGGCGTCTACGGGAGCGCTCCGCGCCGTCGCTGGGGCGGCAGCCAGATGACGCTCGCCGGTGCGGTCCCCACGCCCGCAACCTCGCGCGGGGCGGCGTGATGCAGGTCGCTCATCACGCGACTCGCCCAGGGTAGAATGCGCGGAGCGGATTGGCTTCCGCCGTCACCCCTGCGAACGCGCATCATCCCGGAACTCTGGGCCGTGGCAGTGTCGCCCTGCGCCTGGCGCATGACGATCAGGTCCCACACCGCCGCCGACAGCGCAACCGAGTCGGCGCCGGTTCGCAGAACGATGACGTCACGCGGGTCCAGCTCGGCACGGCGAAGAATACGGTAGGGCGTCTCCACCGGTAGCGTGTCCACCAGCACGAGCATCACCGGGACACGTGTTGGACGCCGGCCCGCGATTGGCTGCCGGGCCTGGGAGGTGGCCACGAAAGACTCGGTGGCGAGCAGGAAAATCAGCGCGATGAGGGCTCTCACGTGCATCTCCGTTTTCATCCGCACAGGACCGCCCAGCCTTCCCAGATGGGGTACCACCAAGATCACCGTGCACGTACGTGACCAGCCCTGGAAACACGTATAAATCCAGCCGGGCGCCCAGCTCATGGCTCTGTCTGCACGACCCGGACGGGGCCAAGCTCAGGAACATCGATGCTTTTCCCTCGTGGAGCAGCAAGCAGATCGTTGACCAGGCCCGGAGGCCCTCCGTTGAGGACGGCGTTCAGGTTCCAGCTTTTCCCTTCGGCCTCCACACGCTGGTCAGCCCAGATGAACAACACGCGTCGCGCCGTGGCTTCGGGGAACTCGCCCTCGTCTCGATAGAGTGCGAGCCGCGCGAGCGAGGTGGCCCGTGGGGAAATCGTGGATTCAGAGAGGATCAGCGCGCGCCTGGGCTCGCCTTCGGGGTCGCGGAGCACCGCGGCGATGGCTCCACGCGGCAATGGCCGCTCCGCGAAGGCATATCGAACGGGAACACGCTCCAATGCCTGGGCTCGTTCCGCTTTCCGTAGCTCCCCGGGATCGTTCATCAGCCGGCGGACGTGGGCAGCCAGGTCGGGCGGCAGGTCTTCGAACCGGGTGAACCTGACCCCTCCGTCTGGCGCTGGATTGCTTCCCTTGTTCATGGCCGCTCCAGCGGGAGACGTTGCGGTGGGGATGCTGCGCGCGGTCGCGTCGCACCCGGTCAAGACGAGCCCAGTGCTGGCCAGGAGAATCAGCCGGCGCATGCAACCTCCAGTGTTACGCATGCAAGCACGTAGCCGCACGTTGGCGCTTCGAGGTCATCGGCAGTCCATGATAATTTGGTGGATAACGGCGTCAAGAGCGCTATCGGGGTGCTCGCCGGAACGCCTCGCCGGGCAGGATGAATCAGGCTCTCCGGAGGGGACGGCGAGCTCCCCGCCGATCAGAATTGCCGTGCGGAGAGAAATCCATCGCGCATCGTCCATCCATAATGCCGCGGGGGTGGATCATCCGCATCCAGTCGCCGGGCGAAGTCAGGTCGAGGGAGATGACGGCTCTGGCATCATCCGATGACGCGTTTGAGAACACCCGGGCTCCACGGGGATCCCGGGAGCGGGGAAGCGGTCCTCCCCGGATTTTCAATCGTTCAGCGCGAGCGCCGCCCTCAGAGACCGTCCGCCGATGCCGGGGTGCACTCGCCCGGGCCGCCTGTGACGCGGAATTCTGTGCCAGGGGTCGAAAAATTGCCCCGTTTCCGTTAGATTGCGGGATGATCTCCGTATCCAACCTCGAAAAAACGTATGGCGACCGCGTCCTGTTCCAGGATGCCGCCTTTCAGCTGAACCCGGGCGAGCGCTACGGCATCGTGGGCGCCAACGGCTCGGGGAAGACCACGCTGCTCAAGATCCTCAGCGGCGACATCGAAGCCACGAAGGGGAGCGTCAGCATCCCCAAGTCGGCCCGCATCGGCGTGCTGCGGCAGGACCAGTTCCTGTACGAGCACGAAGAAGTGCTGGGCGTGGCGCTGATGGGGAACCCCGAGCTGTGGGACGCCATCGTCGAGAAGGACAAGCTCCTGGCGAACGCCCACGAGGAGTTCGACTACGAGCGCTTCAACGAGCTGGAAGAGACGGTGCAGCGGCTGGACGGCTACACCGCCGAGGCGCGCGCGGCCACCATCCTGGAGGGACTGGGCCTGCCCGCCGAGGTGCACCGCCAGCCGCTCTCCACGCTGTCGGGCGGCTTCAAGCTGCGCGTGCTCCTGGCGCAGGTGCTGGCCGGCAGCCCCGACGTGCTCCTGCTCGACGAGCCCACCAACCACCTGGACATCCTCTCCATCCGCTGGCTGGAGAAGTTCCTGCACGACTACGAGGGCCCCGTGGCGGTGATCAGCCACGACCACCGCTTCCTCGACAACGTGGCCACGCACATCCTCGACGTCGACTATCAGACGGCCACGCTGTACCGCGGCAACTACAGCGACTTCCTGGTGCAGAAGGTGGAGGACCGCGAGCGCAAGGAGAAGGAGATCGAGGGGCGCCAGAAGGAGATCGCGCACCACCAGAAGTTCGTGGACAAGTTCAAGGCCAAGGCCAGCAAGGCGCGCCAGGCCCAGAGCAAGCTCAAGATGATCGAGCGCAAGGTGGACGAGCTCGAGGAGCTTCCCGGCAGCTCGCGCCGCTACCCCAAGTTCCGCTTCGTGCAGAAGCGGCCCAGCGGCAAGGAGGTGCTCAAGGTCACCGGCATCGAGAAGTCGTTCGGCGACAAGGAGGTGCTCCCCGGGGTGAGCCTGTCGGTGAACCGCGGCGACCGCATGGTGATCATGGGCCCCAACGGGATCGGCAAGTCCACGCTGCTCAAGATCATGGTGGGCGACCTGGAGGCCGACCGCGGCGGGGTGGAGTGGGGATACGAGACGCACCCCGGCTACTTCGCGCAGGACCACCACGAGCAGCTGGGCGACGGCGAGGGGACGGCCGAGAAGTGGCTGTGGAACTTCTGCCCGGGGCGCGACCGCGGCTTCGTGCGCGCGCACCTGGGGCTGATGCTGTTCAGCGGCGACGACGGCGAGAAGAAGCTCTCCGCGCTCTCGGGCGGCGAGGCGGCGCGGCTGGTGTTCGCGCGGCTGGCGCTGGAGCAGCCCAACGTGCTGGTGCTCGACGAGCCCACCAACCACCTGGACCTGGAGAGCATCGAGGCGCTGGTGGCCGCGCTGCAGAACTACGAGGGCACGCTGATCCTGGTGAGCCACGACCGCTGGTTCGTGAGCCAGCTGGCCACCCGCGTGGTGGAGATCAGCAGGGCCGGCATCCGCGACTACCACGGCACCTACCAGGAATACGTGCACGCCTGCGGCGACGACCACCTGGACGCCGACGAGGTCGTCCTCAAGGCCAAGCGCGACGACAGGAAGGGAAAGAAGCGCGAGACGGCCGGCGTCTGACCGGCGCGTGCGTGACGCGGAGGCACGCCGCGGCCCGCGCGAGGATCCGCCTCGCGCGGGCCGTTCGCAGCGTCAATCTCCATGTGTCGCTCCCCGGACGATCGCTCCTGGCCGGCGCCGCTGAAGGGTCACACGGAGCAACGGAGAAAGCGGAGAACGGCGCGTCACGTCTGCTTCTTCCGTTTCCTCCGCTTCTGCGTGTGACCCGTGGAGTGAAAACGAGTCCGGAAGCATCACTTTGTCGCGCGGGCGCTTGTGTAAATGCCTGTGATTGAATAGTTTACGGGGTTGATTGGAAGGCTGCGCGGGCCTGGGCTACCGTTTGGCGCCCGGACCGCGCATCTTTACGGCTATGGCGCGGAGCCGCGTACGCGCGCGTGCGAGGCAAAACCGTTCCTTCCCGCTGTGCTCCGAACCAGCCCGCCCCTCGCCCGTTCCCGGCGAGCGGCCTCATTCCATCTCACGTACGGCGTACTGCCGTTCCCCCGGAGGCGTTTCCCGCCATGCGCAAGCTCCTGCTCTCCTCCACGGCCGTGCTGGCCCTGTGGGGCTGCTCCGATTCAACCGCGCCCAAGGTGGCCACCAGCGTGGCGATCGTCCCCGGCTCGCTCTCGTTCGACGCGGTGGGCGCCAAGCAGGTGGTGCACGGCACCGTGCTCGACCAGAAGGGGAACCCCATGAGCGGCCAGGCCGTGGCCTGGTCGGCCGGCTCGGGCGCCGTGAACGTGGCCGGGCTGGGCGGCGACAGCGCCCTGGTGACCGCCGCGTCGAACGGCACCACCACCGTGAGCGCCAGCAGCGGCGCCGCCGCGGGGTCGGTGCAGGCCACCGTGGCGCAGGTGCCCACCCAGATCCAGAAGACGGGCGGCGACCAGCAGGCCGGCACCATCAGCGGCGCCCTGGCCGCCCCGATCGCCGTGAAGGTGATGGACCGCCTGGGCGCGGGCGTGCCCGGGGTGACCGTGTCGTTCGCGGTCACCACCGGCGGCGGCGGCGCGTCGGCGGCCACCGCGGTGACCGACGCCGAGGGGCGGGCAGCCATCAACTGGACGCTGGGGGGGAGCCAGGGCGCGCAGTCGCTGACGGTGGCGGTGCCCGGGGCGCCCGCGCTGGCGCCCGCGGTGTTCACCGCCACGGCGGTGGCGCAGAACGTGGGGGGCGTGTTTCCCACGCGCATCGACGACGTGGCCGGGATGGTGAACGCCGACCTGACGCCCACCCCGGCGGTGGTGGTGCGCAACAACGTGGGGGTGCCCCTGGCCGGCGTGTCGGTGACCTTCGCGGTGGCCAGCGGCGGCGGCTCGGTGACCGGTGCCACCGTGCTGACCAACGCCAGCGGCGTGGCCACCCTGGGGAGATGGAGGCTGGGCTCGGCCGGGATCAACACCGTGACCGCGACCGTGAACGGCGCCGGCTTCACCAACAACCCGGTGACCTTCCGCGCGATCGGGTGCCAGGGCGGCGGCGGGGCGGGGTACGGCATCACGCTTTGCTTCACCACCCCCATGACCGCGTCGCAGCGGCAGACGTTCGAGACGGCGGCGGCGCGCTGGGCGCAGCTGATCACCGGCGACATTCCCGATGTGCCGGTGAACCTCGACGCCAACGCGTGCAGCGACGAAACGCCTTCGCTGAACCTGAACGTGGACGACCTGGTGATCTTCGCCTCGGTCCCCGACATCGACGGCCCGGGCGCGATCCTGGGGCAGGCGGGGTGGTGCCTCCGCCGCAGCGGCGGCCTCCCGCTGGTGGGGGTGATGGAGTTCGACGCGGCCGACGTGGCCACCCTGGAAACGCGCGAGCAGTTCGGCTCGGTGATCCTGCACGAGATGGGTCACGTGCTGGGGATCGGCACGCTGTGGGGCTCGTTCGGGCTGCTGCAGAGCCCGTCGTCGAGCGGCAACGTGCTCGACACGTACTACACCGGCGCGGGCGGCCTGCTGGGCTTCAACAACATCGGCGGGTCGACCTACACCGGCGGGCAGAAGGTGCCGGTGGAGAACACCGGGGGCTCGGGCACGGCCAACGCGCACTGGCGCGAGTCGGTGCAGAAGAACGAGCTGATGACCGGCTTCCTGAACCTGGGCAGCAACCCGCTGAGCGAGCTGACGGTGCGCTCGCTGGGTGACCTGGGGTACGCGGTGAACCCGGCGCTGGCCGATCCGTTCTTCCTCACGCTCACGCTGCGCGGCAACGTGACGGGCACGGGGAGCTCGCTGCTGAACCTGGGCGACGACCTCTACCACGGCCCGCGCTACACCGTGGACCGCTCCGGCCGCCGCACCGACGTGCCCAGCCAGTGACCGGGCGCGCCGGGATGACGGTTCGGGCGCGGATGCCGAGGCTGGCCGGGGTGCTGGCCGCCGCGGCGGTGGCGGGGGCGGCCTCGTGCCCCGCCGCGCAGCCTTCCGCGGTGGCGGCGCCGTGCGCGGCGGTGGCGGCGGGCTCGGCCCCGGTGCGCGCGAGCGGGCTGGCGGGCGAGTACCGGCTGTCGCTCGTGGCCACGCGGGGCTCGCGCGCGGGAACGTCGGTGGCGGGGGGCCTGCGCCTGGCGGCGTACGCCCAGCCCGCGCAGGGGCCGGGGAACGTGCGCTATCCGCTGTACGGCTCGGCCACCCTGGCGCTGGACAGCGTGGGCGCGGTGGCGCCGGGCGACATCGGCTCGGCCAACCCTTCGCGGCCGGGCGTGCGGGTGATCGAGTGGCAGCGGAGCGACGCCGCGTCGCGCACGCAGCTCACCCTCCGCTTCGGCGCGGATGCGAACGGGCCCGAGACGGGGCAGATCGAGGGGACGCGCCTGGCGCTGTTCGTGGACAGCGTCGCTCCGTCGGGCTTCTACGGACGGTGGGAGAGCGGCACCCCCGACCAGCGCTCCGGCGGCCACTTCTGCGCCGAGCGCACCGCCGGCCGCTGATTCCTGGTCGATACAAATCGAGGGCGCTCTTCCGCACCGCGCGGGAGAGCGCCTTTTCGATTTTCCGAGCGGGAGCGAAGCACCGGCCGAGGTGAAAGCCCAGCTTTTTCAACGCAGAGGAAGCAGAGGGAGCAGAGGAACTGCGATGCGGTTCCTCTGCTCCCCCTGCTCCCTCTGCATTGAAAAACAGCGGTCTCGCTCACATACCGGAGCCGCGGATTCGCGATCAGTCCGCGGCCACGTCCGTCTCCATCTCCTCGTCATCCACCGCGCCGCTCACCACGAGCCCGTCGACGGCCAGGAGGCGCTGGGCCTCGGGCGCGGGAAGCTCCTGCACGTCGCACAGCTTCTTCTCGATCGCGCGGGTGCGGCGGCCGGCCTGCTCCATCTCGTTGGTGGCGGACTGCAGCTTCTTCTGCACCTTGGCCAGCACGTCGCCGAACTTGCCGAACTCGGTCTTCACCGCGCCCAGCACCTCCCACACCTCGCTGGAGCGCTGCTGGATGGCCAGCGTGCGGAAGCCCATCTGCAGCGAGTTGAGGATGGCCCACAGGGTGATGGGGCCCGCGATCACCACCCGGCTCTCGCGCTGCACCGCGTCCACCAGCCCGGGGCGGCGCGCCACCTCGGCGTACAGCCCCTCGGTGGGGAGGAACATCAGCGCGAAATCGGTGGTCTGCGGCGGATTGAGGTACTTGAGGCAGATGTCGCGCGCGCAGCCGCGGATGCGCCCCTCCAGCGCGCGTGAGGCCGCCTCGATGCCGGGGACGTCGCCGGCGTCCTGCGCGTCCACCAGGCGCTGGTAGTCTTCCAGCGGGAACTTGGCGTCGATGGGGAGCCACACCGGGCCCAGGTCGTGGCCGGGAAGGCGGATGGCGTACTCCACCCGGGCGCCGTTGTGCTCGTTGGTCATCACCTCGGTGGCGAACTGGTCCTCGGTGAGCACCTGGCGGAGGAGGTTGCCCAGCTGCACCTCGCCCCAGGTGCCGCGCACCTTCACGTTGGCGAGGACCTTCTTCAGGTCGCCCACGCCGCTGGCCAGCGTCTGCATCTCGCCCAGCCCCCTGTGCACCAGCTCCAGCCGCTCGCTCACCCGGCTGAAGCTTTCGCCCAGGCGCTGCTCCAGCACGCCGTGCAGCTTCTCGTCCACGGTCTGGCGCACCTGCTCCAGCTTTTCCGTGTTGTCGTGGCGGATCTGGTCGAGCCGTCCCTCCACCGTGCCGCGCAGCCGCTCGAGCGTGGCGCCCACCTCCTCGCGCAGCTGCCGCGCGCCGCTCGCGCTCGATTCCGTCATCTGCTGCAGCGCCTCCATCACCTGCGCGAGCTGCTCGTTCTGGCGCGTGGAGAGCATCCCCAGGTTCTGGAACACCGTGTCGTTGATCACCTTGAGCCCCGCGCCCACCTCGGCCCGGAGCTGGTGGCCGGCGCTCCCCGCCTCCTCGCGCGAGCGGGCGATCTCGTCGCGCACGGCCCGCTCCGCGCGCTCCTGCCCCTCGCCCACGATCGCGAGCCGCGCCTCGATCTGCCCCGTGTCCGCCGGCGTCTGCCGCCGCAGCAGCATCACCAGCAGTGCGAGGCAGGCGAGCAGGAGGGCGATCATGGCGCCCAGGAGAAGCTGCGTGGTCATGGGATACGAGGTGGCGAGTGACGACGCGTTTGTCGCCGGATCGGCGGGACAAACAGGAAGGCTGTCCAGCGCATTACAAGACTGAGAAATACACCTTGATCTTCTCGGCCATCAATCGGCGGCGCTCGGAGAGAAAGCGCTCATACTCCGTCGCAAGATCACCAAAGATCTCATCCGGGATACAGTGCGACCGGAGGTTTTCGCGCAGCTCGGCTTCGGTGGTGATCCCGCCGTATCGGCGTGCCCCGGCCCGAGTCTGCTCCAGCAGTTCGGGGAAGTACACCGACGGCGCGCGATCGCTGATTGCGATGTTGATCTCGCTCTGGGCGATCGCGTAGTTCGCGATCTGGTTGTACTGATTACGGCTGACGCCCTGCTTCTTCAGGTAGTTCGCCGGGAAAAGATGGTGGACGTCGCTGCGGTTCAGGATAAGATCGCGCACACTGATGTCGCGCGACAGAAATCCCTTGTCGTGAAGCTTCACCTGCGCCGCCTGGTACACCCGCCAGAAGGGGCTGTTGACGGATGATGTTTCCAGGCTCTGCGGCAGCAGCGTGGACCAGAAGCTTTCTGACAGCTGTGCGGCGATGACCTCTTCCGTGTAAACAGCGGCTGAGCGTGCCGCGATCTGTCGAATATCGGAGTCGAACGCTGTTTCGGGGTTTCCGGAATACCGGCCGGACAAGAGAGACGCGACATACCAGCGGCGTACGATCCGCTCGATGTCAGCCTGGGCCAGCCCTTCGGCGCGTGATCGCAGGTACAGGATGTACGCGAAGTTCACCGCGTTCTGCCCGCCGATCAGATCGCTGCTGATGAACCCCGCAGACCCCAGAATCATTACGAACTTCTGGAAGTTGTTCGCGTTGATGAAGCGGTGCACCCCGTTCTTCAGCCTCGCGAACGATTGCTCGGCAATCGATTCCTCGTACTCACGTGTCTCGAAGTTTCGTCCCGACAACAGCGCCACGAGATCCTGCAGCCGTCCACGGCCGAATTCGGACGTGAACGCCACGCGGAGCATGTCCGTGTAAGAAGGATCGTAGATATCGTCGTTCGTGTCTTTCAGCCAAACCATCTTGCCAAAGAATTCTCCTGCGGCAAACGCAGGGTCGTTCTTCTGAATCCGCCCAACCAAATCGGGCGCGACTGCAAGATGACAGAAATAATCAATCGCCTTGCGCAACTCATGGCCGCCATAGCTGGTGTTTGCAGCGATCTTCGACATGGCGAAATCAGCCTGGCTCAGCGCGGCGCCCGCCGAATTCACCCGGATGAAGATCTCGGTAACCGTTTCGATGTCCAGATCTTCGCCAAGCTCGATGATGCCCACGTGGTTGTTGCTGATCCTTCGTAGATCCTCGAGCGTACGGAACAGTGTTTCGCGCTCGACGCCGGGGTTTGCTGCCGCATAGGCATCAATGATCTGGAAGAGCGATCCATCGCGCGAGAATACCGTCGCGATGTCGGGGATCCAGGAGACATCCTTCTGAATCGCGGGGTTCGATACTTCGAATCGCCGCTCGATCGGGTGGAACGCGATCCGGATACGGACCGTCGCGTAATTCTTGGTTACCACCTCGTGCCCAAGCAGCGCCGCCATCAGGGCGGTGACACGTTGCTGGCCGTCGATGAGGATTCGCTTTCCCCTGGAAAGGGTACCATCCTTCAGCCGCACGTTCGGATTGCGCCACGCGATCAGGTACCCGACGGGATAGCCCTTGAATAGCGAGTCAAGGAGATTGCGCACTTTCGTGGCGTCCCACACAAACGGGCGCTGGATCTCGGGAATCGCGATTTCGTCCTGCTTGATCCAGCCCAGCAGCGTCTCAATCGGCTGGGGAGATACGGAATAACGTTGTGTGGTCATGGAGATGTCACAGGCGGATAAGCAGTTCGGAGATCGGAGGGCAAAACATCTTACGCTCAACGATCATTGTTCGAAAGGTGGCGCGGTGTGATCGCTTGCTCTCTGGTACCTGGAGGATTCAACCAGAGCCCAAAGAGTGGCGCGGGCGAAGTCGAATCCTCCTAACCTAGATTCCTACAATCATTTATAGCGGCACGACACCTGCAAGTGTTTCCGGGCTCGCATCCGGAGGTTACTCGGAGAGCCCAAGCAGGAGCGTGACGATGTTCTCAGTGTACGACAACGGTCCCGGACGACGCAGGCGGCACTGGAGCACCAAGACCATCGCGGTTTCGATTCTCGCCCACGGGGCGGCCATCGGCGCCATCGCCCTGTCGGCCAGGCAGGCCGACGCCAGGCCCGTGGCCGAAGAGGTGATCGCGGAGTGGAACCTGGAGGAGAAGCCCACGCCGCCGCCGCCCCCGCCGCCCAAGGTGGAGCTTCCGCCCGAGCCCAAGGAGCCGCCGAAGGTGGAGCTCGCGAGGGAGCCCGAGCCGGTGGTGCACCGCGCGCCGCCGCCCGCGCCGGTGAAGGGTGACTTCGTGTCGCCGCGGCCGCCCGAGAACCCGCCGGTGGGGATCCCCGCGCCCGACATGAACGCGCGGCCCATCACGCAGGTGGACGTGAGCGGGATCGGCAAGGAAGGCGACGTGGTGGGTACCGTGGACGCCTCGGACACGCGCGCGCCGACCGGGAACACCCAGCCGTCGGAAGCGAAGGAGGCGCCGCCCGCGCCCGCCGCCGAGCCCGAGCCGGTGAGCGACGAGCCGGTGAGCGAGAGCGAGGTGGACGTGCGCCCCTCGCTGCGCAACGCCGACGACGTGCAGCGCCAGCTGCAGCGCGTGTATCCGCCCATGCTGCGCGACGCGGGCGTCACCGGCGAGACCACGCTCCAGTTCGTGATCGACGAGAACGGCCGCGTGGAGCCCGGCTCGGTGGAGATTCTCTCGTCGAGCGACGAGCAGTTCGCCGCCGCCGCGCGCCGCGTGGTCAGCTCGATGCGGTTCAGCCCGGCCAAGATCCGCGGCAAGACCGTCCGCGTCACCACCTCGCTCCCCGTGAGCTGGGTGCTGGCGAACGGCTGATCCGCGCGGGTCGGATCGTAACGCCGAGCGGCCGTCCGGAACTCCCGGGCGGCCGCTCCGCGCGTCTGCGTCCCATCCTCCGCGCTGTCCCGAACTGCAACTGCATGAACGCAGAGCAGCGGAGACAGGCAGAGATAGGCAGAGAACTGCAACAACGGTCAGCGGTTCTCCATCCGCTGCTCGCGCGAAGCTCCACGTGGTTGCAGTTCACGATCGTGCTGCGCCTCTTATTTCTGCACGGCGCTGATTGCGATTGCGGGAGGATGCCTTACGCAGCAGCTTTCCGGGCGGAATCCCCCATCTCCCGATCGTTGGTGCCGAGCCCGATGAGCACATCATATCAAGCGCCGCTGGAGCGGCTGAGGAAGCTGGGCGCGGAGCCCGCCCGCCGCCGCACGTGGCCCGACTACCGCCACCTGGGCCTCACCGAGCGCCACGTTCCCGGCCTGATCCAGATCGCCACCGACCCCGAGCTGCACGCCGAGGGGCGGATGGACCGCGAATCGTGGGCGCCGGTGCACGCGTGGCGCGCGCTGGCCCAGCTCGGCGCCACCACGGCCGTGACGCCGCTGCTGGCGCTGCTGGAGCGCCAGCACGCGAACCTGTGGGTGTATGACGAGGTGCCGGCGCCACGCTGCTCCTGTTCGACGAGGCGCAGCCCGAGGCGGTGCGGGCCGCGGCCGGGCGGGCGCTGGCCGACGTGGCGTTCGAGTACCCCGAGAGGCGCGACGAGGTGGTGGCCGTCCTGATCAAGCAGCTGGAGGACTGGGCGCACCAGGGGCCGCTGCTGAACGCGCTCCTCGTTTCCTACCTGGCCGAGCTGCAGGCGGTGGACGCGGCGCCCGTGATCGAGGCGGCGTTCGCGGCCGGCGCGGTGGACCCGACGGTGAACGGCGATTGGGAAGACGTGCAGATCGCGCTCGCCCTGCTGGACGAGCGCGTCACCCCGCCCACGCCCTGGAGCCCGCTGAGGTTCGAGGAGGAAGACGAGCCGGTGTCCGGCCGCGTGCCTCTGACAGGCACGCAAGCCGGCGCGAAGGCCCGCAATCGCCGGAAAACCGAGAAGCAGGCCCGCAAGCGCAATCGGAAGAAGTAACGCAAATCACCGCCGCACTCTCGCACCTCGCACCTCGCACCTCGCACCTGCTCACCTCGCACCTGCTCACCGCGCACCTCGCACCCGCTCACCCGGCCGCCGGCCTTCTCCGCGGCACCTCGTTGCGCAACGGCGGCAGGGTGCGGAGATAGCGGTAGATGGCGCGCAGGTCGTCGTCGGTCATGCGCCGGTATTCGCGCCAGGGCATGAACGGGTGCAGCGTGTCGCCCTGTGGGTTCACGCCGGTGCGCAGGGTGCGCAGGAAATCGTCCTCGCTCCACCGGCCGATCCCCGTTTCCGCGTCGGGCGTCAGGTTCGACGGGTTGGCGGGGAATCCCTTCACCGGCGTGGCGTCGCCGGCGTACAGGCGGTGGCGGTCGGGGGCCTGCTGCAGGCCGCCGCGCGGGGTGTGGCAGTCGGCGCACAGGCCGATGTGGTCGGCCAGGTAGCGCCCGTACTCGGCCGTGGGCCCGCGCGGCGGCGCCGTGCCGCCCTCGGTGCGCGCGGGGTGCAGGAAGAGCACCTTCGCCATCCGGTAGACGAAGTTGGGGCGGTTCTTCAGCTCGTTGCGCACCGGCGGCAGGCTCTTGAGATACGTGGCCACGGCCAGCGCATCGGCGTCGCTCATCCCCGAAAGCCACTCGTAGGGCATCACCGGGGCGAGCAGGTGGCCCTCGCGGTCGTTCCCGTTGCGGATCGCGCGGACGATCTGGGCCAGGCTCCAGCTCCCCAGCCCCGTCGCGGCGTCGGGGGTGAGGTTGGCGGCGCGCACGGTGCCCAGCCTCCAGTTGCTGAACGCCATCCCCCCGCTCAGCGGCCCGTCCACGTTGCGCCGCGGGTCGGCCGCGTGGCAGTGCCCGCACACCGACACGTTCTGCACGATGTACTCGCCTCGCGCCACCAGCGCCGCCTGGTCTCCCGCCGCCACCGGCGACAGGTTGGGCAGCGGCACCTGCCCCCCGCCGCACGCCGCCGCGGCGGACGAGATCGCGAGGATCGCGAGACTCCGAGGGACGGAAGCGAGAGGTATGCGGGTGGCGGCTCGTGTGGAGCGTGTCATGGGCACCTCCCCGGAGAAAAAGGCGTTCGACGCAGGACACCGTGGCTTGCGGCAATCCGCGCACCGATTCAGGAACCCAGCAACGACGCCATGATTGCTGATCCCACCGCGTCGGCGTGCTACGGGTTCTCCCTGTCCATGTCGCGCTACGGTACGCATCATGGGCCTGCACTGCCGGTTGATGGAAGCACCACAAGCCCGTGCGCAGTCCGCGAAGGCGGACTTCGTGCCGTTGTAGCCGCGACTTCAGTCGCATCCCGCTCTCACCCGCGCGGCCGCCTGCCTGCCACCGGCGCACGCGCCTTGCAGGCGGAGGAAACACCCCGCGAGCGGCAGCTTCACGGCTGCCGTTCGCGTTTGGGCTCGGGGATGACTTCGGACAGGGGATGAGGGTACAGATGGCAGAACACAGTGCGGATGCGGCCGCGGCGGGAACGCTGAGCCTGGGCGGCGACCTGCCGGTGAACCGGATGGGGTTCGGCGCCATGCGCATCACGGGGAAGGGGATCTGGGGGCCGCCGGAAGACCGCGAGGAGTGCATCCGCGTCCTCCGCCGCTGCCTTCAGCTGGGCGTGAACCTCATCGACACCGCCGACAGCTACGGCCCTTACGTGAGCGAGGAGCTGATCGCCGAGGCGCTGCACCCGTATCCGGAAGGCCTGGTGATCGCCACCAAGGCCGGGCTGGAGCGGCCGGGGCCAGACCAGTGGACGCCCAACGGCCGCCCCGAGTACCTGCGCCGCTGCATCGACGGCAGCCTGCGCCGGCTGAAGGTGGAGCGCATCGACCTGTACCAGCTGCACCGCATCGACCCCGAGGTGCCGGCCGACGAGCAGTTCGGGCAGATGGCCGAGCTGCAGAAGCAGGGGAAGTTCCGCCACTTCGGCCTGTCGGAGGTGGGGGTGGAGGAAATCCAGGCCGCGCAGCGCGTCCTTCCCGTGGTCTCGGTGCAGAACCGCTACAACCTGGCCGACCGCACGCAGTGGGAGGCGGTGGTGGATTACTGCGACGCCGAGGGGATCGCCTTCATCCCCTGGTTCCCGCTGGCGGCCGGGCCTCTGGCGAAGGAAGGCGGCCCGGTGGACCGCATCGCGCGGCGGCTGGGGGCCACGCCGGGGCAGGTGGCGCTCGCCTGGCTCCTGCGCCGCACGCCGGTGATGCTCCCCATCCCCGGCACCAGCAAGGTGAAGCACCTGGAAGAGAACGTGGCCGCCTCGTCCATCCAGCTCGACGACAACGACATGCACGAGCTGGACGAGGCCTCGCGCGCCCTCCAGTCCAACGCCTGATCGTCCGCTCCATCGCGCCGCCCGCTCCCGTTCTCGCACCGGTTTCGCGGGGGACGGCGAGCGGGCGGCGCATCGCTTGCAATGCCAACGAGTTGCGGAATCGCGACGGAACTCCGGGCGGGTGCGCGGGTGTAGCACGCTGTTGCGCCGATCGGATTCTGGTACGAAATTGAACCGAGCCGGCCTCACCAAGCCCAACCTCTTGGCACCCAAAGGAATGACCCGGATGCAGCAGAAGTGGAAGTCCATCGCCGCGGCCGCCGCGATGATCCTGGCGCCCGCCGCCCTGCACGCGCAGGAGGCACGGCGCCCGTCGGGGCTGATCGTGTCGAGCATGGAGCAGGCGGTATCGCGCCCGGTGGAGCGGGTCGAGAACTTTTCGCTGCTGGTGGACCTGTCCGACCGCACGCTGTACGCGCTGAGCGGGCGCGAGGTGGTGCGCAGCTGGCCGGTGTCGGTGGGGCAGGAGGGGTACAACACGCCGGCGGGGCAGTACACCATCGGCCACATGATCTGGAACCCGCGCTGGGTGCCGCCTTCATCCGACTGGGCGCGCGACCACAAGCCCGAGCCGCCGGGCGCCATCAGCAACCCCATGGGGCGCGTGAAGATGTTCTTCCGCGAGCCCGACCTGTACATCCACGGCACCTACCTCCCCAGCTCGCTGGGGAACGCGCGGAGCCACGGCTGCATCCGCATGCGCAACATCGACGCGGTGGAGCTTGCGCGCGTGGTGATGATCCAGGGCGGCTCCGACCGCCCGCAGGAGTGGTACGACCGCGCCGTGGCCGTGGCCGACACCAGCCGCGAGGTCCAGCTCCGCACCCCCGTCCGCCTGCGCGTGCGCCAGTAGGCTCGAGGCGGCAACGCCCGACGACGACGCGAAGATCCCCGGCCGGGCAGCGATGCCCGGCCGGGGATCTTCGTATGCGCAATTCGCCTCGACGAACAGACTTGCCGGACGGATATGCGCTGGAGAAATTGGCCGGTACCGTGTTTCGCGTGCTCACCCCGCCAAGGAGGCCGCCGTGAAGAAGCTGTCGCTCTCCGTAGAAGACCTGACCGTCGATTCGTTCACCACCAGCGGCGCCGGATCGCGCCGCGGCACCGTTGAAGCCCACTCGGGGACCACGTACTACGACGAGAGCTGCTACGGAACGTGCAACGGCACCTGCTATCCGGCGTCGTGCGCATCGTGCGACTACACCTGCAACGGGTGCGGCGGGGGCACCGCGGGCGGATACACCTGCGGCGCCGCCACCTGTGGGGCCACCTGCGACTACGCGACCTGCGCCCAGCCCGAGAGCTGCTGGATGAACATCTGCTGACGCCCCGTGACGCGGATTACCCGAACGCGAAAGATCCCCCGCCGGGCACCAGTGCCCGGCGGGGGATCTTTCGCATCGTGCTGGATCGAACCACCGGTCAGCAGTCGGTCACCACCTCGCGGACGACCCAGCGCACGGCGTCGGCGGAGCGGGGGATGGCGACCACGTCGGCCGGGGCGGTGAGGGCCTGCGTGACGCCGCAGCGGGGGCCGGGGCGCTGCTCCGCCACCCGCACCACCAACTCGCCCCCCGCGCGGGTGACGGATTCGATGGTCACCGAGTGTCCGCCGGTGGGGCGCCGCCCCATCCCCGCCACCAGCAGCATCTCGCGCCCGAAATCCACCGCGGGCGCGGCTGTGGGTTGATGCCCCGCCGTCATCCTCGCCCAGAGTGCATTCCATCCCGCCGCGTCGCGCACCGCCACGCGGGTGGGCTCGGCCAGCCCGCTGCCGTAGCGGAAGCTCGCGGCGGCGGATTCGTCCAGGCGCCGCAGCGGGACGGTGTCGGACGTGGCGCCGCTGCCGGCGGGTGAGGTTGCATCCATGGTCCGGGCCGCCTGCGGAGGGGTGCATCCGGCCGCCAGGGCCAGCACGGCCACGAGACAGGGTCGCCGCATCGCGTGTTGCTCCATTGCCGGCGGGCCGCGGCGCGGCCCGCCGGGTGAAAGGTGATCGTCCCCCGTCAGAAGCGCGAGTACGCCAGTCGGTTGGGCGAGCCCGTCCCCGCGTCGTTCACCACGTTGGGGGTGGCCGCGTTCACGATCGCGCTCTTCACCGTGGCCGGTGTGGCCGTGGTGTTGCGGCCCAGGTAGTTGGCCGCCATCCCCGCCACGTGCGGTGCCGCGAACGACGTGCCGCTCCCCACGGCGTAGTCGGTGTCGGAGCCGATCCACGCCGACTCGATCTCGGCGCCTGGGGCGAACAGGTTGAGGCAGGCGCCCCAGTTGGACTCGTGGCCGGCGTAGTCGTACCATCGCCAGTCGGTGCTGTCGGTGGCGCCCACGGTGATGGTGCCCAGCGTGTGCCCCGGCGTCTGGGTGCAGGCATCCACGCCCTCGTTCCCGGCCGCCACCACCCAGGTCACGCCCTTCTGGATGGAGGCGTAGATGGCCTGGTCCAGGTCGGGCACCTGCACCGGGAATCCCAGGCTCATGTTGGCCACGGCCGGCTTCACGTGGTTGTTGGTGACCCAGTTGGCGGCGGTGATGGCGTCATTGCTCAGCACCGTGCCGTCGCAGCGGGCGGCGCGCACGGCGTACAGCCGGGCCTTCTTGGCCACCCCGTACTCGCGCCCGCCGATGATGGCCGAGACGAAGGTGCCGTGCCCGTTGCAGTCGGCGCCCGTGCCGCCGGGGGTGACAACGTCGGTGCCCAGCAGCGCGCGGCCCTCGAAGTCGGTGTGCGTGCGCCGGATGCCGGTGTCGACCACGTACACCCGCACGTTGGGCGCCGAGTCGCTGTACACGTAGGCGTTGTCGAGCGGCAGGTAGCGCTGGTCGATGCGGTCGAGCCCCCAGTTGTAGGGGTAGTACAGCGTCCCCTTCACGTGGCCGATCACCACGGGGTAGACGTACTCAACGTGCGGGTGCCGGCGCACCTTCTCCAGCTTTTTGTCGTCCATGGCCGCCGAGAAGCCGGCGATCCACTCTTCGTTCCAGCGGTGCGAGGGCGAAAGCCCGTACGCGGCCTCGATCTCGGCCGTCACGGCGCGCGCGTTCACGCCCTTGCGGAAGATCACGTTGTAGTGCCCCGGCACCACGAAGCTCGGGTCGATGTTCGCCGGGAGCGGAACCGAGCCCTTGCTGAAGCGCGGGATCCGCGCGGTCGCGGAGCGCGCGTCCACGTCGCGGTCGGGAGACGAGACCTGGTCGGTGCACGCAGCGGCCAGCACCAGGCAGCACGCCGCCAGTGGGGAACGGAAGCGCATGAGCATCCTCCTGTGTGTGGGATCTCCCTCACCCGGCCACCCCGGAGGAACGCAGGCGCGCCCCTGTCCCTCCCGCGGCAACCCGGCGCCCGCCGCGGGTGGATCGTTCCTCCCATCGGACTCCCTCGCCCGACAGTCACAAACAGACGCATAAGGTGTACCGCCTTGGAACTGGGAGGCGGTACGCGCGGATATCGCAAGTGACTGCTACACTTTCATGTACCTGATCGCCCCACCCTGACGGTTCACAATGGCCCATCCGCCGCGCCTTTAACCAGGCTCCGTTTCGGACGGCACGTGAAAGGCTGGCGTTCAGCACGGAGCCGACGCGTGGAGCCTCGCGCTGTTTGCGAGGCTTCTCGTAGTTGTTGCTGCGGCTTCAGCCGCCGGTGCGAAGGCTTGTCCCGGTCCTCTTCTCCCGGAGACTCGAATTACCTCATCCCGCCACTTGTTGGCTCCGCCGGAGCCTTGCTAGATTTTCCGCCCTCCGCCGCGGGAGAAACGGGCCCGCGGCGCCTGGGTCCATCCATCGGCACACCCACAGACCGTAACGACAAGGAGGAACGCGTGGCTGAAGAGCAGGCGCAGCAGTTCGCCTTCCAGGCCGAGGTGCAGCGGCTTCTCGACCTGGTGATCCACTCGCTGTACACCCACAAGGAAATTTTCCTGCGCGAGCTGGTCTCCAACGCATCCGACGCCATCGACCGCCTTCGCTTCGAGGCGCTCACCAACCCCGAGCTCGCCTCCGGCGACGACGAGCCGAAGATCCGGCTGCTCCCCGACAAGGAGAATCGCACCCTCACCATCGAGGACGACGGGATCGGGATGACGCGCGACGAGGTGGTGCGGAACATCGGCACCATCGCCCGCTCGGGGACGCGCGAGGCGCTGGAGCAGCTCAAGGAGGCCTCCACCGACGCCGGCCAGCTGATCGGCCAGTTCGGCGTGGGCTTCTACTCGTCGTTCATGGTGGCCGACCGGGTGGAGCTGGTCACCCGCAAGGCGGGGACGGACGAAGCCGTGCGCTGGGAATCGGCCGGCGGCGGGTCGTTCACGGTGACCGACGCCGAGCGCGGCCGCCCGGGCACCACCATCACCCTGCACCTGAAGCCGGTCGACTCCGAGAACGGGATCGAGGACTACACCGACCGCTGGGTGCTGCAGCGCCTGGTGCGCCAGCACGCCGACTTCATCACCTACCCCATCCTCCTTCCCGCCGAGAAGCCGGAAGAGGTGCCCGAGGGCGAGACTCCCGAGCCCGAGAAGCCGCTCAACTCGATGAAGCCGATCTGGGCGCGCCCGCCGGCCGAGGTGAGCAAGGAGGAGTATTCGGACTTCTACAAGCAGATCTCGCACGACTGGAGCGAGCCGCTGGAGACGGTGCACACCCGCGGCGAGGGGCTGGTGGAGTTCCAGGCGGTGCTCTTCATCCCCTCGCGCGGGTCGACCGACCTGTACTACCCGGGCTTCAAGCCCAACCTGCGGCTGTACGTGAAGCGGATGCTGGTGCGCGAGAACAGCGAGGAGCTGCTCCCGCGGTGGCTGCGCTGGGTGCGCGGCGCGGTGGACAGCCCCGACCTGCCGCTGAACGTGAGCCGCGAGATGCTGCAGAGCGACCGCCACGTCAAGCAGATCCGCCGCACGCTGACCAAGAAGGTGATCGACACGCTCAAGCGGCTGCTGGAGGCCGACCGGGCCAAGTACGAGAGCTTCTGGCGCGAGCTGGGGCGCGCGGTGAAGGAAGGGGTGGACAGCGACTGGGACAACCGCGAGGCGCTGCTGAACCTGCTCCTGCTGGGCACCTCGCGCGACGCCGACTCGCTCAGCACGCTCAAGGAGTACGTGGAGCGGATGCCCGAGGGGCAGAACGACATCTGGTACCTGACCGGCTCCAGCCGCGAGCAGATCGAGAACTCCCCCGCGCTCGAGGCCTTCCGCGACCGCGGCTGGGAGGTGCTGTACCTGACCGAGCCGGTGGACGAGCTGGTGGTGCAGAGCGTGACCGAGTTCGAGGGGAAGAAGCTGCGCTCGGCGGGGAAGGGCGCGGTGGAACTGGACGAGGGGGAGAAGAAGGAAGCCGGCGAGGAGCGGAAGAAGGAGTTCGAGCCGTTCCTGGGCGAGCTGCAGAAGCGGCTGGACAAGTGGGTGAAGGAGGTGCGCCTCTCGGGCCGGCTGACCAGGTCGCCCGCGGTGCTGGTGGTGAGCGAGCACGACTACTCGCCGCAGCTGGAGCGCATCCTTTCGGCCGGCCGCGGCGACGGCCACCGCCAGCGCCGCATCCTGGAGCTGAACGCCGGCCACCCGCTGGTGCAGGGCCTCCGCCGCCGCTTCGACGCGAACGCCGGCGACCCCGTCGTGGGCGATTACGCCGAGCTGCTGCTGGGCTGGTCGCTCCTGGCCGAGGGGAGCGAGCCGCACGACCCCGTCCGCTTCACCCAGCTCATGGCCGGGCTGATGGAGACGGGGCTGGACGCGGCGCCCGCGCCCGGAACGGCGTCGTCCGATTCCCCCGCCGTGGACGAGCCGGAGTCTTCGGAAACGTCGAAGTCGCCGGAGTCGCCGGAGCCGCCGGAGCCGCCGGAGCCGCCGGAGCCGTCGGAGTCGCCGGAGCCGCCGGAGTCGCCGGAGTCGCCAGAATCGTCGCAGCCTGACGATGCCGGCGCGGAGCAGGCTGAAGCGCAGGCGGATGCGTCCGCCGATGCTTCCGAGCCCAGCGAGGAAGGGACGGCGGCGAGCGTGGAGTGATCCGCGGGCGAGAGGCCCGGTGATGGAGAAGCATCCGCGCCCGGGACCGACCTGCCGGGCGCGGCGTACCTTCACCAACACGGAGGACACCATGCGGAAGCTGAAGCTGGCGCTCGAAACGCTGCGGGTGGAATCGTTCGACACGGCCGAGCGGCCCGAAGCGCGAGGAACGGTGCAGGGCGCCGAGGACACGTTCAACGCCGACTGTGACACCAACAACGCCTGGTGCACCTACCAGACGAACGAGGTGAGCTGCGGCGGCACCTGTGACTGCGGCACGGGCGGCACCCGCATCACCGAGTGCGCTACCTGCTTCTACGCCTCGTGTGACGGCTACACCTGCTGACCGCGGGCGAGGGCGAGAATCCCGGCCTGTAAACACGAAGCCCTCCCCCGGATATCCGGGGGAGGGCTTCGTGTTTACGTTTGCGTGCGGTCAGCCGGGATCCATCTCCACGCAGATCACCCCGTTGCAGGTGATCGCGGGGTCGCTGCCGCCGCCGCCGGTTCCACCGGTTCCGCCACAGCCGGGGTGGCAGGTGTTCTCGTAGCAGGTTCCGGCGCAGCTCTGGTCGGTGGGATCGCAGGGCCAGCCGGCACCCGCGCAGGTGTCCGACGGATTGCAATCCTCCCAGTAGAGGGAGACGTGGCCGCGTACGGTGCCGCGCTCCGGCCGCGCGGCGGTGGACGCGAACGACTCGACCACGAGACTGTCCAGCTCCAGCTTCAGCTTGCGCATGCGCTCACTCACGGGTGCGGGGATGGGGTTCCGCGCCGGACCTCAGGCGATGGTGTTGGGCTGCGGGAGCGGGCGCGTCTGCGTGTCCCAGACGATCGAGGTCCCCGGCAGCTGCGCCACCGCGAGCGGCTGGTACCCTTGCGGGCCCTCGGGCCCGACGTACGCCGGCTGCATCACCGACGTTTCGACGTCCAGCGCTTCCAGGTCGAGATTCAACCGCATGTGGCGTCTCCGGGATGAGAGGGGAATTGAAACGTGTCTGAAAAGGATGGTAAAGCTTCACCCACGTGTCAAGTCACCCAGCATTCCTTCCACCAGAGCCATCCCGCGCCACCGCCCGCCATTCACGTAAATCCACCCGTCCTCCCGCCAGGGGAGATCGCCCCACCGTCGGCCCGCCCCGGATGAATGCCGGCCGGCTCACCCGGTGAATGCGCCGCGAGCGCAGCGGCCGTCGGCGTGGAGGCGGGCGCGGAAGCGGCGGGCGGCGGCGGGAAGGCGGTCACGGCGGGCGCGCAGCGTGGCCGCGAGGGGGGCGGAGCGCGCGACGTACTCGGGCGGCATCCGGCCGATCGCGGCGGAGATGGCGCGGTCGGTGAGGGCGCGCGCCATCGCGGCGGCGGCGGAGTCCCACGTGGCCGCCGGGAGGCCGCAGAGCAGGCGCGTGTCCAGCACGCGCGACTTCACCAGCAGGCCCCCCAGATCGCGGTACTCCGCGTCGAAGCGCACGATCTTGGGGTCGACCCGGCGGGCCAGGCCGGGGAGCACCCCGCGATAGTCGGCGAACGCGTAATCACGGTCGTGCGGGATGGGGATCCAGGTGCCCGCGCCCCGGCGCTCCACGCGCGCCCAGGTGAGCTGCCCGCCGTGCCGGTCCCAATCGCCCAGGTAGATGTCCATCAGGCGTACGGCCAGGTAGGCCCGCCGGTCCACCCGGTCGCCCGTCGCGCGGCGCAGGGCCGGCCACAGCTCGTCGGTGTCCGCCAGCCGTGTCGCGCCCGTGAACTGCCTCCCGGGGCGCAGCTGCAGCGTTCCCGGGAGCGCTCCGAATGCCGCGCGGAACTCGCCCAGCGCCGGCACGTTGGGGATCACCCCCAGCCGCGGGGTGGCGTTCGGCACGCCCGCGGCGTCCTCGAGCCCCGCCGCGACCAGCACGGCGCCCGGGTGCAGCGCGCTCACCTGGTCCTGGCGAACGCGGCCGAAGGTTGCGCGGCCCAGCAATGGCAGCGTGCGCGCCTGGTCCTTGTCGAGCGAGCGGAAGACGTAGTCGCGGCCGTCGGCGCCGCGCAGCCGCAGCGAGCGCGTCTGCCGCCCGCCGCCGCGCCGCACCGGGGTGAGCCCGCCCGCGAAGCCGCCGAGGTCCACCACGGGCGCGCGGATCGGCGTTTCCCACAGCTCCCGGTAGCCGTCGCCCATCCAGAAGCGGTGGATGCGCGAGGCGTGGTAGCGCGGCGCGACCACGACCACGGCATCGGCCGCGCCGGCGGGGATCGGGGCGGGCACCGGGATGCCGGGGGGCGGCAGCCCCCACACGCCCGCCGCCACCGCGCATGTGACCACGGCGAGCACCGCGGCTACCCGCCTGCGCCGCCGCCTGCGCGGCGCCCGCGGCTGCCGGGGGGTGCCCGCGGCCGGTTCGGAAGGGCCGGTCTCGCTCGCCATGCGCATCGCGTTGGGGGAAGGGCCGATGGTCCGCGTGTGCTGCCCAGGATCGCTGCTTTCACCACGATCCTGTTCATCTCGCGTGCCGTCGTCCGCTCGCGTCGATCCGCGGCCGCTCGGGCGGTCGCGAGCGGAGCCCTGTCCCGGGCCGGTGAGTGCGGGCGGCGGGAGCCTACCGGAACGTCCCCGGGCTCACGTCGTAGACCAGGTGGTGCTGCCCCGTGTCGTCGTCCGGCCCCCAGAAGCCGAGCTGCTCGGTCCAGCGGACGGACTGCAGGCGGCGGCCGTTCAGCGTGAGGAAACCCGCCGCGCGCGTGGTCACCACCCCCAGGCCGCGCAGGTCGGCCAGCGTGCGCAGCACCGCCGTCCCGCGCTCCGCCACGATGCGTTTCGCCGAGCCCGGCCCGATGCCGGGGACGCGCACCAGCTGCTCGTAGCTGGCGGTCTTCACCTCCAGCGGAAAGTGCTCGGGGTGGGCCAGCGCCCACGTCGTCTTGGGGTCGTTGGCCAGCGGCAGGTTGCCGGCGCGGTCGTACACCACCTCGCTGCGGTCGAAGCCGTACTGGCGCAGGAGGTAGTCGGCCTGGTACAGCCGCACCTCGCGCATCGCGGGGGCGGGCTGCGCCTCTTCCATCGGCGTTTCGCGGATGGGGCGGAAGGCGCTGAAGTGCGCGTGGTGGATGCCGCCTCCGTCGTACAGCTCGCCCACCTTCTCCACGATGGTGCGGTCGCTGTCGGGGGTGGCGCCGACCACGAACTGCATGGTCATCCCGCTGGCGCCGCCGGGGCGCAGAAGGTCCTTCGGCCGCCCGGCGAGCGTCTCCTGGCGCTGCCGCAGCACGGCGTTGCGCGCCAGATTCAACCCCGCCAGCGCGGTGTCGAGGCTCTTCTCGGGCGCGATCCGCACCAGGTGCTGGCCGCAGGGCGCCTCCAGGTTCAGCGACACGCGGCTGGCCAGCTGCGTGAGCCGCTCGATCTGCGCGGGCTCGGCCCCGGGGATCATCTTCACGTGCACGTAGCCGGTGAAGAGGTGCTTTTCGCGCAGCAGCTCCAGCACGGTGATCAGGTCGTCCATCACCTTCACCGGGCGGCCGGGGATGCCGGTGGTCAGGAACAGCCCGCTGCACCAGCCCTTGTGGTACGCCGCCAGGAAGATGCGCACCAGCTCCTCGGGCTTCAGCAGCGTGCGGGGCATGGCGCGGTCGCGCCGCATGGGGCAGTAGTGGCAGTTGAAGGAGCAGGCGTTGGTCATCAGGATGCGCATCAGCGACACCTTGCCCACGCTGGTGCGCAGCTGCCGGATGTTCAGCGGCCGCAGCGCCCCCGCCTCCTTCGCGTGCCGCAGCCGCGGCGGGAGGATGCGGGCCTTGCCGCCCGCGCCGTCGTGGTCGTCGCCCGCCAGCTCCATCAGGATGTCGAGCTTCTGCTCCAGCGGCATGTCCGCGTCCATCTGCGCCTCCCCTGCTGTTTCGGAATTCGTTCGGTAACCGAATAGATGCCGAATTCGTGCCCGCAAGGCAAGGGGTGCGTCGCATTGCTCGTCCGTGAGGCGGTCGCACGACCGGACGTCCTGGGGCGGAGAGGTGGACGCGGCTTCGTCTCAACGAGGAGAGGTACGTTGATTTGGGACCCAGAGCACCAGAGGACCAGAGAACCAGAGGGCTCGCGGGTTGAGTCTCTGGTCCTCTGGTCCTCTGCGTTCCTCAAGTAGTTGATATTCAGGTGTACAGGTGTCGATGCTACCCGTGAGTTGCATCGTAAATCGTACCAGATCGCCAGACCGGCTGTGGATTCTGGATGCGCGCGAACCGTGTCAGCCTGAGGCTGAGCCTGAGCGTCGCCGCTGCACCAGCACCGCGTGCGCACCAAAGTCTGGCGGCGACCGAAGGATCCATGACCGCGGCCGCGCCATCGTCTGCCTGACGGGCGGCTCTGGCCCCGTACGCTTCGGAAGATCGGTTCCGAGCGCAGGCGATAGATCCTTCGTCGCCGCCAGAATTCGGTGGCAGACGCGGCGCAGGCGCGGCGGCTCCTCAGGATGACACCCAAGGGGTTGGTGCGGAATGCACAGTCGATCCCCAGTCGATTCGTGGCTTGGGATCAGTGCGGCAGCTTGGGCCAGATCTCCACGAACAGGTCCATGGTACTGGTCTCGTCGGGGTAGCTGAGCGTCAGTTCCGGGCCGTCGAAGCGGAGCACGGCGAAGCCGTTCAGGCAGCGGCCGGGGACCGTGGGGTGCGGCCGGTTCCAGTACACCTTCACGGGCGGCGCCTTTCCGTTGTGCTTCCCCTCCACGTTCTTGACCCGCTTGCCGCCGTGGCCGATGGCGCGGGCCAGGTAGCCGCCGAACTTCTTGTCGGCCGCGTAGCTCAGCATCCAGTGCTCGTGCCCCCAGAACCAGCCGAAGACGCGGCCCTTGTCCACGAACGGCTGCATGGCCGCGATCAGCTTCTGGTGCTCGGCGGCGGGGCGCGGGTCCACCGCGCTGAACATCTGGTGATGGGTCAGCACGAGGTTGCGCGCGCCGTCATCCTTCATCAGCCGTGCGTTGAGCCAGGGGAGCTGCCGCGGGTCCACGTCGCGGGCGCGGAAGGCGGTGTCGACCGCCACCAGCCGCCAGTGCGCGTTCTGCAGCGCGAAGTAGCTGGCCTTCTGCTTCAGCGCGGGGAGGACGGTGCCGAAGTAGCCCACGCCCTTGGCGTTCATCTCGTGGTTGCCGTTCATCGCCCAGTACTTCGCGCGCTTCGGCCCGTGCGCGGCGATCACGTCCAGGAAGTGCTTGCGCGCCATCTCGGGGGTGCCCGACGGGTAGATGTCGCCCAGGTGGATCACGTGGTCGGGGTCCACCTGCCGGATGATGTCCATCACCCGCTTCGCCCGGTCCTTCCCCGTCCCCCAGTCGCCCACCAGCACCACGGTGGACTTTTCCGCGAGCGGGAAGACGAAGTCGTCGAGCGACTGGTGGGTAACGAACAGGTCGGCGCCGGGCTTGACCTGGAACTCCATCACGTGGTCGCCGATGGCGCGCAGCTCGTCGTGCGGCGCCGATTCCATCGCCGTCTGCGCGATGGCGATCACGGGGTGGTGCGAGACGTAGTCGCCCTCGCCCATCCCCTCCAGGTCGTCGCTCTCGCCGGTCAGCTCCTCCTCGTTGGTGGATTGCGCCCAGTGGAGCGCCTCGCGCAGCCGCCCCGCCACCGCCGCCGCCGCGTCGGCGCTGAAGTGGCCGAGCGTGGCCACCGCCGCGCCCTTCGCCCGCGCCTCGAACGCGTTCGCCGCCGCCTGCACCTTCTGGAGTGCCGTCTCGCGTTTCATCGCCGTGGCCCTTGCCGCATGGGGTGGGGGACGATGGAGCCCGCGTGGGCGCCGGCTCCACGAGTCCTGTTGGACGGTAGCGGCGATATTTTCCGGCGGCAACGATCACGTGCGAACCATTGATGAGCCCCGCTCAAACCTTTCGGCCACTTCCCCCGTCCAAACCTGCGTTCGAGTGGTCCGTGCACTCTCCCGCAACCGCACCCACCATGACGCAGCACCTCTCCGCCCGCCGCACCCTGTGGGCGTTGTCGCTTGCGCCGGCCCTGGCGGCCGCGCCCCTTTCGGCCCAGCTGGCGCTCGCCACCGGCGGCCACGCTTCCTCGTCGCGGTCGAGCCACGATTCGAACGCCCCCACCGTGAGCGCCGTCGCCCGCACGGTGCCGGTGAAGGTGGACGGCGTGCTGGACGAGGCCATCTGGAGCACCGCGCCGGCGGCCACCGGCTTCCGCCAGCAGCGCCCGGCCGAGGGGCAGCCCAGTGCGGAGAGGACCGAGGTCCGCTTCGCCTATGACGGCGACGCGCTGTACATCGGCGCGCGGATGCACGACTCGCTGGGCGCGGCGGGGGTGCGCACCAGCCTGACCCGGCGCGACCAGGAAGGCGGCGGCGACTGGCTGGAGATCGACTTCGACACGTACCACGACCACTCGGGCGTCACCATCTTCCAGCTCAACCCCAGCGGCGTGAAGTGGGACGCCGGCCAGGCCAGCCCCAACGCCGACATCGGCTGGGACCCGATCTGGGAGGGGGTCGCGAAGGTCGACAGCGCGGGGTGGGTGGCCGAGTTCCGCATCCCCTGGTCGCAGCTCAAGTTCAACCCCGACTCGGTGCAGACCTGGGGGATGCAGATCAAGCGCTTCGTGGAGCGGCGCAACGAGCTCTCCCAGTGGTCGTTCGTGAGCCAGAACGAGAACAACGGCCCCTCGCGCTACGGCCACCTGAGGGACCTGCGCATCGCCCGCAAGCCGGGCGGGTGGGAGATCATGCCGTACACGGTGGCGCGCGCCAGCTACGTGCGCCCCACGCAGCCGGGAAGCCCCTTCCAGGATGCCAGCGCCTACGACGTGCGCATGGGCGCCGACGTCAAGGCGCTGCTGGGCTCCAACCTCACCCTGGCCGCGACCATCAACCCCGACTTCGGGCAGGTGGAGGTGGACCCGGCGGTGGTGAACCTGAGCGCCTTCGAGACCTCGTTCTCGGAGAAGCGCCCCTTCTTCGTGGAAGGGAGCGGCCTGCTGGGGTTCGGAAGCTTCAGCTGCTTCACCTGCAGCAACGTGAGCAGCATGAGCCTGTTCTACTCGCGGCGCATCGGCCGCACCCCGCAGGGCTCGCTCCCCTTCGCGACCCGCTTCGAGGACCGGCCGCAGAGCACCGGCATCCTGGGCGCGGCCAAGCTCACCGGGCGCTTCCGCGGCGGGCTGGAGTTCGGCGCGCTCGAGGCGGTGACCGGCGCCGGGCACTCGCGCGTGATCGACACCAGCGGCCAGGCGCTCACCCGCGAGGTGGAGCCGCTCACCAACTACTTCGTGGGCCGCGTGCGGCAGACGCTGAACGGCGGCAACCTGAGCTTCGGCGCTATCGCCACCTCGGTCGTCCGCAGCTTCGGGTATGATTCGCTGCGCTACCAGCTCCCCTCGCACGCCGAGGCGGTGGGGGTGGACTGGAACGCCTACTTCCGCAACCACCGCTACCGGCTGCAGGGGAACTTCGCGGTCAGCAGCGTGGCGGGCGACTCGCTGGCCATCCTGCGCCTGCAGCGCTCGTCGGCGCGCTACTTCCAGCGGCCGGACCGCGAGGGGGGCTCCAACGGCCTCTTCTCCAACGCCTACGATCCGTCGGCCACCGGCCTGCGCGGCTTCGGCGGCTACCTGCGCGCGGCCAAGGAGGCGGGGACCATCCGCTGGGAAACGCAGGTGAATTACCGCAGCCCCGGCTTCGAGGTGAACGACATGGCGTTCCTCACCCGGGCCGACTACGTGTGGGCGCTGGCAAACCTGAACGGCTACTGGACGAAGCCGAACAAGGTGTTCCGTGAGCTGTGGGTGACGGTGGGCGCGCAGCGGCAGCAGAACTTCGGCGGCGATGTGAACGACGCGCAGGTGCACCTGTCGGGGTCGATGCAGCTCCCCAACTACTGGGGGATGGGGGTCTACGCGCAGTACCGCCCCGAGGTGTACGACGAGCGGCTGACCCGTGGCGGCGCCGCGGTGCGGAGGGCCGACCAGCGCTACTTCGACTGGAACATGAGCACCGACGGCCGCAAGCGCACCGTCTTCGGGTGGGACGTGTTCCGCGGCACCCGCGGCGACGGCGGGAGCGACGTGGGCGCCAACTTCAGCGTGAAGTACCGGCCCAGCAGCAACATCCAGCTGTCGGTGGCGCCGGCCTGGTCGCGCGCCGAGGTGGCGGCGCAGTACGTGACCGCCTTCGCCGACCCCACGGCCACGGCGTTCTACGGGCGGCGTGCGGTGTTCTCGGAGCTTACCCAGCAGACGTTCTCGATGGACACGCGGCTGAACGTGACTTTCACCCCCACCTTGAGCCTGGAGATGTTCGCGCAGCCGTTCGTGAGCTCGGGCGAGTACCACGACTTCAAGGAGTTCGTGGCGCCGCGCGGGCTGGACAAGGTGAGCTTCGGCTCCCGGATCACGCCGGTGACCGACGCGCGGGGGCGCGAGGTGTCGTACTCTCTGGACGCGGACGGCGACCCGAGCACCGCGGCGTTCACCTTCAACAACCCGGACTTCAACTTCCGCTCGCTGCGGGGGAGCGCGGTGGTGCGCTGGGAGTACCGGCCGGGGAGCACGCTGTTCTTCGTGTGGCAGCAGCAGAGGAGCGCCAGCGAGGCGTTTGGCGACTTCGCCCTGGGCCGCGACGCCGGCGCCATCTTCCGCGAGCACCCCGACAACGTGTTCGTCATCAAGGCGAGCTACTACATCGGGCGGTAGGGGGAGAGCGAGGACGGCGAGCATCCACCACTGGCGCTCCCCAATAAAACCGCCCCCGGCGCTAAGCATCGTGCCGGGGGCGAACTGCATTTTCATTGCGGCATCCAATCTCGTCTAAATCTAAACGCGCCCGCATGTGGGCTCCAGCTCCCACGGGGCAGCTTAGCGTGCCGAAGTTGCCGACCTTCCGCCGCTCTGGTAACCATCATCCGCTCACAGCGGATCGCTGGAGCCTACCGGGCAGTTCAGAGTCGCAATATTCTCCATATTCTTGTAGAGCTTGCAAGGATCCTCAGTCACTAACGACTTAAACTTCGGGAACGGAGGTGACGCGGGTCGCTCGGTGAGAAGGTCGTGGAACATATGCCAGTGCGGCGGGGGTTCACCATTAGGAAGGGGCTTCACAGGGCCAGATGAGGCTCCGACTTCGTCAACAGGGATATGGCGGATGTAGATCTCGATGATGTTATCCGTACCTGGCGTCAATTTGCGGATCTCAACCGGATTCCCAAGCTTTCCCCCATACATCCACCGTCGCTCGAGTTTCAACTCGCTCGTAGCAATCGTAAACTTCCACTCCACGACGTTCAGAAGTTTGATGTCACCTTCGCTCGCATACTCGAACGTTCCCAGCCCGCAACTATGGTGTTCCACCATTCCACCGTCGCGGAGAACCACGCGCGCCTTGAGTTCCTGCCGTCGCTTCCTCTCGCTGAAATGATCCGATCTGACCTTCTTCTTCGTTGCTCGGTCGATACGACCAGAAGGAAGATTATTTACGGTTTCTTTGTCATCCCCGAGCGTGATAGACCAGTTGTCGATGTTTAGGAAACAGATTCCGTTTTCGTACGTATCGCACCCGGTATTTTCACCCGCGAAGCCGATTTGTGCGACGTGTTCCATCTCGATCGGCGTGGCCGGAAACAGTAGGTACGTTTTTTTGTCATTCCCACCAGGTCGAGCGAACAGAATCAACCCTGTCACACGAATGATCACGTCTGTCATCTCTGTCTCCTTGGTTCTGGTGAGGGGGGATGGAAGCGATTACCGGCCGGTGTACCGGAAGGCTGCCCACACTGCCGGTGACGGGCTAAGACCGTTCCTTGCGTGAATAGCGGTAAGCTGTGCTGAGCGGAGCGCCTGCGCGGGGTTGGTCGAAGCACTGTACGCGTTGTGGAAATCGCGCATGAATGCACTTGTTTCACGATCATCTACTTGCCAGATACTGCCGACCACTCCGCTGGCTCCGGCCGCGAGCAGCGCTCCGGCTAATCCGCTGTAACCCGCGGCCCGGCCCGACCCACTACGAGCCGTGGTACACGCAGAAAGGACTACAAGACGCAGTCGCCTAAAGTTTATCACTGCAAGCTCTGCGGCGGTAAGCCGACCCGAAGAGCCGTCGGGTGAATTCGCGAGGATCAAGAATGAGCGTTCAGGTCGGGCGTCATCAAATACGGCATGCGCCGCGACGTGGAGCATCGATGCGTTCTTGATCGCAGCGAATAATCGCTGTCGGGTAGCAGTCGGCCCGGCGAGAACTACATGCTCGCGATACATTCCGGCGATTGTGTCGACTTCCGCTTGGGCGTGCGCCAGCCGGTTGAAAAGCGGGAACTCCGCAGGGACGAATGCCGGATCTGCAACGAATACCGCAGCCCCTTCGGGCATGGGCGAGGGTGATGCTTGTGACTCGGCTAGACTAACCGCGAACCGAACAGGGTGTCTTTCGATCAAATACTGGTCGCTACTGTCCAAGAGAGCAGGATAAGGGACAGCCGAAAACTCACCGTCAGACACGATCACCAGGGGGGTTCCAGGCGGGCCAAGTCTGGGCCGGACCGGGCGAAGCAACACGTCATGGAGAAAACGCAAGCCGGGGCGAAATGCCTCTTCGGCCGCACCATGCTCACCCAGCGTAGCGAGTTGTTGAAGTGAACGCGTGAAACGAACGGTATCGATCGCGCCTCGCCAGACCTCGCTATGGGGTCCATCAACCGTCCAGACGAGAAGCGTGTCTGCCACCCGCGAATACACGAGAGCCACTTCCCCCGGACGCGTGTTTACCCGTGCGCTAGGTGCTGCCGCGCTCTCGCGAGCAGCTCGCCCCACAACGGCCAGCGAGGCACGCGCGTGGTCTAGATACTCGAGTGCCTCACGCGCCGCGCCATGGTCAAGCTTTAACATGACGAGGCGCTCCAACACCCTGTGTGCTCGTTCGAAAACCGCAGCGCGCCGTGATTCCATGCGGATCGAGTCTCTCCGTGCCCGAAGGATTCGGTTAACCGCATCGAACTGGGCCATCGCTCCTGTTTCGTCCCCGACAGAGAGACGAGTCTCCGCGGCTCCGATAATCGGCCGAAGTGCGCGGAATGGAAGCGCGATATCAATGAAATACCGAGCGGCGGTGTCGAAGGCGGCTGTCTGCCGCTTCGGGTCGTGGGCAAAGAGTGTCGTGGCTTCTGCCTCCTTCAGGTCTGCCGCGAGCCACCCTTGCGATGCGCCGAGACTCATGCGAGCGATGATCCCTCGGGCGAAGATCACGTCGCTTCGAGCTTGCTCTGGGCGGCCGAGTGTGGCGAGCAGCCGGGCGCGCTGCAGACGTGCCTCGGCCTGAAACAACGAATCGAGCGATGCCGCGGCGCGGACGCCCTCGTTCTGTAGCCTCAGCGCCGCTGCGGGAAATCCATCATTCGCAATGGGATCCGAAATAGACGCGAGCAGATTGTGCTTCCGTGCGGGGCTGGAATACCGGATGGTCGTTCGCAGAACCGGGAGAAGGTCCTTGTACGCCGAGTCGGTTTCTCCGAGTTCGAACAGGACCTCGACACCGAAGCTCAGGGCGGTGGCGGCATTCCGGGCTTCCCCCGCTCGCTCGAACCGGCGAGCGGCATCGTGGGAAGTGGTAAGTGCGCCCTCCCAAAGGTCGTCACGCCCCAGAAACACGGCTCGCACAGCTTGCGCCCTGCCTGTGAGCGCCGGGTAACGCTCTCCCATCCGGCCAACGAGTGAACCGAGGGAGCGAATGGAAAGCAAACGCTCCCTGTCCGCGCCCTGGGAACTGCCCATATAAACGTCACTCCAGTTGACCAGGCACGGGGAGGCGGACGCCCAAGCCACTGCGTTACCAAGGTTGAAGCGTGCATGCGCGATGTCGCCGGAATTCAGTGCCGTACGGCCCGCTTTGAAGGCAACGTGCGCCCCGGCGAGCCTTTGCACAGCTGACGTGTCGGATAACACTCGACGTATGGCGGCGACCATGTCCGCCAAGCTGGCGTCGCCACCCGGCCGCCGCAGCAGCGCGGTGCCCAGCGCCTCCGCGCGCCGGAGCCTATCGTCGGCACGGGAACGGTCGCCACGCAGGGTGGCCTCGCCCCACTCGGGCAGCAGCTTGTCCATGCCGAGCTCGCGGGCGCCTTGCGGCTCTTCGGCGGCGTAGCGGGCGTAGTCGGCGAGGGGGGCGTCGTCGCGAGGGGGGACTGGCGCATGGATGGATTGAAGCGTGTCCAGGCGGCGCCTGGCGTCGTCGGCCCAATCCGAGGTGGAGTCGGCGGCGATGGCGAGCTTCCAGTCCTCGGCCGTCTCTTCCACCAGGCCGAAGCGGTCGAGCGCGAGGGCGCGATTGTAGAGCGCGGCGGCGTTGTGGGGCTGCCGGTCGGCCGCTTTCTGCGCGGTCTCGTACGCTTCGAGCAGGTCGCGCGGGGTCTGCTGGCGCTCGGCGCGGACGATCAGCGCGGCGGAGAGGTCGACCAGCGCGGGCGTGGGATCGTCGGACAGCTCGATTACGCGGCGCAGCGACGAGATGGCGTGGTCGAGGGCGATGCCGCGCGGGTCGTTGGCCGTCAGGTCGAGCAGGGCCAGCTGGTGCACCGAGCGTGGGTCGCGGGCGCCGGGTGGGATGCCGGCCAGGGCGAGCGGAGACGCGGTCTTCTTGCGCGGGGCGGGGCAGTCGGCGCGGGTGACGGTGCCGTTCGCGGGCACGCTCTCCACGCATCGGCGGAACGCGGTCGGAACTGACAGACGCGGCGCGATCCCGGGCGAGGCCGCGAGCGCCGCTGCGATGCCGCTGGTCTGGGTACCCGCAGCGGGACGGCCGCAGGTGGAAAGGGCACACAGCAGCATGGCGCCCGCCACGGACATCCACCGCGGACGCGGGATTGTACGAGCTTCGGACGGATCGGCGCTGGAAATCATCAAACGGTGGGGTGATGCGTGATCCGGCCCGTCTTGATGGAAGACTCGATTCGATTGCTACCAAGGTGCCGTGAAAGATGGACAAAACACAAGGTTTTTCTTCGCTCCCCCCTGGTGCTGCGATCTCTGCCCGCGCCCGGGGCAGGCCTGCGACGTGGCAACACGACGAGCCGAAGTCACGTTGGCGGTTTTCGCAAACCCTGTTGAACTCCGCGTGGGTGCGGACTATATTCGTCGTCGCTCAGGGCCCATAGCTCAGCGGTTAGAGCAGGGGACTCATAATCCCTTGGTCCCAGGTTCGAATCCTGGTGGGCCCACTGGCCCCAAGTCGCATTCGTTACGCGACTTGGGGCCGTTTTTCTGTCCGCGGATTCAGCAGGCCGGGGAGGGCGTGCCAAAATCCCCGAAATCTTCCTGGCAGCACTCCGTGATTGAAGCAGCCGGGCAGGCGGCACAGAGGCACGGTGCGGCTGACAGTGGATCGGGGCGGCCCGGAGGGTGGGGGGGCGCCCGCGATCCGTGGGGCGGCGTCGTGCACGGGGGGCTCGGAAGGCAGGTCGTTGAACGGCCTTCGCCGTGAGGTTGAACACCTGATTCCTGCCCCGGCGAAGGCGGCCGCGGCAGCGCTTCGCCCAAGTATGTGAGCCTGCCTTGGGTGAGGGGGCACGCAGGCGCAAAAGTTTACTTGTGTGACGTCCCCAAACACACCTATCGTAGATTTCCCAGCACACAATGGGAGACTCCAACCCGGAGAGCGGCTATGGTGGAGCGATTCACCACGAACGGCGCGCTCGACACGCGGCTGGTGGACGCCCTGGCCGGCGAGGCCCTGATGGCGCTGGACGGCCGCGGCGCCATCGTGCGTTGGAATCCGGGCGCGGAAAAGCTCTATGGCCGCGCCGCGCACGAGGCCACGGGGCTCGACCTTTCCCTCCTGTATCTTCCCGACGAACGGGAGATGGGGTCCCCCCGGCGCGAGCTGCTCGATGCGGAGTTGCACGGCCGGGACAGCCGCGAACGCTGGCAGTGCCGCGCCGACGGCAGCCGCTTCTATGCGCAGGTGACCACCACCGCCCTGCGCGGGGGGAACGGGCTGTTGGAAGGCTTCGCGCGGCATGTGGCGGACGTGACCGATCAGTTGAGACACGAGGAGGCACTGCGCAGGTCGGAGCAGCGCTTCCACGGGATCGTGAACCTCGCGTCGGATGCGATCGTCTCGGTTGACGAGGAACAGCGGGTCGTGCTCTTCAACCACGGCGCCACGAACATCTTCGGATACACGGCCGACGAGATGACGGGGCAGCCGCTGTCCCTCCTCATCCCCGAGCGGCAGCGTGAACCGCACGCACGCCAGCTCGGCGCCTTCGCCGCCACCGGGGCTACCGCGCGGCCGATGGGTGCCCGGGCGGAGGTGCGCGGCGTCCGGAGGGGCGGCGAGGAGTTCCCCGCCGAGGCGAGCATCTCGGTCATGGAGGACGACCAGGGGCGGAGGCTCTTCACGGCCATGCTGCGCGACGTTTCGGCCCGGCGTGCGGCCGAACGCGAGATCCAGCGGTTGCTGGAGGCCGAGAGCGAGGCCCGGGGACGCGCCGAGTCCGCGCTGCGCGCGCGGAGCGACCTGCTCGGCGTGGTGGCGCACGACTTCGGCAACGCGCTGACGGCGGCGGGTTTCCACGCCTTCGACCTGGCGGAGTCGCTCCAGGCGAGGGGGCTGGAGGAGGAGCGCTCCCGGGCCGGTGTGATCCTTTCGATGATCGAGCACCTGGGGCGTCTGCAGCGAGACCTGATCGACAGCGCCGCGCTGGAAGCAGGGCGGCTGAGCCTGTTCCCGATGGAGATGGACGTGATGCCGCTCCTCGAGAAGGCCGGCTCGCTCTACGAGGTGTCGGCGGATTCGCGGCACGTGCATCTGCGCGTGGAGCCCGCGCCGGGGCCGCTGCGGGTGCAGGCCGATCCCGATCGGTTCCTCCAGGTCCTGGGAAACCTCCTCTCCAACGCGATCCGCTTCTCCCCCGCGCAGGGCACGGTGACCCTCGCGGCCGAGCGCGCCGGCGACACGGCCGTGATCACCGTGGCCGACGAGGGACCCGGCATCCCCGCCGAGGACCTGGATCGCGTGTTCGAGCCCTTCTGGCGCGCGGGGACCGATGGCGGCACCGGGCTGGGGCTTGCCATCGCCCGCGGGATCGCGGCCGCGCAGGGGGGAATGTTGTCCGTCGCGAATCGCGCCGGCCGCGGCGCGGTTTTCACGCTCACCCTCCCCCTCGCCCCCGCGCTGCTCGAGAACGTACCCGAGGCCAGCGCCCCCCTGGCTTCTTCCATCACCCGATCGAAAAGCCCGGCCGGCAGGAAATCACCTGACTCGGGAGAGCCAGGACCGAAGCCCGCGCCACGCGGGTGAACCGCCCGGGCCGTGCCCACACGTCGTGGCGCTGGCCGAGCCGCTCGCCGTCGCGCGCACCCAGCCGCGACGCGGGCGGCATCCGCTCCTGCCGCGCGACGCCTCGATCTCGTTCGCCCGCTTGACGCGCGGGCCGCGCCCGGCGGCCATCCGCCTTCCCTGCGTTCCCGAATGCCCGCAACAACGGCCGAAGCCGGCGGAGCGCCTCCGCCGGCTTCGGCCCCCGCGCCGCCGCGCCGTCACGCGGCGGCGCGGCTCGGCACGCGCGGGGCGGGGAGGCGGGCCGCGTGCCAGCGGACCGTCTCGGCCAGCGCCACGTCCAGCCCCGGCTCGGGCACATAGCCCAGCACGGCGTTGCCGCGCGACAGGTCGGCGCGGCTGTGGCGGACCTCGCCGGGGCGGGGAGCGTCGTGCACCGGCGCCGCCCATGCCGCCTCGGGGCGCACGGCGGCCACCGCGTCGCGCAGCAGGGCGTAGAGGTCGGTGAGCGAGGTCTCGTGCCCGCTCCCCACGTTGAACACGTGGGGGCCCTCGCCCAAGGGCGCCAGCGCGGCCAGCAGGTTGGCGCGTACCACCGCCCTCACCCCGATGAAATCGCGCGTGGCCGCCCCGTCGCCGTGGATCACGCAGGGCTCGCCCGCCAGCAGCGCGCGGGTCCACGCGGGGACCACGGCGGCGTACGGGCCGGCCGGGTCCTGCCGGGGGCCGATCACGTTGAAGTAGCGCAGCGACACCACCGGCAGGCCGTACACCCGCCCGAACAGGTCGCCCCACAGCTCGCCCTCGCGCTTGCCCAGCGCGTAGGGCGAGAGCGGTGTGCCCACCTCGTCCTCGCGCTGCGCAGGCGCGCGCAGATCGCCGTAGACGGCGCTGCTCGACGCGCACACCACCCGGCGCACGCCGGCCAGCCGCGCCGCGTGCAGCACGTTCACCGTTCCGCGCACGTTCACGTCGGCCAGCACGCCGGGCTCGGCCAGGCCGCGCGGCACCGACGCGACCGCCGCGTGGTGGAGGACGTAGTCCACCCCGGCGCAGGCGTCGCGGCAGTCGCGCGGGTTGCGGACGTCGCCCGCGCGCAGGCGGAATCGCCCGCGCGAGTCGGGGACGGCCGCGAGCAGGTCGCCCACGTTCAGGCGCGTGCCGGTGGAGAAATCATCGAGCCCCACCACGGTCTGCCCCAGGCGGAGCAGCTCCTCGGCCAGGTGCGAGCCGATGAACCCCGCCGCGCCGGTCACCAGCCAGCGGCGCGGCTCGCGCATCAGCTCCCGCCGCACCTCATCGTATCGCCCAGGCATCGTCGCGTCTCCCGCGTTCGGGTACATTCGGGTGGAGGGACGCCGGCTCACCCGCCGCGGACGCGGCGCGCCTCGTCGGCCCGGCGGTACGGCTGCACCTCGCACCCGCGCCGGAAGGGGACGTACACCACCTCGGGGCGCGGGCCCGCGTCCGGGGCGGCGAACACCGGCACCCCCTGGAACCAGGTGGCCGGCCGCAGCTCGCCCGGCCGGGCCACCCGTGACATCCCCCACCGCACGTAGCGGCGGCCGAACGCCACGATCGCCGTGTCGCGCGAGAACCAACCGCGCCCGCCCGCGTACCCGGTGTCGGGATACACCTCGCGCAGCGGCCGCCGCGAGCCGTCGCCGCCCACCACCAGCGAGTCGCCGGTGGCGGGAAGGTACACGCCCTGGACCGCCCGGAACTCGCCGCCGCCCAGCACGCACGCCTCGAAGGCCAGCATCGCGGGGGCCTGGGCCGCAGGCGGCGGCGCGCACGCCGCGCCGAACTCGTCCACCTGGCGCGGGTCGGCCACCCGCGCGGCGTGGGCGATCGCCGCGCGGTCCAGCCGCCCCAGCACCGCGGCCAGCGCCACGAAGGCGTCGGGCGGGGTCGCCAGGAAGGCGTCGCCCGACGCGTCGACCAGCTCGTCCCACGCGGCCACGGCGCGGTGCAGCCGCGTGGCGGCGTTGCGGCCGGGCCGCAGCGGGTCGATCCGCTCCACGGCCGCCAGCAGCCCGCCGGCCGCCTCCACCACCCCCGCGGCCGCGGGCCCGGCGCCGGGTGCGTTCCCCGCCGCCAGCGCCTCGCGGACGCGCGCGCCCGCCTCCGGCGCGCCGGGCCCGCCGGAAAGGAGGAGCCCCACGTCGCGCTGCGCCGCCGCGCTGGGGGTGCGCAGCACGTTGGCGTCACCGGTGGCCAGGCGCAGCGAGTCGAGCTGGCCGGCCACGATCCGCCCCTCGTTCAGCAGCCCCCAGGCGGCGGGGCAGCTCAGGCTCTGCACGGTTCCCGGCTCCCAGTTCAGCATGTCGCCGCTGGTGACCGCCGGGCCGGTGATGTCGCTCTGGTTGATCCGCGGAAAGCCGGGGAGGATCGTCTGCCCCGCCGCGGGGAGGACCGCCGCGAGCGCCAGCGCGGCGGCGGCCGCCCATCGAATGGCACGCATCTCACACCTCCTCCTTAGATCGATCCCCCCAGGGTGAAGCCGTAGCCCACGCCCAGGATGAAGCGGGGGCGGGTGGTCAGGTCGGCCACCCCGGGAGTCACCAGCAGCGGCACGCGGCCCAGCGGGAGCACGCTCACCGCGGCGGTGGCGTCCTGCCCCGTCCACGTGGCCAGCAGCGAGGCCGGCCGCGCCAGCCGCAGGCTGAGCCCGCCGAACGGGTTGACGGTACGGGTGCGCGCGAACACCTGGTCCTCGGTGCGGAAGCGCCCGCTCCCCACCCCCGCGGTCACGCTCAGCGAGCCGAGCGGGTACGCGGGGTCGCGCCGCAGCCGGATCACCTTGCTCCCCACCAGGTACACGCTGGTCCCCGCGTCGGTGGCGTGCGCGCTCCCCTCGGCGTGCCCCCAGGTGGCGCCGTTCTCCACGCCCACGGCGATGGAGGCGCCGGCCGGCACGATCAGGCGGTGCGCCTTGACGCTCACCCCGCCGCGGCAGCAGCTGTGGATGGTGCCGAACTGGCTGACCGCCACCTCCAAGCCCACGTTCCGCCGCGCGCTCCCCACCCCGAAGCCCGCCACCAGCCCCGCGTCGGGGCGGTCGCGCCAGCGGGTGCGGTGCTGGAACCCCGCGCCCACGAACCCGTCGGCCCAGTCGGCGCCGAAGCCGCTGGGGATGCCCACGGTGATGGCCGGCGCGGCGTAGTGCCCGCGCGCGGCCACCTCCAGCGTGGGCGGCGCGGGAAGCCTCCACCGGTCGCGCGGCCCGTCGCCTCCCTGCGCGGCCGCGGGGGCCGCCGCCAGGAGCGCGGCCAGCGCCGCTCCGATTCTGTGTCCCGTCATCGGTCCCTCCTTCCACGACCATGGCCCGCCGCGGCCGGCGCCGTTCGCCGCCCGGCGGCACGCCGTTGCAACCCGGGGCGCAATCTGGCCCGCCGGCGCGGGGGCGGTGCCGGGAAGGGGCGGGCTCGCGCGTAGGGGGCCGCCGTCTGTTTTTTCGGCCGTGTAGGAGACCGGGTGGGGATTGGCCCTACGCGCCCGGCGGAGGCGGTCCGACCGCCTGACCGGCGACCGCCCGACGAGGGTTCCCACGCCCCGGCACTACATTCGTAGCCCATGAGCCGGGGCGGGCCGGGACGAACGCGGGCGTTGATTGCGAGGGCGTGATGCCGACCAGGGAAGCGGGGGAGGCCACCAGGAGAGCGGGGCGGGGGAGGGCACGCGGCGCGGCCGCGCCGCCCCCGCCCGTCCGCCCGGCACGGCCGGGGCCCGGCGGCGTCCCCGCGGCGCCGGCCGTCCCGGCGCCCGCCGCCGGGGGGTGGACGGCGCCGCGCCGGCTTCCCTCTCCCGTCCTGGCCGCGTACCGGCGGTGGGACGCGGCGGCGGTGCTGGCGGTGCTCGCGGCCGGGTGGCTGGCCGCGCACCTCCCGGCCGGCGCGCGCGCGCCGGCGTGGGCGCGGCTGCAGGTGAGCCTGGCCGACGTGGCGCTGCTGCTGGGCTTCGTGTGGCTGTGGCCCGTGCTGGCCGACGCGGCCGGCCTGTACCACCCCGCCCTCGTCCCCGGGTCGCTCCGCGAGGCGCGGCGGGTGGCGGCGGCGGCCACGCTGGCCAGCGCGGTTCCGCTGGCCGCCGGCCTCCTTCCCCTGGGCGACTCGTTCGAGGCCCCGTCGGCCGCGCTCTTCTGGGCCGGCGCCACGCTGGCGCTGCTGGCCGAACGCGCGCTGGTGCGCGGCGTGTCGCGCCGCGTGGCGCGCCCCCGCAAGGTGGTGATCGCCGGGAGCGGCCGGCGCGCGCGCGAGCTGGTGGACGAGGTCCGCGCCCGCCCCGACCTGGCCATCCACCTGGCGGGGTACCTGGACGACCGCGACGACCCTGCCTTCGAGGCCGCCACCGGGCTGTGCCGCCTGGGCGGCGTGGACGGCGCCGAGCGGGCGCTGATGCGCGTGGACGCCGACGAGGTGCTGATCACCCTTCCCGTCCGGTCGCGCTACGCCCAGGTGCAGCGGGTGATCGCCGCCTGCGAGCGCACGGGGACCGACTCGCGCTACTTCGCCGACCTCTTCCAGTTCTCCACCGGCCGTCCCGGCTTCGAGCGGGGCGCGGTGGTGCTCCGCAGCTTTCCCGAGGACGGGCGCCGCCACGTGAAGCGCGCGCTGGACGTGGGCGTTTCGCTGGTGGCGCTGGTGCTGGCTGCGCCGCTGATGGCGCTGGTGGCGGCTGCGATCCGCCTGGACAGCCCCGGCCCCGCGCTCTTCGCGCAGGAGCGCCACGGGCTGCACCGCCACACCTTCCGCCTGTGGAAGTTCCGCACGATGGAGGTGGGCGCCGAGGCGCGGCAGGCCGCGCTGGAGGCGCGCAACGAGGCCGGCGGCGCGCTCTTCAAGATCCGCGACGACCCGCGGATCACGCGGGTGGGCCGCTGGCTGCGCCGCGCCTCGCTCGACGAGCTGCCGCAGCTGTGGAACGTGCTGCGGGGCGAGATGTCGCTGGTGGGCCCCCGCCCGCTCCCGCTGCGCGACGTGGCCCGCTTCGACGAGCCGTGGCTGCTGCGGCGTTTCAGCGCCCCGCCCGGGCTCACCGGGCCGTGGCAGGTCCACGGCCGCTCCAACGCCGGTTTCGACGACCTGGTGGCCATGGACCTGGAGTACGTGGACCGCTGGAGCCTGGGGCTGGACCTGCGCATCCTGGCCGCCACCGTGCCGGCCGTGCTCCGCGGCCATGGAGCCATGTGAGGGAGCGATGGAGACCCGCACGATCGTGGGCACCCGCATCCACGCCGCCTCGTGCCGCGAGACGGTGGAGCGCGTGATCGGCTGGGCGCGGGCCGGCGAGAGCCGCGCCGTGTGCTGCGCCAACGTGCACGTGGTGATGGAGGCGCGCGCCGACCCCGGCTTCGCGGCGGCGCTCGGCTCGGCCGACCACCTGGCGCCCGACGGGATGCCGCTGGCCTGGGCGCTCCGCCTGCTGGGCGTGCCCCGCGCCGAGCGGGTGTACGGCCCCGCGCTGATGCTGGAGGTGTGCGCCGCCGCCGAGCGGGAGGGGATCCCCGTCGCGCTGGTCGGCTCCACCCCGCCCACGCTGGCCGCGCTCGAGGCCGCGCTCGCGCGGCGCCATCCGGCGTTGCGCGTGGCCTGGCGCCAGAGCCCGCCCTTCCACGAGGCCACGGAGGAAGAGCGGGCCGCCGCGCGGCGCGCCGTCGAGGCGTCGGGGGCGCGCATCCTCTTCGTGGGGCTGGGGTGCCCGCGGCAGGAGCGCTGGATGGCCGCGGAGCGCGGCCGCCTGGGCGCGGTGATGCTGGGCGTGGGCGCCGCGTTCGACTTCCACGCGGGGAGCAAGCCGCAGGCACCCGCGTGGCTGGGGCGGCTGGGGCTGGAGTGGGCGTTCCGGCTGGCCACCGAGCCCCGGCGGCTGTGGCGCCGCTACCTGGTGAACAACCCGCGCTTCGTGGCGCTCTTCACGATGCAACTCGCCCGCGGCGCGCTGGCCCGGGCACGGAACGCGGGCGCGCCGCCCGCCCCCACGCAGGAGGCCGAGCCATGATCGCCCGGAGCTACGATCCCTTCGAGACGGCGGCACACGTCATCCACCCCGACGGGCCGCCCTGGCCCCCCGGCGCCGGGCACGCGCGCGACGGGCTGACACGCGCCTTCTGGAGCCACCGCCGCGTGCTGGTGACCGGCGGCGCCGGGTTCCTGGGCTCGCACGTGGTGGAGCACCTGGCCGCGCTGGGGTGCACCGGGGTGGCGGCGCCGCGGAGCTGGCAGTACGACCTGACGCGCCCCGGGTCGGTGCGCCGCCTGTTCGACGACACGCACCCCGACCTGGTGATCCACCTGGCCGCCCGTGTGGGCGGGATCGGCGCGAACCGCGACCACCCCGGCACCTTCTTCCACGACAACCTGATGATGGGGATGCTGGTGATCGAGGAGGCGCGCCGCCGCGAGGTGGAGAAGGTGGTACAGGCGGGGACCGTGTGCGCCTACCCGCGCGACACCCCCGTCCCCTTCCGCGAGGAAGACCTGTGGGGCGGGTACCCGGAAGAGACCAACGCGCCCTACGGGATCGCCAAGAAGGCGCTGCTGGTGATGCTGCAGGCCTACCGGCAGCAGTTCGGGCTCGACGGCATCTACCTCCTCCCCGTCAACCTGTACGGCCCGCGCGACAACTTCGACCTGGACAGCGGCCACGTGATCCCCGCGCTGATCCGCCGCATGCTCGAGGCGAGGGACGCCGGCCTCCCCGAGGTGGTGCTGTGGGGAACGGGGGCCGCCTCGCGCGAGTTCCTGCACGTGGAAGACGCGGCCCGCGGCATCCTGCTGGCCGCCGAGCACTACCACGGCGCCGAGCCGGTGAACCTGGGCACGGGGAGCGAGATCACCATCCGCGACCTGGCCGCGCTGGTGCGCGAGCTGACCGGGTACACGGGGCGGATCGCGTGGGACCCGTCGAAGCCCGACGGGCAGCCGCGGCGCGCGCTGGACGTGACCCGCGCGCGCGAGGTGCTGGGGTGGGAGGCCCGCACCCCGCTGCGCGAGGGGCTGGCCGAGACGATCCGCTGGTACGACGTGCACCGCCCGCGCCTCCCCGCGCCCCCGGTGCCCGTCCGCGAGCTGGCGGGGGCGGCATGAGCGCGCGCGGCCGGTGGGTGGTGCTGCTGGGGCCCGACGGCTGCGGCAAGAGCTCGGTGATCTCCGGGCTGCTGCGGGCGCCGGCCCAGGGGTACGCCGCGGTGGAGGCGCGCCACTACCGGCCGGGCGCGCGCTGGGGCGCCGGCGGGCCCGTCACCCATCCGCACGGCAAGCCGCCGCGCGGCCCGCTGGGGAGCGCGCTCAAGCTGGCGTACGACGTGGCCCGCTTCCGCGCCGCGCACCGCGCCGACGTGCGGCCCCGGGTGGAGGCGGGCGAGCTGGTGGTGTTCGACCGCTACTTCCACGACCTGCTGGCCGACCCCCTCCGCTACCGCTACGGCGGGCCGGCGTGGCTGGCGCGGCTGGCGGGGCGGCTGGTTCCCGCGCCCGACCTGTTCGTGGTGCTCGACGCGCCGCCCGAGGTGCTGCAGGCGCGCAAGCGCGAGGTGCCGCCCGGCGAGTCGGCGCGGGCGCGGGCGGCGTACCGGGCGCTCGCCCGCGCGCTCCCGCGCGCCGCGGTGGTGGATGGCGCGCGGGCGCTGCCCGAGGTGGTGCGGGAGGTGGCCGTCCTGGTCCGGGCCCTGTGAGGGGGGAGAGGCGCCCATGCCGCTGGAACTGACGCGCTATCCGCCGCCCCACGGGCCGCTCCTCCTTCCTGTGCGCTCGCCGGCGACCGCGGCGGCGGCGGTGGCGCTGGAGGCCGGCTGCCGCCCGGCGGCGCTCCTCGCGCGGCGCGCCGCCGCCGCGTGGATCGCCCACGGCGGCGCCCGCGTCCTCCCGCCGCGCGTGGTCTCCTGGACGCCCCCGATGCCCGCGGAGGCGTGGGCCGCGCTCCTGGCGCGGCTGCGCGAGGTGGCGGGTGCGTTCGACGCCGTCGCCGTGTGGGAGCGCAGGCAGCCTGGGCGCGGCGGCGTGGGGCTGCTCCTGGGCGGGGCGCGCGGGCCGCGGGCGTTCGTGAAGCTGCGCCCCGCGCCCGCCCCGGGGCTGGAGATGGAGGCCCGGGTGCTGCGCGCCGCCGCCACGGCCGCGCCGCGCGCGTTCCGGCTCCCCGCGCTCCTGGGCGCGGGGGGCGACGGTGCGTGGCGGTGGATCGCGCTGGAGGTGATCCCGCCCTTCCACCGCGTTCCCCGGCGCCCGCCCATCGGCCGGGTCGCCGCCGGGGTGGCCGCGCTCCTCCGCCACTTCCCCGCCGCCGGGGCGCCGCCGCACTGGGCGCCGATGCACGGCGACCTGACGCCGTGGAACCTGCGCGAGGACGCCGCGGGGCGCCTCTGGCTGTACGACTGGGAACGGGCGGGGTGGGGCCCGCCCGGCGCCGACGCGGTGCTGTACCACGCCACGGCGGCGGCGGTGCGCGCCGGCCCCGCGCCTGATGCCCGCGCGGCCGCGGCGCGCTGGCCCGAGGCGGCCGCGTGGTGGGCGCGGCGCTTCCTGGCGCGCCCCGCCTCCACCCGCG
>DASSJS010000525.1:0-3557 GCA_035691085.1 Longimicrobium sp.
CCCGCAGCGACGAGTCCGGCTGGCGTGGCAGCAGCACCAGCACCAACTAGCCACATCGCGGACGCCAAATCAGCAGCGCCGGCGCGAGATCTCGCGCCGGCGCTGCTTCATTGTGACACGAATCCGCGTCGGGAACGACCGATCACGGTCATCGCGTCGCACGGCGGGTTGGAACCCGCCGCTGAACCATCGGTAAGTCCGCCTTCGCGGACTGCGTGCCACCGGCATGGATTCAATCCCGGCGCGGAGCGCTGCCGTACGCGCTCGATCGAAAACGCGGTGCCGTGCCCTCCCCATGGCGCCGCGAGTTGCTCGAATCAAACGCACTCACGCACCAGCGCACTCACGCACCTGTTTGCCCGCACCGCCCCCGTGCGCCCGTGCCTCTCCGCGCCCTACAACCCCTCGCACCACGCCAGCACCTCGCTGAACCTGCGATCCTCCAGCGCGCCGAACAGCGCGTGCCGGCCCAGGCGGGCGCGGCTCACGGCGGGGCTGGTGAGGCCGCACAGGAAGCGCGCGATCTGGCGCGGCGCGGCGAACACGTCGGGGTGGGTCACGGCCAGGGCGCGCACCTCGGCGGCGTTCACGCTCGCGTCCACCGGCGGCGCCGGCGGCGGGGCGGGGAAGACGGCGGGGCGCCCGGACTGGCACCAGGAGCAGTGCCCGCACGGCTCCGCGCGCACCTCGCCGAAGTGCGCCAGCAGCGCGTTGGTCACGCACCCGTCGCGCGTGGCCAGCGCCACCACGTCGTGCACCCGCGCGATCTCCTGCTCCTCGCGCCGGGCGAAGCGCTCGGCCAGCTCGGCCGCCAGCGCCTCGGCGCTCGCGTGCGTCTCGGCGCGGCTGAAGCGCAGGCGCGCGTCGCTGGCCTGCACCTCGGCCCACCCCTGCTCGCCCAGGTACTCCACCGCGCGCACCACGCGGCCGCGGTCGGAGCCCAGCTTCTTCGCCACCTCGTCGGGGTTCAACGAGTACCAGGTGCGCCCGAGCGACGCTTCCCTGAAGATCCCCTTCACGAACTGCTGCCTCTCGCCGGTGAACCGCGCCAGCAGGTCGGCCAGGTCGATGTTCAGCTTCAGGCGGAAGCCGGCGTAGAACGGGGTTCCCTGGTGCAGCACGCCCAGCAGCTCCAGGTAGGTGAGCGCCGTCTTCACCACCAGCTGCCGGATGTCGTGCCGGCTGGAGAGGTCGAAGATGCTCACGTCGAAGCTGCTTCCCGAGCCCAGCAGCTCGTCCACCAGCGCGCGCACCGACTGCCGCGTGGGCGTGTCGCCGTAGGCGAAGTTCTCCAGCGTGGCCACGTCGTCCATCCCGCCCAGCAGCTCCACCACCGACTCCTCCCCGTCACGCCCGGCCCGGCCGATCTCCTGGCTGTAGCTCTCCAGCCCCTTGGGCAGGTTGTAGTGATACACGTAGCGCACGTCGGCCTTGTCGATCCCCATCCCGAAGGCGATGGTCGCCACGACGGTGGCGCGGTCGCTCGCCTTCCACCACTCCTGAACCGTCGCGCGGACGTCGTCGTTCATTCCGGCGTGGTAGGCGCGTGCGGGGATGCCGCCGGCCTCCAGCAGCTTGGCCACGCGCTCCGCCGTTTTCTGCAGCGTCACGTACACGATCCCCGGCCCCGGCGGGCGCGAGCGGATGCGCTCCAGCAGCACCCGGTCACGCTCCTGCGGGCGGGTGGGATGGATGGAGAGGAAGAGGTTGGGCCGATGGAAGCCCGTGACCACCGCCGCCTCGCGCCCGATGGAGAAGCTGTCGCAGATGTCGTCCACCACCGAGGGGGTGGCGGTGGCGGTCAGCGCCAGCACGCGGGCGGCGCCCATGCCGCGGGCGATGTCGGCCAGCTTCAGGTAGTCGGGGCGAAAGTTGTGGCCCCACTCCGAGATGCAGTGCGCCTCGTCCACCGCGAACAGCGCCACGTGCACGCGCTTGAGCAGCTCCAGGAAGCGCTCGTTGTTGAAGCGTTCGGGCGACACGTACAGCAGCCGCAGCTCGCCCGAGAGCAGGCGGCGCTCCACCGACTTCAGCTCCTCCCAGGGAAGCGAGCTGTCCATCCGGGCGGCGTCGATCCCCAGCGCCCGCAGCGCGTCGATCTGGTCCTTCATCAGCGCAATCAGCGGGGAGACCACCAGCGTGACCCCGTCCAGCAGCAGCGAGGGGAGCTGGTAGCACAGGCTCTTGCCGCCGCCGGTGGGGAACACCGCCAGCGCGCCGCCCTGTTCCAGCAGCGCGCGGATCACCCGCTCCTGCCCGGGGCGAAAGCCGGGGAGGCGGAAGCGCTCGCGCAGGAGCACCTGGAGTTCGGTGGCGTCGATCTGTGGTTCCGCGATGGTCATGGAGACGCGCCCGGGGAGATGCGTTTTCTCTGTGTACGTTGCGTGGAATGGTAGGGCAGGAGACGGCCTCGGGCAAGCGCCGGGTGCCGTCCACTTTCCCTTCATCCACCCTGATTTCCGCTGCTCGAGGCGCCGGTGATCCGAAGCCGGCGGAATGGGAGCGCAACCGCGATCTGGGCAGCATCCGCGCCGGTTCTCACGAACCTCTCGCCCGCACCGCGGTCGTCGTTCACGCCCAAGCGGGCGTTGTACGGCGGGTGGCCGCTTTCACTCTCGTGAAACCATCCCATCCCAGGTGCCCTTCCAAATGAAAGGCGGACCGCGGAAGCAACCGCTTCCCGCCGTCCACCGGAATGGGCGGCTGAGGTGCATGCGTAATCGCCCTCCGATGGACGTGATCCATCGGGGGGCGATCGTTCTCACGTGGTCACTCCCCGTCAGCATTCGGGGCGACCGGGCGTTCGCGCCGCAGACGACGGGAAGACCGCCGCCGCCGCGGCTTACTGGACCGTCAACGTTCCCTTCATCCCCATGGCGGCGTGCACGTCGCACTGGAAGTGGTAGGTGCCCGGGCCCCACGTCACCTTCTGGTCGATCGCCTGGCCGGCGGCGGACACGTACTGCGTGGCAGCGGGGAGGCCCGCGGCGTTGGCGTTGTCGGCGGCGGGCCACGACACGTTGTGGGCGGCCGCGCCGTCGGCCACGAAGTGCAGCACGTCGCCCTTCTTGGCCGTGACCGTGGCGGGCTCGTAGACGCCCGAGGCGCCGTTCTGCGTGGTCTTCATGGTGATGGTGATCACCTGGCCGCCCGCGTCGGGCGTCACGGCCTCGCCGGCGGCGGGGGCGGCCGCGGGCGCCGCGGCGGGCGGAGCGGTGGCGGGAGCGGCGGCCGCCGCCGCGGTGTCGGACGGGGGGCTGCCGCCGCCGTTGTTGTCGCCGCCACCGCACGCGGCCAGCGCGAGCAGGGCGGCGAAGGGCACCACGGTACGCATCGTTCGCATGCTTGGTCTCCCGGCAGGGTTGGGTTGTGGTGCCGCGGCAGGCTCGCCGGGGGCGGGTGGGAGCGCCCGGACCCGCGCCCGCGGCATGCGCGGTCGGTCCGTTCCATCAATCTACGTCGATGCTCGCGAGCCGGTAGATTTTCGAAACCTGAGCCCTGAACTGCGGTGATAATCCCGGAAACTCAGCACTCAGCACTCAGCACTCAGCACTCAG
>DASSJS010000526.1:0-3519 GCA_035691085.1 Longimicrobium sp.
CTGGGCTATGACGTCGATTTCGTCACCGAGGCTACGGCTACCTTCCCCATCGCGCACCCCGAGACGGGCGAGGAGCTGCCGGTGGAGCAGATCGCGCGCGGCACCGAGTTCGCGCTGCGCGGCCGATTCGCGCGCATCGCCACGGTGCGTGGGCTGGTGGAGGAGTTGACGCCGGCGCTGGTGGGGTGAACTGCCAGGGAACAGGGAACAGGGAACAGGGAACAGGGAACAGCAAACGGGAGAGCGGAGATCCCCGGAGGAAGGGCCGGGCGGGCGGTGCGGGCGCGCGATCAGGGGACGCGTACCTGCACCGCCTGTGCGTCGGAGAGTGCGGCCTCGAGCTGCTCCTCGGTCCACGATTCCCAGTCGGCGGGAACGGGGATGATGCGGCGCTTGAGGCCGCCGCCCTCGAAGCAGAGCCACCCCTCGATCATCCCGGTGCTCAGCGTGAGCTTGCGGGCATTGTGCGACAGCGTGGGAACCACGTTCCACACGTTCCAGGTCACGCCGTCACGAGTGGTAAAGGTGCGCAGCGCCATCGGTTACCATCAGGGGTAAAAACGTGGTCGCAGACGGACGGTTTGGCTGCCCACGCCCAACGGTAACAAATCAGCCTCGCGCTCGGCAAGACTGCAACCCCGCATGTAGCAGTCCGGAGCAGGCTTCCAGCATGAGCGGTGCCGCGGCGAGAGGCGAGGTTGTCGCGCCGGTTGATCTTCGCCGTTCCCGCTTGCTGTTCCCTGTTCCCTGTTCCCTCCCCAGTCTCGCCAGATCATCTGTTCCGCTTAGGTTCAAGCGCGCCGGTGCACGGACCGTGGCCCGCCGCTTGCCGCGCCGCGCACCGAACGCGAACCCAGCGCATACCCCCACAGGACCGCCGATGCCGGAGCAGATCGACGCCAGCCGCAAGATCGTGATCGAATGCGTGGAGCCGGAGCTGGATTGCGGCCGCTACGCCGTGAAGCGCGAGGTGGGCGACACCGTGCAGGTGCTCGCCGACATCTTCAAGGAAGGGCACGACGCCATCTCCGCCGCCGTGCGCTACCGCCACGAGGAAGACTTCTCCTGGCAGGAAGCCCCCCTGACGTTCTGGGACAACGACCGGTGGAAGGGCTCGTTCACCGTGGACCGCATCGGCCGCTGGCACTTCACCGTGGTCGCGTGGACCGACTGGTTCGGCACCTGGCAGAGCGACCTGCGCAAGAAGTACGACGCCGGCCAGAACGTGGTGCTGGAGCTGTTCGAGGGCGCCCAGCTGGTCGCCGTCTCCGCCGCCGAGGCCACGGGTGATGACGCGCGGAAGCTGAACGCCTTCCTGGTGGAGATCCTGGGCGACGAGAAGGGCGAGGTCACGCACCTGCACCGCGAGGCCGAGTTCGAGCAGGTCGCGTCGGCGCTGGAGAGCGGCATCGGCGGCCACACCATCGCGGACCGCGTGGCCGCCGCGCTCGACCCCGAGCTGCTGGCGCTGATGGAGCGCAACCCCATCCGCAACGACCTGACGGAATACACGCCGCACCTGCCGGTCCAGGTGGACCGGGTCGCCGCGCGCTTCGCCGCGTGGTACGAGCTGTTCCCAAGGTCCATGAGCGACGACCCCGCGCGCCACGGCACCTTCCGCGACGTGATCGCCAAGCTGCCGTACGTGCGCGACATGGGCTTCGACGTGCTGTACTTCCCCCCCATCCACCCCATCGGCCTGCAGTTCCGCAAGGGGAAGAACAACACGCTGGGCGCGGGGGCCGACCAGCCGGGCTCCCCCTACGCCATCGGCGGCGAGGCGGGCGGCCACCGCGCCGTGCACCCCGAGCTGGGCACGCTGGAGGATTTCCGCGCCCTGGTCGAGGCCGCGCGCGAGCACGGGCTGGAGATCGCGCTCGACTTCGCCATCCAGGTGTCGCCCGACCACCCGTACGCCACCGAGCATCCCGGCTGGTTCTACGTTCGCCCGGACGGGACCATCAAGTACGCCGAGAACCCGCCCAAGAAGTACCAGGACATCTATCCCCTGAACTTCTACGGCGACGACTGGGAGGCGCAGTGGCGCGAGTGGCGCGACGTCTTCCTCTTCTGGGTGGGGCAGGGGGTGAAGATCTTCCGCGTGGACAACCCGCACACCAAGCCGGTGCAGTTCTGGGAGTGGGTGATCCGCGAGGTGCAGCACGGCCATCCGGAGGTGATCTTCCTCTCCGAGGCGTTCACGCGGCCGAAGATGATGAAGGCGCTGGCCAAGGCGGGGTTCACGCAGAGCTACAGCTACTTCACCTGGCGCAACTTCAAGGGCGAGCTGACGGAGTACTTCACCGAGCTCACCCAGACGCCCATGAAGGAGTATTACCGGGCCAACCTGTTCCCCAACACGCCCGACATCCTCCCCGAGTTCCTGCAGCGGGGCGGCCGGCCGGCGTTCATGATCCGCGCGATCCTGGCCACCACGCTCAGCTCGGTCTACGGCATCTACAGCGGCTTCGAGCTGTGCGAGAACGAGGCGCTGGCCCCGGGGAAGGAAGAGTACCTGAACAGCGAGAAGTACGAGATCAAGGCGTGGGATTGGGACCGCCCCGGCAACATCCGCCCGCTGGTCACGCGGCTGAACCTGGTGCGCCGCCAGAACCCCGCGCTGCAGGAGTACGACAACCTGCGCTTCTACGCGGCCGACAGCGGCGACATCCTGTTCTACGGGAAGATGACGGACGACCGGACGAGCATGGTGTTCGTGGCCGTGAACCTGGACCCGTTCCAGGCGCACGAGACCATGCTGCACTTTCCGCTCGACCAGATGGGGATCGGCTGGGGCGACCCGTGGGAGGTGGAAGAGCTGCTCACCGGCGAGCGCTACTTCTGGCACGGCGCCGACCAGTGGGTGCGCCTGGAGCCCGGCGCCCCGGGCCGCATCTATCGCGTGCGCGCCTGGCGGAGCTCGGAGACGGGGTTCGATTACTTCATGGCGCCGACGCTGGTCTGAACGGCCGAACAGGTGCGTGAGTGCGTGAGTGCGTGAGTGCGTGAGTGAGCGGCGCGCTTCGGCCGCTCTCGATCATGCGGCAACGAAAAGCCCCTCCCCCGCGTGATCGGGGGGAGGGGCAGAGTGGCTCAGCCGCGCGGGGAGAGGGCTTCCGCGGCTCCGCGGATACGCCCAGGCACCGCTTCGCGCACCGGCGCCAGAATGCACTCACGCACTGGCGCACTCACGCACCTGTTAGCGGCGCCTCTTCCGCGCCACCGCACGCACCGTATCAGCGGCGCCTCTCCGCGCCACGAACTACGCTCAATCCCCGCGGCGGTACTTCTCCACCAGCGTGCGGATGGCGTCCGCGGCTTCGGTGCGGCGGTCTTCGCGGATGGTGCCGGTCAGCACCTCGATGGCCTTGGCGTCGGCCACGTCGAGCACGCCCTCGCGGCGCGCCCACTCGGCGTACCAGGCACGCAGCTTACGGATCGTCTTGCCGTACGGCGCCGTGCCGTCGATCAGCCCGCGCAGCCCCGTGGGGCTCATCCCCAGCTCGCGCGCGGTGAAGC
>DASSJS010000527.1:0-2561 GCA_035691085.1 Longimicrobium sp.
CTGAGTGCTGAGTGCTGAGTGCTGAGTGCTGAGTGCTGAGTGCTGAGTGCTGAGTGCTGAGTGCTGAGTGCGAGAGTCCGAAAGTGCGAAAGTGCTGGAAGGGATGGAGGTGGTGATGGGAATCTCCCGGAGGCGGGTGGCGATGCGCAGAACCGAGACACGGGGGCCGGTGGTGAACGCCGCGTATTACGAGCGGCGCGCGGCGATCGGGCACTACTTCGACCGCACGGCCGCGGACGCGTGGGTGCGCCTGACCGGCGACGCGCCGGTGGGGCGCATCCGGGCGCGGGTGCGGGCGGGGCGCGCCGCCATGCGCGAGCTGCTGGCCGGGTGGCTCCCCGCCGACCTGGGCGGCGCGCGCGTGCTCGACGCGGGGTGCGGCACCGGGCTGCTCACCGCCGACCTGGCCCGCCGCGGCGCCGCCGTCGTGGGCGTCGACCTTTCCCCGCGCCTGCTGGAGATCGCCGCCTCGCGCCTCCCCGACGGGCTGACGCCCGGGATGGTGCGCCTGGTGGGCGGCGACATGCTCGACCCCGAGCTCGGCGTGTTCGACCACGCCGTGGCGATGGACTCGCTGATCCACTACCGCGCCGACGACGCGGTGGGCGCGCTGGCCAACCTGGCGGCGCGCGTCCGCCGCACGCTGCTCATCACCTTCGCGCCGCGCACGCCGCTGCTGGCGGTGATGCACGCCGCCGGGCGCCTTTTCCCCCGTGGCGACCGCGCGCCCGCCATCGAGCCGGTGAGCCCGCGCGCGCTGGAGCGCGCGATCGCCGCCGAGCCGCGGCTGGCCGGGTGGCGCATCGCCCGCACACAGCGCGTCTCCGCCCCGTTCTACGTCTCGCAGGCCATGGAGCTGGTGCGCGAATGAGCCACCGCCGCCGGAGCCCCGCCGCCGCCGTGAGCGACCGCGCCGTCCGCGGGCTGATGAAGCTGGGCGCGGAGTGGCTCCCCTTCGCCGACGCGGCCACGGCCGAGCTGCCGCTGGGCCGCCTGCTGCGGCTGGGGCTCTTCCAGGTGTCGGTGGGGATGGCGGCCACGCTCCTGGCGGGTACGCTGAACCGGGTGATGATCGTGGAGCTGGGCGTGCCCGCCGGCGTGGTGGCGCTGATGCTCTCGCTCCCCCTCGCCTTCGCCCCCCTCCGCGCGCTGATCGGCCACCGCAGCGACGTTTACCGCTCGGTGCTGGGGTGGAAGCGCGTCCCGTTCGTCTGGTATGGAACGATGCTGCAGTTCGGCGGGCTGGCCATCCTCCCCTTCTCGCTGATCCTGCTGGCCGGCGAGCGGCACGGCCAGCGGGTGACGGGGATGATCGGCGCCGCCGTCGCCTTCCTTCTCGTGGGCGCCGGCGCGCACACCACGCAGACGGCGGGAATCGCGCTGGCGACGGACCTGGCCAACGAGCGGAGCCGCCCGCGCGTGGTGGCGCTGCTGTACGTGATGCTGCTGGCGGGGACGGCGCTCTCGGCGCTCGCCTTCGGCCAGCTGCTGGGCGACTTCAGCAACACGCGGCTGGTGCAGGTGGTCCAGGGCTCGGCGGTCGTAACCATGGTGCTCAACCTTTGCGCCCTCTGGAAGCAGGAGCCCCGCACCCACGTTCCCCAGCCTGGGGACGACGAGCGGCGCCCCGGATTCCGCGAAACCTGGCGCGCCTTCGCCGGCGACCGCCGCGCGAAACGGCTCCTGGTTGCCGTCGGCCTGGGCGCGGCGGGGTTCGGGATGCAGGACGCGCTGCTGGAGCCCTATGGCGGGCAGGTGCTGCACCTGAGCGTGGGCGCCACCACGCAGCTCACCGCGCTGATGGCGGCCGGCGCGCTCGCGGCCTTCGCCCTGAGCGCCCGCCTCCTCTCGCGCGGCGGCGACGCGGCCCGGCTGGCGGGCTACGGGATGCTGGGCGGCGTGGTGGGCTTCAGCGCCGTGGTCTTCGCCAGCCCGCTGGGCTCCGCCGCGCTCTTCCGCGCGGGCACGGTGCTGATCGGCTTCGGCGGCGGGATGTTCTCCGTGGGCACCCTCACCTGCGCGATGGGGATGGACCGCCGCGCGGGATCGGGGCTGGCGGTGGGCGCCTGGGGCTCGGTGCAGGCCACCTGCGCCGGGATCGCCGTCGGCCTTGGCGGTGTGCTGCGCGACGGGGTGGCGCACCTGGCCGCGCGCGGCGCGCTGGGCCCCGCGCTGCAGGGCACCGCCGCGTCGTACGGCTTCGTCTACCACCTGGAGATCGGGATGCTCTTCCTGGCGCTCGCCGTGGCCGGCCCGCTCGCCGCGCCCCGCCGCGCCCGCACCGCATCCTCCCCCGCGCCCTTCGGCCTCGCCGAGCTGCCGGGTTGATCTGACGAGCCGGATCGCGGACGAGCCGGATCGCAGCTGGAGATTGGGCATGGTTGCGAGTGGACTCGCGGCTACAACGGCACACAGTACGCCTTCGCGGACTTCAACGGCAAAGGGCTGAAGGATCGGCCGGAGGCGCAGCATCGCACCTCGCACCTCGCACTTCGCACTTCGCACCCAGCACCCAGCACCCAGCACCCAGCACCCAGCACCCAGCACCCAGCACCCAGCAC
>DASSJS010000528.1:0-13025 GCA_035691085.1 Longimicrobium sp.
CCGTGGCCCAGGTGCGGCGGCTGGCCCCCGACGCCGCGTGCTGGCTCCTCACCGAAACCTGGGGTCCCGACGTCCTGCAGCTCGCTGCGGACCTGCGTGTGGGCGGCGTGTGCCTGGATGTGCGGCTGGCTTCGGAAGCCGCGCTCGGCCAGCTCCGCGCCGCCGGCCTCCCCGTGATCATCTGGACGGCCGATCAACCCGCCCGCATCCACGAGCTGCTCCACGCGGGGGTGGCGGGGATCATCACGAATCTGCCGAGGGTGGGGGTGAGCGTCCGCGCCGAGTGGGAGGCGGAACGGGGCGGCTGACGCGAGAAGCGCGGACACGCGGGCTCTGGTCCGCCGCTTGCCCTTTGCTGCCGTGCGCGCCGCGGGGCTGCCGGGCGCGCCAGCCACACACGCAGGGGCCGGAACCCGATGATCGTGACCATCGCCGCGGTGGCGCTGCTGCAGCAGACGCCGCCCGCACCGCAGCGCGACACCACGCCGCGCGCGCGCATCGACACCATCTACATCGGCCGGCGTGACACGGCCGCGGCCCGGCCGCCGGTGGCGCCGGTGCCCTCAGCGCCGGGCGCCGTGGCGGCGGCACCGTCACCCCGCGCGGACAGCGCGGGGATCTTCGATTCGCCGGCCACGCGCACGCTGGTGGAGCGCACCATCCGCGCGGGCTCGCAGGTGCCGGCCGAACTGGGCGACTACACGGCGCAGATGGACGCCGCCGTGTACCTGTCGCTGCGCGCCGACTCGGCGCAGGGCGGCGAGCTGCCGGTGACCATCGACGAGTTCGCCGGGGAGGTGCAGTGGGCGCGCGGCAACGAGCTGGTGCAGACCATCCGCGGCCACCGCGTGCGCATGCTGGCCCCCACGCCCTACACCGTGGGCTCGCTGATCGACGCGCCCTGGGTGATCCCGCACCTGTACGGCAACACCATCACCGTCTTCTCGCTGGCTTCCACCCCGGGCGGCCGGGCGCGCGCCTCCAACGCCGTGCACCCGTTCAGCTGGCGCGGGCTCGACTTCTACCACTACACCGGGGGCGACACGGTGCGCGTCCGCACCCAGCAGGGGGTGACCACGCTGGTGCCCATCACCGTGCGCCAGCGCGTGGGGATCACCGACACCGCGCGGACGGTGGCGGGCACCTTCTGGGTGGACGTGGACCGCAACGCCGTGGCCCGCGCCCGCTTCGGCTTCGTGGACCGGCGCGGCGGGCTGCTCCCGGCGGAGAGCGGCGTCTTCTTCGAGCTGGAGAACGGGCTGGTGGGGGGCCGCTTCTGGCTCCCCTACCGCCAGCGGCGCGAGATCCAGATCTCGTCGCCGCTGTTCGGCGGCGCGGCGGCCATCCGCATGGTCACGGCGATGAGCGGCTACCGGCTGAACAGCGGCTGGCGCCCCGAGCAGCCCGGCCAGCGCCTGGTCCGCAGCCTGGAGCGCGGCGACAGCGCCTTCGCCGGCTTCGCGCGCGCCGTGGGCGACGTGGCGCAGGGGCTCGACATCGCCGACTTCAGCGACCTGCGCGCGGCCGTCCGTCCACCCTCGCGGAACCAGGGTCCGATCCGCGTCTCCCTGGGCTATGAGCGCGGCGACCACCTGTTCCGCTACAACCGCGTGGAGGGCGCATTCCTGGGGCTGGGCGTGCGCGTGGAGCCGCGCGACCCCGACCGGCGCGACTGGGACCTGTACGCCACCGGCGGCTACGCCTTCGCCGAGAGCACCGCCCGCGGCGAAGTATCCGCGCGGTGGCACCCGCAGCCGTCCGTCGCCACCAACCCGCGCTACACCGTGGCGCTCACCGGCTACCGGCGTTTGCGCGACCTGCAGGCCTTCCGCCCGCCGCTGCAGTGGGACCTGGGCTACACGCTGGGCGCCGCGCTCGCGGGGTACGACGTGCGCGACTACCTCGACGCCACCGGCGGCGAGCTGCAGCTGACCCGGCGCGCCGGGCCATTCCTGGCGCGCCTGGGCGGGCGGTGGGAACGGCAGGATTCGGTGAGCATGAACGTGCGCGGCGGGCTGTTCGGCGGCGTGGCGAAGAACTTTCCCGAGCTCGCCGCGGTGGACCCCGGCACCCACGCCGCGGCCGAGGGCGAGCTGCGCTGGACGCGCGGCGCGGGAACGCTGTCGCTGGGCAACTCACTGCAGGCGGCGCTGCGCGGCGAGGTGGGCCTGGCCGACTTCCAGACGCAACGGGTGACGGCGTTCCTCTCGTTCCGGCGGTCGGGGAAGTACGTGTCGCTGATCGGCCGGGGCGATGGGGGCGTGGTGGCGGGGACGGCGCCGCCGCAGTTCCTCTTCCGCTTCGGCGGCGTGGAGGGGCTGCGCGGGTACGAGCGCAACGAGTTCGGCGGGAGCCAGGCGGCGCTGGGGCGCGGGCGCCTGCTGCTGCACCTGCCGCCGTACGGCAACCAGCCCCTGGCGCAGGCCGCCGGGTTCCTGATCCCGCCGCTGCGCCCGGCCGTGGTGTTCTCGGTGGATGCGGGGTGGAGCGGCGTCTCCGCCGCCTCCACCCCCTCGCTGCTGCGGCTGGGGTCGAAGGTGACGGACGGCGTGCGCTGGTCGTACGGCACCGGGATCAGCGTGTTCGAGGACGCGCTCTCGGTGGAGTACGTGCGCCCCGGCGACGGCGGAAAGGGGAAGTGGTACGTGGGCTTCGTCAGCGCCTTCTGACCGTCCGCCGATCCCACCACCCCGGCGACCAGCCACACCGCCGCCTCGGACATCCAGCTCCGCGGCGGCGGTATCGTTCCCGGCTCGATCCGGATGAACTCCATCACCCTTCGTTCGCCGGGTTGCGAGCCGATGTCAGGCTGATACGAGATCGGCAGACTGGGTGTGCATTCCGGATGAGCTCAAACTCCTGTCATCCTGAGCGTCGCCGCTGCACCAGCACCGCGTCCTCACCCAGGTCTGGCGGCGACCGAAGGATCTATAACCGCGTCCGCGCTATCATCTGCCTGACGGTAGATCCGTGGCCCGGTGCGCTTCGGGAAATCGGGTCCGAGAGCGGGCGATAGATCCTTCAGTCGCCGCCAGGGTCCAGTGCGGACCCGGCTTTGGCGCGGCGGCTCCTTCAGGATGACATTCTCCGGGTGAGGGGTGAATGCACAACGGCTCTCCGCACCCGTTATGATACCAAATCGGGCGGATGGTTGTGCATTTTGGATGGGCACAAGCCCCGGTCATCCTGAGCGTCGCGGCTGCACCAGAACCGCGTCCGCACCAGAGCTTGGCAGCGACCGAAGGATCTATAATCGAGGCATCGCCATCGTCGGCCTGACGGTAGATCCGTGGCTCGGTGCGCTTCGGGAGATCGGGTCCGAGAGCGGGCGATAGATCCTTCAGTCGCCGCGAAGGTCCAGTGTGGACGCGGCTTTGGCGCGGCGGCTCCTTCAGGATGACTTCTCTGGGTGGGGGATGCACGACGACTCTCCGCATCCGGGGCTGAGTGGCTGACTGCCGTTGCCGTTTGGAGATCCGGATCGCGCGGGAGGGGACAGTCCAATGGAGACGTTGGATACACTTTTCTTCCGGCGGCAGGGCCGATAGCTTGTGCGCTGGGCTGCAACGCAAATCCGTTGCAGTGGGGCGCCATGCGTTCCCTCCACTCGCCCTGCGCCCTCCCGCTCCTCGCCCAGCCTTCCCTCCCCGTCCCGGCCCATGCCCTTGAATCTCTCGCTCGCCAAGCTCGCGAATCAGGCCTCCGATGCCGAGCAGGGGTGCTACCTGATGAACGGCAAGGTGGCCGCGACCGACGCGAAGGTGCCCGTACTGCAGCACTGCGTGCTGGTGGATGACCGGCATCGCAATCTCTGGCAGCCGCAGACCCACTACGTGGAGCTGACGTCGGACGGGAAGGAGGGCGCGACAACGTCCTGGGAATTCACGGCCGACCTGGGGAACACCATCAAGCGGCTCAGCGTGTTGTCCGATGGCGAGGCGTTCGTGGACCTCAACAACTTCGAGGGCGATTACTACCCTTACGTGATGGACGGCGACCGGATCCACGCCGCCGGGAACTACGCGATCCGCGACACGAAGAAGAACAAGTCGCTCGCGCTGTATTTCCTCGAGAAAGGCGGCGTGTTGCGGACCTTCGTGCTCTACGTGGAGTCGCGCGGCTTCGGAATGGGCGACATCGGCGCCGCGCGCACCGATCCGGCCAGCGAGATCGCGTACGCCTGGTGGGGGAACCGCGCCTTCGGCTACGCGCTCGGGCTCGACCTTGCGCGCCACGCGGGCAACGCCCCCAGCACCTTCAGCAACACGGCGACGGACAGTCAGCACCGGGTCTATTACCGCTGCAGCGACCCGGGGCTCGCGCACGCCGCGTCCTCGGCTACGGTGTATCCCACCACGGCCGAGGCCGTGATCTACAAGCGCTTCAAGGGCGAAGCCGAGGGATTGTACGCCAGCGACGCCAACGTGAGCGACAGCGGTACCAAGGTCAAGAAGAAGAACCGGCCCCACCTGCCCAACGGCGTACGGCTGGTGGCCCTGCTCTCGCGAGGCACCGGGCTGTCCAGCGCCTACAAGACCGGCATCGCGAAGAAGCGGAAGGGGCGCGAGCTGGAGGAAGACGAGGGTGCCGAGACCCTCACGGGTGTGGCCGCGGGAATCCTGATCAGCAAGTCGGGGACGGGGCGCGACACCATGCCCAAGGCGCCCACCACGCGCGCCAACGAGCTGGTGCAGGCGAGCAAGACCGCGCGCGATTTCCTGGCGACCCGCGGGATCGGGCTGGCGGCGGGAAACACCCTGCGCACCGACCAGGAATGGTGCCACCTGCTGGCCAGCTCGCTCACCGGCACGGAGGAGTTCTACAACTTCGTTCTGGGCAGCAAGCACTGTAACAGCGAACAGCTGGCCATCGAAACGGCCCTCCTCTTCAGCCTGAAAGCGGTCCATCGGGCCGAGCGCCGCCTGAAGGTGAAGATTACCGCCTACGTGGTGCCCGGCACCGACCTGCTCCTGGGCGACGTGATCCGCTACAAGGTGCTGATGACGAAGGAGGGCGCCGCCGACCGCCTTCTCCTCGACCACCTGATCGACGCGCAGAGCGAGAGCTTTTCGTTTCTCGAATACCGCGTGCTGCAGGAAACCGTCCGCCGGCTGATCGCCATCGAGCTGGGCTCCACCCACGTGGCCGAATACGAGAAGCGGCTGAACGAGCGCATCACCGAGCTGAACAACGCGGGGGGCGGCGGCGGCGGCCTGGTCTACAGCGTGAACAACGTCCTGAAAACCGCCGCGGAGACGGACGACGACGAGGAGGATGACGACGAGGACGACCTGATGGACGAAGGGGACGACGACGAGGACCAGGACGAGGAGTTCGACGGCGACGAGGAAGAGGTGGATGACCAGGACGTGACGGTCACCGGCGGCACGACCACCGGCGGCGGGTCGGCGATGGAGGACGAATGAGCACTCCCGCCCCCCTCGTCCCTTCCTCCCCCTCCACGCCCGACACCATGACCATGACGCTGGACGAGATCCGCGGCCGCTTCGACGATGCCACCCGTGCGGGCGAAGGCGGCGCGCTGGTGCTCGACACCCCCCTGCTTACCGCGTGCGGCGTCGACCCCGCGCTGGTGGCGTCGCTCCCCGGCAAGCGGCTGCGCCTGTTCGCGCCGGTGATCGGCGAGGTGAACGACGGCGTCTTTGCCCTCGAGGGCGACGCGGACGTGGCCGGCGCCACCCGCGTCCGCCTGCGCGGCGAGGTGCGCGACGGCTCGGGCGGCGCCCGCGCCTTCCTTTCCGCCGGGCTCGACGGCCGCTGGTCGTTCCGCCAGGCGCTGCCGGGGCTTCCGGGCTACCTGGCGCCCGGCGGCGGGGGAGACCTCCCCGCCACCCGCGAATCCTTCTTCTATGACCTGGACGTAAGCGCGCCCGCCGTCCTCCTCTCGTCCCACGCGTTCGACGACGACCGGTTCGGCCCCGTGGTTCCCGGCCTGAACCTGGCCGCCGGGGTGCGGCTGGAAGGCCCGCTCGACTTCATCCAGCAGTGGGGCGTGGTGCCGGGCGGCCTGTCGCTGGTGGGCACGCTGGACCTGAGCGGCGCGCGTCCCTTCGCCGCGCTCTCCATCAAGCTCCCCCTGGCGTTCCAGCTCGGCCCGGTGTCGCTGGACGACGTGTACCTGGGCCTGTTCTGCGTGCCGCGGAAGAAGGGGCGGCGGATGGACGTGGGGATGGAGCTGGACGCGGGGGTGCGGCTGGGCGAGGTGGCGGTGCAGCTCCGTTCGCGGATCGAGCCGGGCTCGTCACGGCTGGCGCTGGACGGCTGGTTCACCGGGCTCAGCCTGCGCAACCTCCAGGCGCTGGCCGGCGACCTGGGCGTGCCGGACCTCTCCTCCGTTCTCCCCCCGGGCCTCAGCGACCTGCCGCTCCCCGAGCTGCGCCATGGCCGCGTCGTCTTCGACCTGGCGGCGCGGACGCTGGAGGAGGTGCGGCTGGGGGTGGCATCGCCCGCGCCCTGGCCGCTCCTCCCCGGGCTCACCCTCGACCAGCTCCGCTTCGAACTGGGGATCGCGCGGCCGCTCGATTCCACCCGCGCGGTGGACGCGATGGCGCGCGGCCGCTTCCAGCTGGCGGACGGCTCCTTCCTCTTCCTGCAGGGGAGCTATCCCGGTTTCGCCATCGCCGGGGGGCTGGAGGAGGGCTCCACGCTGCGCCTGAACGCGCTGCTGGCCAATCCCACGCTCCACCTTCCGCCGGTGTCGCTCCCCGGCGACCCCGTGGTCACCGACCTGGGCTTCGAGGCCACGCCGGGGACGGGTCCGTACGCCTTTCACCTGGGCGTGGAGGGCAACTGGCGGCTCCCCCTGGAGCTCCCCGGCGGCGCGGGGATCACCCTCGAAGAGCTCTCCCTGGCGCTGCGCTACGACGGCCGCCCGTCGGGGAAGATCGCGGGCCGCATCGACGTGCTTGGCGTGCCGCTGGCCGGCTCGGCCGAGCTGCCGGCGGAGGGCGGCACGGGGGTGATCCTCGAAGCCGGCACCGTTCCCGGTGAGGACGTGTCGCTCCGCCAGCTGGCGGGCTCGCTCCTGGCCGCGGCGCAGCTCCCCCTGCCGCCCATCGAGGGCGACATCCTCTTCCGCGACGTGCTGCTGCGCGTGGACACGCGGCCCGAAACGCGCGCCTTCGTGCTCAACGGCTCGTCATCGCTTTCCACGCCCTTGCACCTGCCCGGGGGCGATGCGCCGCTGGACCTCTGGCTGGGGCTGCGCGACGTGGGCTACGACTTTGCCGCGGGGCGCTTCGCCGGCTACTTCGAGGGCGGCATCCGCTTCGACACGGCGGAGCTGACGGTGACGGCCGACATCGGCCAGGACGAGCGGAAGGTGGCGTTCCGGCAGGGTGCCGCGCCGATCGACATCGGCGCGATCCTCTCCCGGTTCGTGCCGGGCGGCATCGCGCTGCCGCCCGAGCTGCCGGGGATCGAGGGGCTCACCATCTCGGGCGTGGAGGGAAGCTTCGACCTCACCACCCACGCCTACGCCTTCCAGGGCACCGCCTCGATCGCCCGCTTCACCGCGGGAACGCTCACCCTCTCCGAAGCCACGGGGTCGCTGTCGCTGAGCGGGACGGGCGCGGCGCTCCAGGAGCTGACCGTCACCGTGTCGGCGCACGCGCGGCAGGAGCTGGTGCCCGAGCTGCAGGTGGAGACGGTCACCTTCGAGCTGCACCTGAAGCGCGGCGACGCGGGGTGGGAGTGGCGCGTCGGGGGATCGCTGGCAATCCGTCTGCTGGACCTGCCCTCGCTCACGCTGAAGGCGGATGCCGGGAACGGGCGCTTCGCCTTCAGCGCGGTCCCCGAATCCCCCCTCGCCTGGTCGGTTCCCGGCGTGGTGGAGGGCTCGTTCGGGCGGCTGGAGCTGGAGCTGAAGCGCGCCGAATCGGGCGCCATCGCCTGGCACCTGGAGGGTGCGGGGGCGCTGAAGGTGGCCTCGCTCCCCCGGGCCAGCGGCACGCTGGGGATCTACGACGAGCCGGGGAAGAAGGGCTTCGCCTTCACGGCCGACGAGGGGCAGGAGCCGCTCACGGTGGAGATCCCGCTGGTGCCGGGGATGGAGGCGATGACGGTGGGCGGCACCTTCCGCCTGGACCAGTTCTCCATCTTGAAGGAGGCGGAGTGGGAGGTGGCGGTGGAGAGCACGCTGCGGCTCATCGTCCCCCGCCCCTCGTCGCCCCAATCCGACGACCCGGTCGACCGCTCGCTGGCGCTGCTGAACGACCTGCTCGGCAACCCCGTCACCGCGCGCCTCGCCGCCTCGGCCGCGGGGGTCACCCTCCACGCGCGCAACCTGCCGCGCATCCCCATCCCCGTGCCGGTGGTGGTGAACGGCGAGCTGGTGATGGACCGGATGGGGCGGATCGGGGTGGACGCCATCGACCTGCGGCTGGGCTCGTCGTTCCACGCCGAGGCGACGCTGGCGCTCACCCTTCCCGAGGAGATCAACAACGTCTTCGGCGAGGAGAACGGGAAGCCGAGGGTGCGGCTCCTGAACCGCGAGTTCCGCGTCACCCTGTCGGTGGACAGCGCGCGCGGGCTGGGCTTCGAGCTCGGTTCGTCGCCCATCGACCTGCGCGGCTCGGGCCTCTTCGCCGACGAGGTGGAGGAGACCCCCGCCGGGCCGCGGACGTGGACGCGCTTCACCCTGGGCCCCGTCACCTTCCGCTTCGCAGAGATCCCGGACCCGCAGGAAGCGGGGAAGAAGTGGTGGCACTTCGACTTCGCCGAGCTGGGCGAGGTCGCCTTCCTGAAGCCGCGGCTCACCTTCGACGGCGCCAGCTTCGCCGCCTCGGGCGGCTTCAACATCGTCCGCGACGTGCGGCTCCCCGCGGGGCCGCTGCGCGCGGGGATGCGGCAGCTGGGGCTGAACGCGCTGGCCGACGCGCTCCCGGACTCGATCCCGCTGCTGGACCTGCACGTGCTGCGCGACGACGGCGCGGGCGGCAGGGTGTTCGACGCCGACGCCTTCGTGGACGTCCTCGAGCGCATCCGCGCCGACACGGGGCTGCAGGTGCCGGTGGAAGAGCTGCGGCCGGTGGTGCGGCTCCTGGCGGGGCAGTTCAACCGCCTCCCCGAGGGGTTCCGCGAGTACCTGGACGTGACCATCCCGCGGCAGCTGGAGCTGGACATCGCCTTCACCCCCTCGGCCGGGTTCGGGCTGAAGCTGGACGTGCGCGCCCCGCGCGATCCGCTGCGCCTCCTCGTCCCCACGCCGATGGGGTTCCAGGGGATCACCCTGCGCAAGTTCGCGCTGGGCGAGCTGCTGAGCGGAAGCCTGCTGCTGGTGGACGTGGACGTGGCGGTGGACCAGTTCGACATCGTCTCCCTCGCAGCCTCGCTCTTCCTTCCCGCCGAGGTGGCCGACACCTTCACCCGCACCACCGCCATCCAGAACCGCCTGGTGGTGCGCGACGTGATGGTGCTGGTGATCCTCGCCACCCAGGTCCCCATCCCCGTCCCCGTGTGGTTCAGCCAGGTGGGGGTGCAGCGCTACGGGCTGGAGGGGCTCGAGGCGCAGGCGCTGCTGAACAACAACCTGGCCAACGTCACGCTGGTGACGGCACTGCGCGGGCTGGTGGACCTGTACCGTGAGCTGCGCGCCTTCTTCACCGACGCCGACCGTCTCCTCCCCGCCGACCTCTTCTCGCGCAACGGGCTCAACCTGGGGGTGAACGTGGCCCCCGGGTTCGTGCGCCTGCCCAGGTACGTGGGCGGCGCGCTGCTGGGGAGCGAGGAAACGCTCTTCACGCTCGGGGTGGACCAACTGCTCGTCCCCGTCGCCAACTTCGTGAAGAAGCCGGACCCGGGGACCATCCTGGGGATCGTCCCCCTGGAGTACCGCAACGGCGTGCTGGGCGACGGCGGGCAGGGGGTGGCGCTGGGGCCGTTCCGCGTCCGCGCGGCGTGGCTCTTCAGCACGCTGCGGGAGCTGGACACGCTCGCCGCCGCGCTGCCGGAGGAGCGCGGCGCCTTCGTGCGCTCGCTGCAGGCCACCGGCGGCGGGAGCACCTTCGTGCAGGCGCTGCGCGGGGTGGTGGGCGAGGCCGCGGGCGGCCAGCCGCACGACGGCGTGGTGCTGTACCTGGCGGGCGGCGTCGACCTGGCGGTGCCCCACCTCCCCGTGTCGCTGGACGCGTACGCGGGGGTGCTGGTGGAGCGCGGGCGCGGTGTGCTCACCCAGTTCCGCGTGGCCGGGAGCGTGGGGACGCTGCTGGCGATGGACGTGGGCGGCCTCTTCGCCGCGAAGGTGCACCCCGCGGCGGACGGGCGGCAGCCCCGTGCCGAGCTGCTGCTGGACGGCCACGCCCGGCTGGACGTGCTCGGCCACCGCGTGGTGGACGCCGCGATCGCGCTGGAGGCGGGCGTCTTCACCTTCCACTCCCGCCTCTCGCTCTTCCCGCCCGGAAGCGGCTTCACGGTGGACGCCGAGGTGGAGGGGCGCATCTCGAACGACGCCCTGTGGGTGCACGGCGGCGCCATGGTAGCGCTCCCGCTCCTCCCGCTCGGCGAGACGCGCTTCGAGCTGACGTACGAGCGCGCCACGGTGGTGGGCGCCTGGCTGGGGCAGGTGTGGACGCTGCAGCTCTCCCGCGTGTCGCCCGACCGCTACCGGTTCGCCGCCGACGCGGCGGAGCCGGTGAAGCTGGTTCCCGGGCTGCTGGAGCTGTCGCACGGCGAGGACCCCGCGCGCGGGCCGTCGCTGGCGCTCACCGGGCCGGCGCGGCCCGCCATGCAGCTGAACGGGAAAGTGTCGGTGCCGCCGCTGGCCACGCACGGGGTGGGGGTGGTGAACGTGGGCCCCGACGTGGTGGACGTGCGGCTGGAAACCCTCTTTCTGGGCCGCAGCCGCTCGGTGCTGGTGGTGCGCGGCGACTCGCTCGACCGGCCCACCTCGCTCGCCTTCACCGCCACCTTCCAGGAAGACCTGTTCACCTCCTTCCTGAACGGGATGAAGGAGGGCTTCGACGGGCTGATGGAGCAGGCGCGGCAGACGCTGAGCCAGGCGGAGGACATCTTCAACCAGGAGTGGGAGCGCTTCACGCGGCTGGTGGAAGAGGGTTACAACGCGGTCCGCGCGGGGATCCTGCAGTCCAAGCAGCAGGTCGAGTCGATCATCCAGTCGCTCAGCCAGCACGTGGACTCGGTGCTGGGGCTGCTGCAGGTGAACGAGGGCGAGCGCGAGGCCCGCCGTGCCTTCATCCGCACCGCGAACGAGCAGGCGCAGCAGGGGCTGCAGTGGTTCATCGACCAGGTGGCGCAGGCGCGGCACAACCTGGAGGGGCGGCGCGGCGAGCTGACCGGGCTGGACGACTGGTACAACGGGCTCGACGGCGGGGGAAAGTTCTGGAACTGGGCGTACTACGCCCTGACCCGCGCCCGCCTGGTGATCGAGGTGGAGGTGCTCCCGCACGTGCTCTGGGCGGCGGAGCAGGCGCTGGAGGCGGCGCGCCACGCGGTGCCGTTCATCGCCGAGGCGGTGGACGCGGTGCTCGAGCAGCTCGACCGCATCCGCAACGCGCTGTACGACGAGCTGCAGCGGCACAAGCAGCTGATCCTGGACCGCAAGGCCGAGCTGGACCACTACAACGACCTGCTCCTGCGCAAGGCCGACGAGCTGCTGCGCGAGTTCGGGCGCACGGTGGACAGCACCACGCGCGACGCGGCGAAGAAGGCGTTCGAGACCGCGCGCGGCGTGGTGGACACCCTGCAGCAGGCCGGCGACTTCGCGGCGCGCCAGGCCCGCGCCGCCATCCCCTTCGAGGTGGACCGGCTGTCGGTGAGCGGCAGCCTGAGCGCCACCAGCGGCGCGCGCTTCACCGCCGACGCCGACATCTGGTTCAACGTGTTCGAGCAGCGCCGCCTGGCCGCGCACGTGGGCTTCGAGATCGACTTCGACGACATCCCGGCCACGGCGCGCTCGCTGGCCGCGCAGCTGTGGGACAAGCGCGACCAGGTGACCTACCTGAGCGAGTGGGAGCTGCGCCGCCGCGAGGCCATGGCCCCGGTCGACGCGCAGGTGGGCGAGCTGCGCGCGATGATGGCCGCGGTGGGCCCCGAGTTCGGTGAAACGCTGGAGAAGAAGCTTCTCTACGACATGGACTGGGAGGAGCTCGTCGGTTTCTACCAGTATGCCCGGAGCGAGATCGAGCGCTTTCCCGTGCTGGCCCGCGTGACGGCCCTGGTGGAGAGCCAGTGGGGCCCTTCGCTGCAGGCGGTGATCACCGCGCTCAACGACACCAGCCCGTGGGCCTCGTGGGCGCGCCAGGCGGCCCTGGCGGGGCTGCGCACGCTGGAGAAGCAGTACAAGGCGCAGTTCGCCGAATGGATCCGGAACAACCAGGCCCAGATCCGCGACGCCCTCCAGCACGCCGAGGACGCCGCCGCCGCGCTCACCCCCGGCGGAGCGGCGTGACGGCGCCGGCGGATTCGCTGGACGGCGGGGTGGCCCGCGTCCCGCCCGGCCGCGTTGTCCGCGCGCGGCCCCGGCCTTGCAACCGCTGGAGCGGGGTGCGCGCGCAACGGCGCGGAACGAGAACAGCCAGAGACGGAGCCGGACTATGTCGTCCATCAGCCGCCCCCTCGCGGGGCCCTCGCTCACCTTCCACCTCGCCGAGCAGCTCCAGACGCTGCGCCAGGACGAGGCGTACCGCCGCAGCGGCCGCGCGGGGCGCACGCTGGTGAAGGACGAGCGCTTTCGCGTGGTGCTGCTGGCCGTGGCGAACGACGTGGAGATCGGCACGCACAACGCCGACAGCCCCATGACGCTGCAGGTCGTTCAGGGCGGCCTGCGCTACCGTGACGCGGGCGGCCAGTACGAGCTGCACGAGGGCGACCTGCTCTTCTTCGGCCCCGGCCAGGCCGAGGACATCCGCGCCATCGCCGACAGCGGCCTGCTGCTGACGCTGAGCGCCACCAACGACGACTACAAGCTCGAAGGCCGCGCCAACGCCGAAGGGTGATATGCTTGGCGTTGCCTTGGGGTAACGAGCCCCTTTGACGGCCGCGCGCGC
>DASSJS010000529.1:0-5966 GCA_035691085.1 Longimicrobium sp.
AGGCGCTGGATCGGATCAAAACCTGAGCTCAGGTGAACCAGCACCCAGCACCCAGCACCCAGCACCCAGCACCCAGCACCCAGCACCCAGCACCCAGCACCCAGCACCCAGCACCCAGCACCCAGCACTCAGCACCCTCTCACTGCCTGCACGGCGCATTCGGGTCCGGCTTCGGCCCGTCCACCACCAGCCGCTGCGGCCGGTTGGCCACGGCCACGGCGATGTCGCGCACCCAGGCGCCCACGCGGGCCATGTGGTCGTAGTCGATGTACTGCGGCTCGTCGCTGGCCATGTGGTAGTCCACCGAGTAGCCGGTGGAGAAGTAGGTGATGGGGATGCCGTAGCGGGCGTACATGTAGTGGTCGCTGCGGCAGTAGCGGTTCAGCGGGTGCCCCGGCGCGTCGAAGCTCCAGTCGATCGCCATGGGCGTGGACCGCCGTGCGTTCAGCGAGTCGATCACCCCGCGCAGCTGCGTGGAGAGCCGGCTGGAGCCGATCATCTGGATGCTCCACGGGCCTCCGTGCGCCACGTCCTCGGCCCGGCCGCGGCCGACCATGTCCATGTTCAGCGCCGCCACGATCGACTCGCGCGGCACCGTGGGGTGGTCGGTGAACCACTGGCTCCCGTACAGCCCCTTCTCCTCGGCCGTGTGCGACATGAAGAGGATGGAGCGGCGCGGGCGCGGCCCGGCGGCCAGCGCCTGCGCGATCTCGATCAGCGTGACGGTGCCGCTGCCGTCGTCGTCGGCGCCGTTCATCACGTTGTCGCGCCGCACGCCGCCGTGCACGCGGCGCAGCGAGTCGCGCAGCGCCTGGATGCGCGCCGCCTGGTCGGCTGTGGGCGTGCCGATGGGGTCGTTGGCGCCCTGCGGCCGCATCACCCGGTTGTAGGCGCGCACCGAGTCGTGGTCCAGGGCGGCGGCCAGCATTCCCTCGTGGTCGTTGTGCGCGCTGATCACCACGTACTGCCCGCGCAGCGCCGGGTCGCTCCCCGGGAGCACGCCGATCACGTTGCGCGCGGGCGCCGCCACCGGGGTGCCGGCGAAGCGGTACGCGCCGCCCGCCGTCTTCCCCGCGTCGCCCACGGCCGCCGTGCCCAGTGCCTTCCCCAGCATCCGCTCCGCCACCGCGCGGGTGACGATGATGGCGGGCGCGGCGGTGGTGGCTTCCTCGTCGTGCGCGATCTCCATCTGCGGCTCCAGCAGCGCCTCCACCAGCTGCCCGGGCGTCACGTCCATCGACGCCACCGCGATTCCCGCGGCGCCGGGGTAGGTCTGCATGGCCGCGCTGCGCCACCAGCGGTAGTTGTCGGCGCCGTTCTCGCCGGCCGGCGGGAGGAGGATCACGAACTTCCCCCGGGCGTCGGCGGGCGCCAGCATCTGCGCGCCCACGCGGCCGCCGAACACCACGGGGGCGTTCTGCGCGTTCAACTCCGGCGAAAAGCTGTACTGGCCCAGGGCGGTGACGGGGAGGTAGTCGCGCCCCAGCTGCAGCGCGCCGCCGTCGGCCGTCACCCGCGCGCCGGGCTGCAGGCCGCGGCGCACCAGCGGCACCGTCTGGAAGAAGCCGCCGTTCTCGCCCATGGGCCGCAGCCCGATGGCGCGGAACTGCGCGGCCACGTAGTTGGTGCCCTTCACGTTGCCGATGGTGCCACTCTCGCGCCCCATCATGCTGTCATCCGCCAGGATGTACAGCCGCGTCATCAGGTCGGCCGGGGTGATGGCGGCGGTGGTGGGCCGCGGCGTGTGCGTGCGCGGCAGCTCCTGCGCGGCGGCGCCGATCGCCACGCCGGCCAGGGCGAGCGTGGCGGCCAGGGTTCGGGAGAAGATCAAGGGACTGCTCCAGTGCCTGCGGGTGGAAACGGACGGCGACCAGCGGTACGGGGAGAAGATGAGCCGCCGCGCGTGGCCCGGCAATCGGGTCCGGGTGTTCTACGATCTGGATCGGAACGGGCGGGTACCCGCGGCGGCGGGAAGATGTTTCGAGTGGCAAGTCTCGAGGCTTGCCCCACCGGCGGCTGAAGCCGCAGCAACAACTACGACAAGCCTCGCAAACTGCGCGAGGCTTCACCCGCTCGGTACGCAAAACGACTCTCCGCCGAGCATCCAGCCATCGCAAACGAAAACCGGGCGCGGAGATCGATCGCCGCGCCCGGTCTGTTCTCGCCCCGCGCCTCGCGTTCAGGCGGAGGTGCCCGTGCCCTCGCCCCTGGACGAGTTCGACGCCCCGCTCGACGAGCCGCCGGACGAGCCCGCCCGCGACCGCGACGATCCGCCGCCGGATCGCGACGACGACGAGCGCGACCCGCCCGACTTCGCCGTGGCGCCGCCCGAGGTGCTGGAGCTGGACGAGCCGGTGCCCGACGAGCGGGTAGACGACGAGCCCGTGCTGGAAGAGCCGCTCTTGCGCGAGCCGCCGCCGGAGCGCGCGCGCGCGGGCGTGCTCGCGGCCTGGCGCCCGGCCGAGGCGGCGCGCGAGCGGGCGCGCGGCCTGGCCTCCACCGTCACGGCGGCTTCCAGCACCAGGTCGCCGGTGTCGGCGGCCTGCGCGGGGGCGGTGCCGGAGGTGGCCTCGAGCAGCTCGATGGCGGTGCGGTTGGTGGCACGGCTCACCAGGCGGCGCGCGTCGGCCAGCAGGCCCTCCATGCGCGCCAGGATGTCGTTTAGCTCGCTGGCCTCGCCGGGCGTGAGCTGCGGCAGGGCGCCCTGCGGCTGCTGCTCGTGGAACACCAGCACGTCCACCACGCCCATGGCGGCGATCTTGGCCAGCGTGCCGTACTCGGGCTGGGAGGTGCCGCGCTCCCACCGGCCCACCTCGGCCACGTCGCTCACACCCAAGCTCTTCGCGAAGTCGGCCGGGCTCATCCCCAGCCGCGTGCGGATCCCTCGGATGGTTTGCCCGACGAGCCGCTTGGGTAGAAGTCGGATCGACATCACTGTTCCCCCGGGTCCCGAGTCAACTGCCTCTCCCGCATCCATTTGTGGCTTGTTCCAACGCAATTGCGGGGCCGTGGCCGGGAGGGTGCGCGGGGACGGAAGGTACGGGGGTACGGGGGTACGGGGGTACGGAGGTACGGAGGTACGGAGGTACGGAGGTACGGAGGAGTTGGCTGCCGGCTGCTGAGTCTCGCACTGCGTTGCCGTGGCAACCACGGAGGATGAAGGCAGTCGCGCGAGATCCAGGCTGGTGGAGCCTCGCGCAGTTTGCGAGGCTTCTCGTTGTTGTTGCTGCGGCTTCAGCCGCCGGTGCGGAGCTGGCTCCGTAGCCTTTCAATCAGCCATGAGAAGAGCCCCGGCCCGATCCTCCATGGACGGAAGACGGCCCGGGGCTCTTCAGTACCCAGCACCCAGCACTCAGCACCCAGCACTCAGCACTCAGCACTCAGCACCCAGCACCCAGCACCCAGCACTTCCTCACGGCAGCTCGATCTCGGGCTTGTCGGGGTGCGGGCGGTAGATCACGGCGATGCGGCCGATGGTCTGCACCAGGGCCGAGCCCTCGATGCGCTCCTGCAGCTCGGCGCCCGCGTCGCGCACGTGCAGCGGCGCGGCCTCCAGCACCTTCACCTTGATCAGCTCGCGCGTGTTCAGCGCTTCCTGGATGGAGCGCAGGGTGCTGTCCGTGATCCCTTCCTTCCCCACGAACGCCACGGGCTTCAGGTGATGCGCCAGGCTCTTGAGGAAGGCGCGCTGCTTGGGGGTGATGGTCACGATTCGCTCTCTCCGGTTCCGTTCCGCGTCTCTCTGGCTCGCGGCCCGGAAGATACGCGCCAGCCCGCCTCGCGGCGAATCCCCACGATCGGGGAAGGAAAGAAGGCTGCCGTGCAGATCCTGGGCAGGCGAGCGGATCGACTCCGCTCGCCTGCCAGCGCGCGCTCAGCGCACGCGTGAGATGTTTCCCTGTGGATCGACCGTGAACAGCGGAAGCTGCAGAACGTCGTTCCCCAGCGGGACCGAGCCGGGTGCCGGGGCGCCGTCACCGCGCAGGCTCAGAGTCAGGAAGAAGGGATCGGCGGCGGCAACGTTGACCGCATAGCCCATGTCGGCCAGTGAGCGGGCGGTGAGCTGGCTCAACGGCATCGATCCGACGTTTGCCCAGCCCGTCATCAGCTCGTTCGCCAGCACTGATTCGCGCCAGTGGGCATTCGCGGTTCCCGCTCCGCCGGTGTTCTCCACCGGCACCTTGTTGCCGCCCGTGTAGGTGCTCCCGCCGATGTTGTTGAAGCCGGTGATCGCGTTGCTCCCCGAGAAGTACGTGTCCAGCGGGGTGGCGCCCGACGGGTTCTGCAGCAGGCCGAACGCGCTCCACCGCGTGCCGATCCCGATCACGTGCCCCATCTCGTGGAGAATCACCCCCGTGATCAGCCCGTTCCCTTCCATGTAGGCCATGTCCGCCGCATCAAACTGCATGAAGCCCGCGAACGGAAGGCCACCCGACGTGCGAACCCCGCAGTAGCTCGCGGCGCCCAGGATCGCGCCGGGGCCGTCGATCGGCTCGACCGCCGCGAAAATCACTAGGTCGTCCACCGACAGGTTGAACGCGGGCGAGTTGGTCGTGCACGCTCCCACCGGGGCGCTCACCGACACACCGGCCAGGTCACCGGTGATCACGCGGCTCCACCGGGCGGCGGCGCTGTCGAAGGCGGCGCGCTGCGGGGCCGTCATCGTGGTGGTGTAGCACAGGGTGATGGCGTAGCCGGTTCCTCCGCCGCCCGAGCACCCCGAAGCACGGAAGCTGACCGGGGTGAACGCCCGCGGCGTGGAAGCGCTGAGGGTATTCAGCGCGCCGGTGGCCCCCATCGTCCAGCTGCCCAGCGTGGCGACCCCGCTGGCGTTGGTGGTGGCGGTCGCGCCCGTCACGCCGCCGCCGCCGCTGGTCACCGTGAATGTGACCGGCACACCCGCCAGCGGGGTGCCGCCCAGGTCGCGCACCACCACCGAGGGTGCGGTGGGCACGGCCGTGCCCGCCATGGCCGCCTGGTTGTCGCCGGTGTTCAGCGTGATGGTCGCGGTGGCGGGCACGGTGATGGTGCGCCGCGAGCGGACCCGCCGCCCCGTGGCGGCCAGCACCGAGCTCCCCGCGGCCTGCCAGGTGACGTTCACCGTGGCCTGCCCCGACACCAGCGGCGCGGCGGCGCCGAAGGTGGCGGCCGGACCCGAGATCTGCGACACGGCCACGGTGTCGGCGGTTGCCGTCAACACGTTCCCGTAGCGGTCCATCGCCTTCACCGTGACCGGATAGACCGTATTCAAGGCGGGCGTGGACGCCGTTCCGGAGCGGAAGCCCGCCCCGCACGCGCTGGTGGATTCGCCGGGGCGCAGCATCTCGATCCGGGCGTACGCGCCCGGCGTGGTGATGGTGGTGACGGGAGACGCGGCGGTGCCGGCCGTGCGCACGGTGCAGATCTGCCGCTGCCCGAGATAGTCGGCCACGTCGGCGCCGGCGGCCGTGCTCCCGGCCAGCACGGTCACGGTGGTGGCGCCGAGCGCCGCCGCCCGCTCGCGCAGCCGCCGCACGGCCGACGTGTCCTGCCCCTCCTCGATGCTCTCCGTCATCCGCGTCTCGCTGTCGACCACGGCCATCATCAGGTACGACAGGGTGAACACGTCATCCGTGGGGGTGGCCTGCAGCGGGATGCGGCTGGTGACGGTGAACACCCCGTCGAACTGGTTGGGGCTCGACGCGGCGGAGGGGAGCGCCCGCGTGGTGGCGTCGGGATCGGCGTTCCGGATCACGAACGCGTAGGGGAACACGTTGGTGACCCCCGCCGGCGGGACGATCGCCGCGACCTCGGCCTCGGTGAACACCTGCAGCGCGTCGGGATACAGCCCCTCCATGGTCACGCCGTCGCTGCGCATGGCCACCGCTCCGGCGGGAACGATGGACGTCGCGATCGCCGGGTTCGCCGCCGACCCGTCGAACCGCTTGAACGAGGTGTTCGTGAACGGCGTTCCGGAGATGCTGCTG